>NZ_FQVJ01000019.1 GCF_900129125.1 Acidocella aminolytica 101 = DSM 11237 | reverse complement strand
CACCCAGATCGCGTTGATGCTCACCCCAAACGCCTCGGCCCGCTCCCTCAGAAGGGCCTCGGGATGTTCGAGAACATGCGCCGCCAGAGCCGCTTTATCGAGCTTACGCCGGCGCTCCTTGGCAGGTCTCGGCGTCAAATCTTCTCTGCAAAGCCAGCGGTGGATGGTCATGCGGCTGACGTCAAAAATCCGCGCAGCCTCGGTGCACCCTCCACCCTGGCGCACGTAATCAACAACACGCTTACGCAAATCAACGCTGTAGCTCATCCGCCGACACCCATTAAAGATGACAGAGTTTAGCGCGTAACGTTGTTAATGGGAATCACTATAACTCACAGCTCGCTCACGCAAATCAACGCTATAGCTCAAAGCCACCTCCAGAAGATGGCTCAATAATACGTCAATCCGTTCTTATTTGGAATCACTATAAATGAAGATGGCCGAGTTTCAGCCCGTATTTGCCCATCAGGCGGTGTTCAAATTCTGTTAGGTGCCGGGCGCAGCGACAGGCCGTCAGTCTCTCTGACAACGCCGATTCATATTCACACAATTGAAAATTGCTGATGGCGTAAGTTCAGCTGTTAATTAGCTTGGTTCACAATCGCCAAAATTGCATCGCCATAACGGTCCAGCTTGGTGGTGCCCAAGCCGGGTAGTTGCCCGAGCTCTTGCCGGTCTTTGGGGCGGGCTGAGGCAATGGCGGCCAGGGTGGCGTCGTGAAAAATCACATAAGCGGGTAGTTTCTGTTCTTTGGCGAGGCGCGCGCGTTCCGCCCGCAGTACTTCGAAGAGTTTTTCGTCCGCAGGGGCGAGGGCGATGCGTTCAGCTTTTTTCTTCAGCATGGCCCGCGCGCTTTTACCGCCATGGTCCTGGCGGAAGAAGATTTTCTCCCGTCCGCGCAGCACGGCGTCGCCATATTCGGTCACGCAGAGCGCGCCGTAGGAGTCGTGGTCCACTTCCAGCGCGCCACGTGCGATAAGCTGGCGGAATACAGCCCCCCAGCCTTTGCGGTCCAGCTCCGTTCCCACGCCGAAGGTGGGTAGCTTGTCATGACCGAAGCGTTCGATTTTTTCGTTAAGCGTGCCCAGCAGAATATCTGTGAGATGCCCGACGCCAAAACGCTGGCGTGTGCGCCAGGCGGCGGAGAGGGCTTTTTGCGCCGCCACCGTGCCGTCCCAGGTTTCCACCGGGTTCAGGCAGTTGTCGCAATTTCCGCAAGGCTGGGCCAGAATCTCGCCAAAATGCGCTAGAATGGCCTGGCGGCGGCAGGTGGCGGTTTCACACACGCCCAGCAGAGACTCAAGCTTGGCGCGCTCCACGCGTTTGATCTCCGGCGGGGAACTGCCTTGTTCAATCATGCTCCGGCGCAGCACCAGATCCTGCATTCCATAAAGCAGCAGCGTTTCGGCGGGCAGGCCGTCGCGCCCGGCGCGGCCAGTTTCCTGGTAATAGGCTTCGAGGCTGGAAGGCAGGTCTAGATGCACCACAAAGCGTACATCCGGCTTGTCGATACCCATGCCGAACGCCACGGTTGCCACTAGCACCAGCCCCTCGGAGGTTAGAAACGCATCCTGGTTGGCCGCGCGCACGTCCGCGGGCAACCCGGCATGATAGGGCAGTGCGTTCACCCCTTGCGTGCAGAGGGCGTTGGCGGTTTCCTCCACAGCATTGCGGCTGAGGCAATAGACAATGCCGCTCTCCTCCTCATGCGCCTTCAGGAAGGTTTGTAGCTGCTTCATGGGCCCGGATTTGGGCATGACCGCGTAGCGTATATTCGGCCGATCAAAGCTGGAAACAAACCGCGCGGATTCCTCCAGCCCCAGCCGTTTTGCGATATCCTCCCGGGTTTGAGGGTCCGCCGTGGCGGTCAGAGCGATGCGAGGCACGTTGGGGAAGCGTTCGGCCAGCATCGCGAGTTGCAGATATTCCGGGCGGAAATCATGCCCCCATTGGCTGACGCAATGAGCTTCGTCGATGGCGATGAGGGAGATGGGCGTACCAGCCAGCATGTCCAGAAAATCTGGCACCATCAGCCGTTCCGGCGCGGCGTAGAGCAGCTTCAGGCGGTTCTCCCGCATGGCGGCACGGACTTGTGCACGTTCTGGCCCCGTCAGGCTGGAATTGAGCGCCGCTGCCTCTACCCCCACTTGCCGCAGCGCCGCGACCTGATCGCGCATCAGGGCGATTAAAGGGGAGACGATAACGGCCATGCCGGGGCGGCAGAGGGCAGGGAGCTGATAACAAAGCGATTTGCCGCCGCCGGTGGGCATGAGCACCAACGCGTCTCCGCCCGCCGTGACATGGCGCACAACTTGTTCCTGTTGCCCGCGAAAGCCCGCATGGCCAAAAACGCGATGGAGGATATCAAGAGGATCGGCGGGGTATGGCGACATTGGCGCGAGACTTACAACCCGGCGCCGTGATCATGCAATTTTACGCGTCCGCAGGGGCATAAAAAAACTCCTGGCCGGTGAGCCAGGAGCTTTTGAGGGTCAGAGAACTTTCGCGAGAAAATTCTTCGTCCGTTCCATCTGCGGATTGGAGAAGAGGTCCTTGGGGTTGCCTTCCTCGACGACGTAACCGCCGTCCATGAAGATCACCCGGTGGCCGACTTCACGCGCGAAGCCCATTTCGTGCGTCACGACGACCATGGTCATGCCCTCGGCCGCGAGGTTCTTCATCACCTGGAGAACTTCGCCCACCATTTCGGGGTCGAGGGCGGAGGTTGGTTCGTCAAACAGCATCACGTCTGGCTTCATCGCCAGGGCGCGGGCAATGGCAACGCGTTGCTGCTGGCCGCCTGAAAGCTGGTCGGGGTAGCTGGCTTCCTTGCCTGGCAGGCCAACCTTGGCCAGCAGCTCGCGCGCGGTGGCGTTGGCTTCGGCTTCGGGTATCTTCTTGACCTTGCGCGGACCGATAGTGATGTTTTCCAAAATCGTCAGATGTTTGAACAGGTTGAACTGCTGAAACACCATGCCGACATGCTGGCGCAGCTTATGGATATCGGTCTTGGGTTCGGTCAGGTTCATTCCGACGATTTCAATTTCGCCGCTGGTGACTGACTCCAGCCCGTTGAGGCAGCGCAGGAAGGTGCTTTTGCCACTGCCCGACGGGCCAATGACGACAACCACCTCCCGCTCTTCCACATGATTGGTGATTCCTTTCAGAATCTCATGGTGGCCGAAGGATTTGTGCAGATTTTTAACGCTTATCAACTTGCAGCCTCCTTTCCATGTAAGACGCGCATTTGGAAACGGAGAAGATCACGATGAAGTAAAGCAGCGCGACAAGCGCCCAGATTGTGAAGGAGGCGAAAGTCGCGGCGATCACGATTTCGCCTTTATACACCAATTCGGCCACGCCAACGGGGGCCAAAAGAGAGGTATCCTTGATGGTTTGCGCCGCTTGGTTGACCAGAGGCGGAATCATCCGCTTGAAGGCTTGCGGCAGAACGATGTAGCGCATCGTCTGAAAGCCGGTCATGCCAATGCTCATGGCCGCTTCCTTCTGTCCCCGATCAACACCGAGAATACCGGCGCGGATGATCTCGGTGACATAGGCGCCTTCGTTCAGGCTCAGCGTCAGGGCGGCGGCGAGGATCGGGTACATAAGCTGCCCGAACCATTGGTTCACCGGCAGAATTGCGGGTAGACCAAGCACGATGAAGAAAAGCTGCACCAGCAGCGGGGTGGACCGGAACATCTCAACATAAGCAGAAGAGATCCACCGGAACGGTGCAAACGTGGAGAGACGCATGAGTGCCGCGAACAGCCCGATAATCACCATCAATATGATGGCAACGATCGAATACTGAATCGTCAGCGCCAGCCCCCCCAGAATGACCGGAAGATTTTGCCAGACAACGTTCATGACGCTGTACTACCTTACGCTTGATTTATAAGGAAGATGCAGGATCCAGGGCATGTCCTGGCGGCCTTGGGGTGCATCGCGGAACGCGGTGTGCAGGCGTCAAAATGCTGTTTCGATGCAACGGATATAAAGAATAAAGCCAAAAAATCGCCTTGACGTTTCAAACCCTATGCAAAAACACACTCACAGCGCGTATTGTATGAGGCTGGCTGCCTGAGTTGGGCATCCAGCCTCATAAAAGGGGCTTTACTTAGTCCGAAACAGCAACGGAAGCCGGCTTCATCACGGCGTTCACTTCGCCGCTGGTGTCGCCGCCAAAATACTTCACAAACAGCTGGTGGTATTCGCCGTCCGCCTTGATCTTGGCTAGACCGTCATTGATCTTGGCGACCAGCGCAGGGTCTTTCTTGCTGATGGCGATGCCGTAATACTCACCGGTCAGCAGCGGCCCAACAGTTTCCACATTGTGGTGCTGGATCTTGAAGTTCACATTCACCGGGTTGTCGAAAATCACCGCGTCCGCACCGCCGGTTTCCAGTGTCTGATAGGCGGAGTCAATGTTCGCGAACTGCTTGACATGGTTCATGTCAAAGCCGTGCTGCTGCAGGTAGTCGACCGAGGAGGTGGCCTTCTTGGTGGCGACCACATGGCCCTTCAGGTCAGCGAAGCCCTTAATGCCGGAACCTTTTTTGACCAGAATGGACAGGCCAGACTTGTAATAGGCATCGCTGAAATCAACGTTCTGCATGCGGCTGGTTTTGATGGTGATCCCAGCCACGGCGGCGTCCAGAGCGCCGGTCTGCAGGCTGGGAATAATCCCGTTGAAGGGCAGCGTCTTGATCGTGACGGTCATGCCCTCAGCCTTGGCAATCGCCCTGATCATGTCGATATCGAAGCCGGACACTTTGCCGTCCACCTCGGTCTCGAAGGGCGGGAAGGTTGTGTCAGCGCCAACCACGATGTTGGTTGCGCTGCTCTGCGCGCGGGCAGTCTGCGGTGCGGCCACATAGGCCAGACCCAGCGCCAACGGCGCGATCATCGCAACGAAAGTTTTTCTTTTCAAGATCGACTCCTCTCTTGAAGCGTTACATCAAACCGGAGCGATGATATGAGGTGTCCAGGATAGTCTCCGTTAAGCACTCATTGCTCCCCCTTAATACTATGCGGATGGTCCGATCTGGAAGTCAAGGAGCGCCTTAGACGAGACGGAAGCAGGGGCGCCAAGGGTGCGTCCGGCCTTGATAATCAAGCTGTTCCGAGCCTGGTCTGCCATGCTTTTTGATTAAAATATTCGCCAGCCTGGCGGCGGCGCGCTTGGGGAGTGTGAGGCCGGAAAAGCCTTGAGTTGAGGCTTTGCCGGCCTTCTTATTATGAGCCTGCCGCTTTGGCCTGGGAGGCCAGGTCGGCTTTTGCTTCGCGGATGGCGTCGGCTTTTCGTTCAGAATACCGGTCAACCAGAAGTGCTGCGTGCGGACGCAGCAAGATTGTGAACCGCACCAGCTCCTCCATCACGTCGACAATGCGTTCGTAATAGGCGGAAGGCTTCATGCGGCCTGCTTCGTCGAATTCCTGAAATGCCTTGGCGATGCTGGATTGGTTGGGGATGGTGAACATCCGCATCCAGCGGCCAAGCAGCCGCAGCGTGTTCACGGCATTGAAGCTTTGCGAACCGCCTGAGACCTGCATGACGGCAAGCGTGCGCCCCTGGGTGGGCCGGATTCCGCCCATTTCAAGTGGCAGATGGTCAATCTGGGCCTTCATGATTCCGGTAATCTGGCCGTGCCGCTCGGGGCTGCACCAGACCTGCCCTTCGGACCACAAAGACAGGTTCCGTAATTCCCGCACTGCGGGATGGTCGTCGCCTTTGACCTGATCCGGCAGGGGCAAATCCGAGGGGTCGAAAATTCTGGTTTCCGCACCAAAGAAACGCAGAATCCTCGCGGCTTCTTCAACCGCCAGGCGCGAGAATGACCGTGGCCGTAAAGAGCCGTAAAGCAGCAGGATGCGGGGTGGCGGATCGTTCGGGCCAAGCCCGGCTGCGGGGCGAGGGGTGGCAAATGCTTTTTCCAGGGCAGGTACATTGTCCGGGTCGGGGAGTGTACGTAAGCTCATGAACGGCCCCTTTCATACCAGCCGCGTGAGTGACGGACGATTTTTACCACCGAAAGCATCACCGGCACCTCAACTAGCACTCCCACAACCGTTGCTAGCGCTGCGCCAGATTGGAAGCCAAACAACGCAATGGCCGTGGCAACCGCAAGTTCAAAGAAATTGCTGGCGCCAATCAACGCGGAGGGGCCGGCCACGCACCACTCAACGCCGAGCTTGCGGTTGATCCAATAGGCAAGGCCCGCATTGAAATAAACCTGAATAATGATCGGCACGGCCAGCAGCGCGATGATGGCGGGTTGCCGGACAATTTGCTGCCCTTGCAAGCCAAAGAGCAAAATCAGTGTAAGCAGAAGCGCCGATAAAGACAAAGGCGCCAGTGTTTTCAGGGTGCTGCTGAGCGCGGGTTGACCGCCTTTTGTTAGTAGCGTCCGCCGCCATAGCTGCGAGGCCGTCACTGGGACCACGATATAAAGCACCACGGACAAAACAAGCGTATTCCACGGCACCGTAATTGAGGAAAGTCCCAGCAGCAGTGCCACGATAGGCGCAAACGCTACGATCATGATGCTGTCATTCAGCGCCACTTGGGTCAGCGTGAAATGCGGTTCGCCTTCGACAAGATTTGACCAGACGAAGACCATCGCCGTGCAAGGGGCGGCGGCCAGCAAAATAAGTCCCGCCATATAGAAATTGATCTGATCCGCCGGGAGAAAGGGACGGAACAGATGGCCGATGAAAAGCCAGCCTAAAAACGCCATGGAGAAAGGCTTGACTAGCCAGTTTACGCCAACCGTTGAGGCCATGCCTCGCCAATGCTTGCCGACATGGCGAAGCGCCGCTGGGTCAATCTTCAACAGCATGGGCACGATCATCAGCCAGACGAGCACGGCGACAGGCAAATTCACCTGTGCAAAGGTCGCGTTGCCAAGCGCATGAAACAGGCCCGGGGTAAGCTGGCCCAGAACAATGCCAGCGATAATACAAAGCGCGACCCATATTGTCAGATAACGCTCAAAAACCCCCATGCCGGACGCTTGGTTGGGGGGGGCAGTGAGTTCACTCATGGCCCGGCTTGTCCACGCGCTGGCCTGCCGCGTCAATCACAGCTTCGCCATCTTCCTTCGTGAAGGTCCCGCGCTGCGGATTTGGCAATATCTCAAGCACAGTCTCGGAAGGGCGGCACAACCGTACCCCCAAATCCGTCACGACAATGGGGCGGTTGATAAGGATGGGGTGCGCCATCATGGCATCTAACAACGCATCATCCGTGAGGTCCGGGTTATCCAGGCCCAACTCATGATAGGGTGTGCCTTTTTCCCGCAAGACGCTGCGAACCGGTACGCCCATCCGCTGAATCAGATCAGACAGTTCGGCCCTGCTAGGTGGTGTTTTTAGATATTCGATGACAAGGGGCTCTTCACCGCTATTTTGAATCATCGCCAGAACATTGCGTGACGTACCGCACGCGGGGTTATGGTAGATGGTCACCTGCATTGCGCGCTCCTTAGTTGGTATCTTGAGGGGGGCAGGGGGGAGGCAGTCACAGGCCGACAGCGCGCTCATGGTCGCCGCACATACTTCGGGCCGCCCCTGGCAGCAATCACGCATCAGAAATGCAATCAGGCTGGACAGCGCCGCGTAAGACGCTGTGTACCGGATCGACCGGCCTTCACGTTGCGACTGAATCAACCCGGCATGTTCAAGATGCGATAAATGAAAGGAGAGGCGGGACGAGGCAACGCGCAGTTCCTTCCCAATTGCCCCGGCGGCCATGCCTTCCGGTCCAGCTATTACAAGGAGCCGCACAATCCGTAGCCTCGTTTCCTGTGAGAGAGCTGAAAATGCGTTGAGGGCTTGAGCTTCGTCCATGATGATTTAATATATCAAGAAATATTGAATTAAAAGAGATAAAAATAACCTGCTCAAAATCCGGTAATATTCTCGCTTGGATCAGGGGCAATTCTTTGGGATAGAATGGGATTGAGGGCAATATTGATTGCGGCGGGAGTGTGTGGACGCATTTGTTGTAACGTGTGATGATACGCCTCCAATCTTCGGGCTTTGCGAACACGTTTTCGACTTTATGACGTCGCCTATGGAACTCATTGTCATAGTCCATGGCCTGCTTTTGCTTTTTGTTTTAGATATCTGTCCGACAGCCCCCTGTTGCGAGCTCACCCCGGCACCGGTTGCTTTCATGGCCATGGGCGGAGATGAGCATCTGGCCCCAGGGCAAGCGCCTAACACTTTGTAAGCGCTCTTATGGTCACTCAGCTGACCCACCGGGAGGTGCGCTAGCGCAGGCGCTCCGCCTTCCCCGCGCAAGGCGGATTGCTTGGCGTTTAGCTTGCCTTTGATTTGTTCACCGTCCCTGTGGCTGGGCAGAAGCTGGCGCATTGGCCATGAGCAATCCGTAAGCCTGGCCGCAGGAGCGGTAAAGAAGTCAGCTTTTTGCTGGATAGTTAAAGCTGAAACCTTCTGTGAATGGCTTCCACCAAGGGGGAATGCCGGTCGCAGCGTCTTTATGCCGATAGTAGCCACTCACCGAAGGCGGCTGGAAGGTATAAACCACATGGTATTTTCCTGGACCGTCCATGGTTAGGCTCTCAGCATAATGCGGTCCGTCATTGGCAGACATTGGCAACAGCACGCCTTTATGAGACCAATTTGATCCCTCTTTGGTCAGAATATAGCTGATCTTCACATAGGGAATCCAGGCTTGGTCCGGGTAGCCCCAGCGGTTGTTGGCGGTGGCGTGCAGATCCACCTCGAGATGGATTGTATCAGGCCCCATCACCATGTTTGGAGGCGTGGGGGACATCTCCACACCCAGAAGAAAAGAGGAGACGATTTCCATGTCGGCATGATAGTCAGGGCCACCGACATAATATTCCTTGGCCTGAGCCGCCGCCGCGACAAAGCTGAAAAGCGAGGCCCAGGCTATAAGTTTATGCATAAATCAAGTCTCCTGACGATGAAGGGTTTGAGGGCGTGACGCGCGGTGCGACAGCCAAAGAAGGGAAAAAAGAGTGATTACCCAGATAAGAAGTTGAATGCCCATGGGGCGGTCCGAATAGCCGAGCAGGGCCTGGGCGGCTTTTCCGGCGATGGAGCCGGTGGAGAGTAGCCAGGACGTGTTCCAGAGTTGGTAGCCTAGAGCTGGAATGTAATTGTCGTTCGCCAGCAGGGCGGCGGCTTGCCCGGCCATGCCAGCGGCCAAAAGGGCGATGAGAGTGGACGTGACGCCGAACAGATGCTTTAAGGGAATAGCCAGTAGACCACGGTATAAAGCCCAGGAAACCGCACCGCCAGTGAGCACTCCCAGCATCCCGCCACTGATTAAGGCGGCCGCCCCAAGCGGCGCGGCTGTGGCGATTCCGTAAAGGAACAAGGCAACTTCAGAGCCTTCGCGAAGGATGGCAATGGCTATGACGGCGGCCATGGCCAGCATGGTGCGGTGACCAGCGGCAATTTCGGCACCCATTTCGCGCATCTGATTGGCCATTTCGCGGCCGTGACGGGACATCCAGGCGGCGTGCCAGCCCAGCATCAGCACGGCAAAGCCTAAAATGGCCGCATCGAAAACATCTTGGCCGTTGCCAGCAAAAGCGTCGGTGAGTTCACCCAGTATGGCGGCCACCAACCCAGCGCCAGCAAACCCCGCCAACAGCCCGCCCCACAAATAAGGCGCGCGGCGCGGGATTTCTGCCGTGGCGGCAAGAACAATGCCGACAATCAACCCCGCCTCGAGCACCTCACGGAAGACGATGATGAAGCTGGCCAACATTATTTGGCCTCCACAATGCCATGGGCGGATTCAGGGTGGTAGTCATCGTAGAATTTATACCGGCCCGGGCTAAGAGGGCCGGCCATTACAGTAATGGTTTGGCCGGGCATGAGAATTTTCTCGACCCGTAGATCGGGACTCTCGAACTCGTCAGGAGTGGTGTCATGGCTGGTGACCAGCAGCTTGAAGCGCTTTCCCGCAGGAACGGTGATGTGATCCGGGGTAAAGTGATGGCTTTCCAAAACCAGATGGAGCGGCGCCGCCATGGCGGGCAGGGCGGTGGCAGCTGCGGCGAGGCTTAGAGCCAGTCTGCTGAAAATTATGTCTTTTTCCGCCATGCACGCGAGTCTCCTTTCAATGTTGTAAATAGTTCTCATTTGCGATATTGAGCAGTTAATGCAAATTATTTGCAATATCAAGAGGGCTGACCAGCCCGTCTTTTGACAGGAATTGCCGCTTCATGACTTTTGGCCTTGAGATCGCCAACGCTCTCGATCCGTACCGTATTCCCGCGCACTGGCTTGTGGCTTTGTACAATCGTGACTTCACGATTTCGCTTCAGCCATGGCAGTTTTTAATTCGCGCGCTCCATGTTCTGACGGTTTGTATGTTTTTTGGGGCGATTGCGGTGCTGGATTTACGCCTGCTGGGCGTTGCGCCGGACTTGCCGCTGCGGCCATTGCTCAAACTGGTGTTGCCGTGTGTCTACGTGACTCTGACGCTAGCGATGATCACGGGATTTGCTTTGTTTTTTTATGACCCTGTCGCCGTTGGCAGCCATGATTGGCTGACGCCGAAGCTTCTTTTTATTGCTTTGGGTTTTGCCAACGCGCTTTGGTTTAACTGGCGTTATTTGCCGGGGCAGTTGGCGTCTGAGCAAGGACTGACCAAAGCGAGCCGTGCCGCTGCCGCTACCTCGCTGCTGCTCTGGGGTATGGTTGTTTTGTGCGGCTGTTTGAACGCCGAGCCGCCACCGCGCTTATTTCTGGGCAGCTAACTTGGGAGCGAATTTTTAGAAAGGTGAACCTTTATGCTTCCTTGGCTCGTTCTTTAAAAGACAAGCCGTTTAATAAGTGCAAGGCTGTTTATGCCGTGCAACGAGAAGAAGGCAGGGCTCACCTTTTTCAGATTATCGGAACACAGGCTCATCAAAAGCTCGAAGCTTCCGGGAGTGCAGCGAATGCAGTTGATCGCGCAGTAGATCGATCGTTTCCAGACCAATCTGCAGATGCTCTCCTACTGCGCGTTGATAGAAAGCTGAGGCTGCGCCGGGAAGTTTGATCTCTCCGTGCAGTGGTTTGTCGGAAACACAAAGTAGCGTCCCATAAGGTACGCGCAGGCGGTATCCCTGCGCGGCAAGCGTGCCGCTTTCCATATCGACGGCAATGGCGCGGCTAAGATTGATACGCCGCCGCTCCTGACTCCAGCGTAGTTCCCAATTACGGTCGTCATAGGTCACAACTGTACCCGTACGCAGTCGTCGCTTTAATGCCTCTCCGCGCTCACCAGTAACCCGGGCGGCCGCTTCCTGAAGCGCAAGCTGAACTTCGGCAAGCGCTGGTACGGGCACTTCCGGCGGCAGAAGTTCGTCAAGAATTTTGTCACGCCGCAAATACCCGTGGGCGAGAACGTAGTCGCCAATCACTTGGCTTTGCCGTAAACCGCCGCAATGGCCAATCATGAGCCAGCAATTTGGGCGCAGAACGGCTAGGTGATCGGTGATATTCTTTGCGTTCGAAGGCCCAACTCCAATATTCACAATGGTCGTGCCACTCTGTCTGTCCCTGCGTTCCAAATTATAGGCGGGCATCTGGAAACTCTGCCATGGCGCGTGCGCAACAATGCGCTCCGCTTCCTTGGTCGGCGTGTCGCGCTTCACACTCAGGCCGCCGGGTAGGTGCAACGCAATATAGGGCGATCCTTCGCGAGCAAGTTCCTCAAGTCCGTAGCGGACGAAGCCATCAACATAACGCTGGTAGTTGGTCAGCAGAATCCAGGGTTGAATCTGACTCCAATGCGTACCAGTATAGTGCTGCAGGCGCTTCAGAGAGAAGTCTGTCCGCACGGCATCGAACAAGGCCAGAGGCCGGGGTTCATCGGGGCCGAAATGCCAAAGCCCATCGGCTACTTCGTCGCCCACCGTGGATAGGCGCGGCGTTGGGAAGAGGCGTGCGAGATCCGCAACCTGGACATTGCCTCGGACGAACTCATCCCCGCTTTCGGTCACGTATGGATATGGAATTTCTAGGTCGCTGACTCCAACCGAGAGTCTGGCTCCAAATTCTGCAACCAATGGCCGCAATTGCTCCAGCAGATAAGAACGGAAGAAACTCGGCTGGGTGATGGTGGTAGAATAGAGACCTGGCTTCTGCAGCTTGGCCCAGGCTCGGTTGGTATATTGTGTTGCGCCCGTGGGCTGCCAGGTTATGTCAAGCCTTGGGTAACGAAAATGGCTCCTTTCGGCTGGCGTAGGCGGAGCGCCGGTCTTGACGTAGCGCGCCAATGCTTCCCGCAAGGAGGAACAAGCAAGGGTATAAGCGGATTCTAAGTGTTCCGCGACTTGTTCAGGCGTCAAATTTTGGAACAGGTTACGGTCACCCATCACATATCTCCCTCGAGCGGATATCGTTATGCCCTAATAAGTCTCAAGTCGGTATGCTACCCAAGTACGAAATCCGTGGTAGATGACTGTTTTAATGTATCTGACGACGGACGGGCTGCCACGCTATTTTCAGAAACGGCTGTCATTCATTGAAGCGCATTGCCTCAACAAAGGCTGAGAATGCCGGTGAATTGAGCTTCCGGCTGGGATAATAAAGATAGTATCCTTCATAGAGAGGGCACCATTCTGACAAGACATCAACCAGCTTGCCTTCTCTCAGATAGGTCTCCGCCAGTTCATACGGAACATAACCAAGGCCAAGCCCATCCAAAGCGCCTGCTAGAACCAACATGCTGTTGCTGAAGGTAGTCTGCCCTTCAACCCGCAGCATAAAATCGTGCCCTTCCGGGCTTCTAAACTCCCAGCGAAGATTTCCTCCGGCTGTGGTCATACGCATATTGATACAATTATGGTTGCTTAGTTCGTATGGCGTATTGGGGGGCGAACGACGTTCAAAATAGGCTGGAGAACCTAAGACACAGAACCGCCAGTCAGGGCTAATCCGGGTCGCGACCATGTCCTTCTCTAACGCTTCGCCGATCCGAACACCAGCATCAAACCGTTCGCCGACGATATCGACAAGGGCATAATCCATGCTGAGCTCGACTTTGATATCAGGGTATTTTTGTAGAAACGCCCCCAGCTTTGGCCGGAAAACCGTTTCTATGGCGGCGTCAACGCAGGTGATCCGAATTGACCCTGCTGGCTTGTTCCGCATTGATGTAATGGCGTCCAGCTCAGCCGAAACTTGTTCAAACAGTGGCCCAATCCGGCGTTGCAGCCGCTCGCCAGCCTCTGTTGGGGCTACCGTCCGTGTTGTGCGCGAGAGGAGCCGAAGCCCAAGGCGGCTTTCTAATCCCTTGACAGTGTGACTCAGCGCAGACGGTGTCACGCCAAGTTCGGCAGCTGCCTTGGTGAAGCTGCGTTCCCGTGCGACAATGAGGAAAGCGGCGAGTTCATTAATCTGGTCACGCGGCATTGTTGATCTTATCTCATAAGTGCATGAAGTTTATTCGGTCTAATAAAGCCCGGCAAGGCGACATATCTTCTGTTCAGTTTCCTCGGGCTTTGGGCCTCTGAAAATGACAGGAGAGCATCATGGAGATTTTTCGAGCTGGCCATAAGCCGTCTGCCAAGGGACCTACCGATTGGTTTACTGGTATAGTGCGGATTGACGCGCTTTTTAACCCGGCTGCGCCTGAACGGGTCCAGGGGGCCAACGTCACCTTTGAACCAGGGGCCCGTACCGCATGGCATACACACCCATTGGGCCAGACCCTCGTTGTGACCTCGGGCGTTGGGCGGGCGCAGCGTTGGGGCAGTCCCATCGAGGAAATTCGTCCAGGTGATGTTGTGTGGTTCGCTCCCGGTGAAAAGCATTGGCACGGCGCTGGACCTCATACGGCAATGACGCACCTCGCGATTCAGGAAGTTGAAAATGGTAAGGTGGTTGATTGGATGGAACAGGTTTCTGACGAGCAGTACGGCTCCTGAAGCATGATTAAGGACAAAGTTGTTATTATCACCGGTGCCTCGTCCGGCATCGGTAAGGCGACGGCGCGGCTGCTGGCACGGCAAGGCGCAAAAGTTGTTCTTGGCGCCCGTCGCGAAGAAAGGCTGACGCAAATTGTTGAAGAGATCCGTTTTGATGGAGGCCAAGCCACATCTCGGATGATGGATGTAATCAGCCCGTCCGATAATGAGGCGATCGTCCGTCTGGCCCAAGACAGATTTGGCCGCGTCGACGTCATCTTTCTGAATGCCGGCCTGATGCCGACATCGCCGGTATCGGCCATCAAAACAGACGAATGGAACGAAGCCTCAACATCAATATCAAGGGTGTTCTGAACGGTGTTGCGGCAGTGATGCACTCATTCATCGCGCAGAAGTCCGGCCAAATCATTGCGACCTCATCGGTGGCGGGGCTCAAAGCTTATCCTGGCAGTGCGGTATATGGCGGCACAAAATGGTTTGTCCGCGACTTCATGGAAGTATTGCGCATGGAATCGGCCATGGAGGGCACCAACATTCGAACCGCGACGATCTATCCGGCAGCAATCAGCACCGAATTAGACGCCGGCATCTCCCACAAGGCTTCCGCGGAAGCGATGGGAAAGCTTTATGCCCAGTATGCCATTAGCCCAGACCGGATCGCCAACGTTGTGTCCTTTGCCATTGACGCCCCAGTGGATACCACCATCAGTGAGTTCACGGTTGGGCCGGTCAGCCAGGCTTGGTAAGGAGAATAGTCAACATGCCACATGTCATTGTAAAACTCTGGCCGGGCAAGAGCGAACAGCAAAAACAGCACTTGGCCGACGCCATTGCCAGGGACGTTGCCACTATCCTTGGATATGGCAATGAAGTCATATCGGTCGGATTTGAGGAGGTAACGGCGACAGACTGGTGCGACCAAGTCTTTCAGCCTGACATCGTTGAAAAAGCTAATACTCTCTACAAAAAACCCGGCTACACAATGTAGCCTTGTCAGATCATGCTGCGTTGCGTCATAAATGAGAACGCAACGTACGCGCTTAATTGCGTGCAGTCTCGTGCTGCCTTCCTGACAAGTCAAAAATGCCATATCCAATAGGCTGTTTTCAGGAGAAAATTAGCATGCAAACGGATACTGTCCGAGTAGGTTTGGTTGGCTACGGCTTTGCAGGTCAAATCTTTCACGCTCCATTGATCGGTTCTTTGTCTGATTTTCAGCTTGTCGCAGTAGCTTCTCGACAGGCCGAAAAAGTATTTGCCGATCTGCCTGACGTCGAGGTGATGCTATCTCCCGAGCTGCTTTGCAAGCGAGAAGATCTTGATTTAATCGTTATAGCCTCACCAAACGATAGTCATGCTTCTTTAGCTCATGTTGCGCTTGAGGCCGGAAAGCATGTCGTCGTGGATAAGCCGTTTGTACTGAACCTCGCAGAAGGCCGTGACCTCATAGCTAAAGCAGATCGTCACGATCGCTTGTTGTCGATATTCCATAATCGTCGCTGGGATAGTGATTATCTGAGCGTCAGCCGGGAAATTACACGTGGCTTGGTAGGGCGTGTCACGCATTTTGAATCGCATATAGATCGTTACCGTCCAACGGTTCAGCAGCGGTGGCGAGAACAGGCGGGGCCTGGTAGCGGGTTATGGTTTGATCTTGGGCCGCATCTGGTTGACCAAGCGTTGCAGCTGTTTGGCCTGCCTGAGCGCGTATATGCCAGCTTAGCAATTCAACGCAATGGCGCTGAGGCCGACGATTGGGTTCATGCGATACTTGATTATAGTGAATGCCGCGTCATTCTGCAGGCCAGTATGCTCTCTGCGGTCGCGGGTGCGCGTTTTGTTGTGCATGGTGAGCAGGGAAGCTTAGTCAAGCGCCATGCCGACCAGCAGGAAGCACAGCTGCTGTCAGGTTTAACCCCGGGTGCAATAGGCTGGGGCATAGATTCGGACCCAATGCTGTTTTATAATGGCCTTAACTCTCCCCAAAGCTTGCCCACGCAAGCAGGTGATCAGCGTTGTTACTATGCGCAGATTGCAAAAGCTCTGCGCGGCGAAGGGCCTAATCCCGTGACTCCCCTTCAGGCCCTGGCGGTTATGGCTGTTATTGAGGCTGGGACTGAATCAGCTCGTTTAGGCGCCGCTGTTCCGTTGCCTCTCACGGTTAATGAACAGAAGGTATGGCGGTGAAGGTGAGGGGGCGTCTGCATTCAGAAACGGATGGAGGTATTGAGCCGTCTTTCACATCGGGGTTTTGATGGTTTTAGCCATTCGCTTCACCGGTATGGCCTGTTCCTGCCTTTTTTCCTGATGGAGATGTTCCGCCCGCTGAAATTCCCAGATGCGTCCCTAAATAAAAGGCGCGCCAATTTATATGTGCACCGATCCAGGCGCCGACAAATAGACAAGGACGGACCATGACTCAGAAACTGGTGATCCACGTCAACGGAAAGAACCGCACGGTTGAAGCTGAGCCGGAGAGCATGCTGCTTTACGCGTTGCGCGACAATCTTGGTCTGCGGGGACCAAAATTTGGCTGTGGATTGTCGGAATGCGGCGCCTGCACGGTGCTCCTGAACGGCAAGGCGATCCATTCCTGTGTTATGCCACTAAAAATGGTGGAGGGGCAGAAAGTTACAACGCTCGAAGGCTTGGTCGAGGACGGCAAGCCAAACAAGCTGCAACAAGCCTTCATCGACGAGCAGGCAGCGCAGTGCGGGTACTGCATCAACGGTATGATCATGAAGGCGCAGGCGCTGATTGACCAGAATCCACATGCCTCCCGCGACGAAATCAAGGTTTCACTTGAAGGCAATCTTTGCCGCTGCGGCACGCATATGAGAATTTTGCGCGCGGTTGAGCGTGTGACGCAAGGCCAAGCCAGCCAGGGAGGCAACTGATGAGCGCGCTCAATGACATCAAGACGAAATCCCGCACAAACCTAGGCCGCCGTGGATTTCTTCAGGCATCCGGTGGTCTTTTTGTTGCCTTCAATCTGTTTGGCGACGCCGAGGCTGTGTCGGCCTCGCAGCCGATTGGCAGCGTCCAGGCTCCGCCACCAGAAGGCAAGCTCTATGCTTGGCTTGCGGTGCATCCAGACAATACAGCCACGCTCTTCACCGGCAAGGTTGACGTTGGCACGGGTACCAAGACGGCATTGGCGCAGATCGCGGCTGAGGAACTGGATATTTCAGTTGACCGCCTCGCGGTTGTGATGGGCAATACCAGCGAAACCGTTGACCAGGGGCCGAGCTATGGTAGCCGTACTGTCCGCTATGCTGGTCCGCAAATCCGCCAGGCTGCGGCCGCCGGCCGCGCGGTGCTGCTCGACCTAGCGGCTGATCACTTCAAAGCCAAAGCCAACAGCCTCTCGGTCAAGGATGGCGTAATTTCGGACTTGTCCGGCCAGAGCATCAGCTATGGCGATCTGGTCGCTGGTAAGCAGCTGGATATGACGATCGGTGCCACCGGCACCTCCTTCGCGATGAAGGTCGCACCGGAGGCCAAGGCCAAGGATCCCAAAGATTACACCATTATCGGCCAGTCGGTCGCGCGAAAGGACATCCCAGGTAAGATTACGGCGGATTTCAACTATATCCAGGACGTGAAGGTGCCGGGTATGCTGCATGGCCGTGTGGTCCGGCCCTACGGAGTGCAGGCAAAGCTCGAGAGCGTTGACGAATCAGCGGTGAAGGGCATTCCGGGTTTTGTGAAGCTGGTCCGGCGCGACAATTTCCTAGGCGTCGTATGCGAGACGGAATGGGCGGCGATTCAGGCTGCCGCCAAGCTGGGTTCCGTGCTGCACCCGAAAGGCCCCGACGCATATGCAGCCAAATGGTCGAAATGGGACGGCCTGCCCCAGATGGATAATATCTGGGATGTCGTGCGCGATACCCCAGGCACGACTGCCGTGGTCGCCAATAAGGGCTCGGTTGATCAGGCCATGGCAGTGGCCAAAAAGACGCTGAAGGCAACCTTCAGAACGCCGTTCCAGATGCACGGCTCAATTGGGCCATCCTGCGCCGTGGCGGATGTTGGCAAGGAGCAAGCGATCTTTTGGTCGGGAACGCAGATGCCGCATGAAGCGCGGCGCGATATGGCAAAACTGCTCGGCATGAAGCCAGAGCAGATCGAGCTGCGCTGGTTCGAGGCTGCCGGTGCCTATGGCCGTAATGGGCTCGAACATGCGATCGCTGACGCGGCGCTGATGTCGCAGTCGGTTGGCAAGCCTGTCCGTGTACAATGGATGCGCTGGGATGAGCATGGCTGGGAACCGAAAGGCCCGCCGATTACCCAGGACCTTGAAGCGGCAATCGACGACAACGGTAATATCACAGCGTGGCGTCACAAGATGTGGATTCCAACATTCCTCGACAACACACTGATCGCGGCGCAACTCATCGGCAGGCCGGACATCGTCGGTGCGGTTGGCCACGGCCTGCCGGCGATCGCCTATGCCTATCAGTTTGAGAATGCAGACGTGGCATGTCATGGCGATGGCAGGGTGGCGTTGCGCACAGCTTGGCTGCGTTCGCCGGCGCAGTATGAGACAACTTTCGCGATGGAAACCTTCATCGACGAGCTGGCGGCCGAAACCGGTCAGGATCCTCTCGCATTCAGGCTTAAATACCTGAAGGACCAGCGCGCGATTGACGTGCTCAAGGCAGCGGCCAAACAATATGGCTGGGCGCCCAGGCCCGCGCGTGGTCAGGCGCCGCAGGCTGGAAAGCCCGTTAAGGGGCGGGGTATCGCCTGGGTTAATCGGGACGATAGCCGCGTTGCCACAATCGCGGATGTCACGGTGGATCCGTCAAACGGCACGATCAAGGTCGATCGCGTCGTGGTCGCGCATGATTGCGGCTTGGTTGTTAACCCGAATGGGCTGAGGAATCAGGTTGAAGGCAACGTGATCCAATCAATCAGCCGCACGCTGCATGAGGAAGTCACGTTCGATCATTCGCATGTGACCAGCCGTG
This sequence comes from Acidocella aminolytica 101 = DSM 11237, assembly GCF_900129125.1. GTDB lineage: Bacteria > Pseudomonadota > Alphaproteobacteria > Acetobacterales > Acetobacteraceae > Acidocella > Acidocella aminolytica. The sequence continues at coordinate 50,719 of NZ_FQVJ01000019.1, read as the reverse complement.
ACTGGATCGGCTACCCGATCCTACGTTTCAAGGAGGTGCCGGATAGCATTGAAGTGGTGATCGTCAACAACGACCCGAAATACCCGATGCACGGCGCCGGTGAACCTTCAACTTGCCCAACGGCGGCGGTAATCAGTAGCGCTGTTTACGACGCGGTCGGTATCCGCTTGCGTGATCTCCCGTTCCGGCCCAACAAACTCAAAGCCGCTCTTAGCCAAGCTTGAGCTTTCCACCTATGGAAATGGCATTCTTATAAGAGAGAAAGCCTTTTCGTGCTTTGAATTGCCGTGGCTATTTTCTTGCCGCGCCACGTTGCGCGGCTGGAGTGTTTAGCTTGTATAAGCAGCATCAGGTAAAGCATGCTCACCTGCTGTAAGTTCTTTAACCGCGCTGGCGATAATGGAGAGTGCGATTTCGCTTGACCCAACCGCCCCGATCTTGAGTCCAGCCGGACCTTCTATGCGTTGCAATTCAGCGCTTGTAAAACCAAGCAGACTTAACCTTTGCAGGCGGGTGGCGTGGCTGCGTCGGGACCCTAGCGCCGCGATGTAACCGGTAGGAGCCCGCAATGCCGCAGCCAAGGCAGGATCGTCGAGCTTTGTGTCGTGGCTAAGAGTGACAACCGCAGTGCTGTTGTTTGGTACCAACGCTGCAACCGCCTCATCCGGCCATCTTGAATCGAGTGTAATTCCGGGGAAACGTTCAGGTGTCAAATAAAGACCGCGGGGATCAATAAGAGTGACCCGCATGCCAACCTCCTGGGCTATCACCGCAAGTGACTGCGCGATCTGCACGGCGCCAACAATCAGCATCCTCCTCGGAGGCCGGTAAATATTGACGAAACCTGAGCCGCCAAGTTGTTCACTCGTGTGGCCCATTGCATCGGTTGTGAGTTGAACAGGTTCGCCGTCGGCTTGCGCGGCAGCCAGCCTGGAAAATAGCTCTTGCCTGAACCCGTTCGGTGATACGGGCTGTATCATGACCTCGATCTCACCGCCACAGGGAAGGCCGACAGCCCATGCGGATTCGTTTGTTACACCGTAGCGGCGCGTCAGAAATCTATTGTTACTGATCACGTCGGCAACTTCTGTCATAACGGCGTTTTCTACGCAGCCACCTGAAACAGAACCTTCGAAGCGCCCATTTTCCAGAACCAGCATATGGCTGCCACACGGCCGCGGTGCTGACCCCCACGTGGAGGTCACGGTAGCCAGCGCCATCTTGGCATCTGGGTTGGCCAGCGCTAGGGCAAGCAGACGGGTCAGATCAGACATTAGCGAATAAACCTACTCAAAATTCACAGAAAGATCAGCTGGCGAATCCACATCGTGAAGAGTTTTTGCTTCAACTTCAACAACCGTCGCATCACGCAAAAGCCCCCGCGCACCTTGATCTCCTTCAAGCTCTAAAAGTGAATTGAAATGATTGCGACCGAAGAAACAAGGAGGTGAACGGGTGTTACCGTCGGAGCTTGCTATAATTGATCGCGGAGAGGATGCTGTTTTACAAACAGCCGCAAGATGCGCGTTGGTGACGTTTGGCATATCCGCGAGGCATATGAGTACGCCCTGGCAGGTTGACGACATTATACTGCTAATGGCGCAGACTATACTACGCGAAAGCCCTGCCTTCGGAGTTTCGTTTATAATTGTTGTGAATCCAAAGGGCATCAATAATTTCGGCATAGATGGCGCGTCAGGATATGGGCGGGTAACAGCAATCAGCGACTGAAGCCCCAGTGCTGCCATGGCGTGCGCGGCATGCAGCACAAGCGGACGTTCATTATATAAAGCGACCATCTTATCATTCACGCCAAAGCGTTCCGATTGACCGGCAGCAAGTAAGATACCAATAATTGATTCTGGTTCCATGTAGCTTTTAACGCGCCTTTGGCACTCCATTAAGTTGAAGTTTAAAGGGCTATTTGGCCCTTATGCAAGCGTTTACACAGTCTATTTGGCCTATCAAATAATGCGAAGATTGCGCTTGTCTCGCCAGTCTAGCTGTTTGGTTGCAGAACGTCATTGGGATCAGGTAAGCTGGGTTATTGCCGATAACGCGTGGCGCAATGAAAACAGGAACGTCGTCATGAAGATCACCATTGAAATTGACTGCACACCTGACGAAGCCCGGCGGTTTGCCGGCCTTCCAGATGTCGTCCCCATGCAGCAGGCAATTATCGAGAAGCTCCAGCAGCGCATGGAGAATGCTATCGACGCCACAACCCCAGAGGCGCTCCTGAAAGCATGGATGCCCATGGCGCCCGATCAGATGCAGCAGGCTTTTGCTAAACTGTTCAGTTCCTTTGGGGGATTGAGGCCGGGTGAAACGGGCTGACACCACCTCCAGTCAATCCGCTCTGTTTCCAAGAGTTATGAATTGAAGCGCATCTCTGGACCATCGTAAATCACTATCATGACACCCACTGAAAGACTCCTCGGGTTTATTGCCCGCCATCAGCGGTTGTTTGTGCTCACCGGGGCCGGGTGCAGCACCGGGTCTGGTATTCCCGACTATCGCGACGCCGATGGTCAATGGAAGCGCATCCAGCCCGTCACCTATCAGGCATTCATAGGCGATCCCGCCACCCGTCAACGCTACTGGGCGCGCAGCCTTGTCGGCTGGCGGCGTTTTGGCTTGGCTCAGCCCAACACGACTCATCACGCTTTGGCCAAGCTGGAGGCGCATGGCAGGGTCGAAGTGCTGCTTACCCAGAATGTTGATGGGCTGCATCAGGCGGCGGGGAGTACGCGCGTCATTGACCTTCATGGCCGCCTTGACTTGGTCCGCTGCATGGGGTGCGCCCAGCCTCTGCTACGGACCGTGTTTCAGAACGAGCTGGTCATGCTCAACCCCGCTTGGCTGGGTTTGGACGCCCAGACCGCACCGGATGGAGATGCCCACCTGGAGGCGGTGGATTTCTCATCTTTCACCGTGCCACCCTGCCAGTATTGTGGTGGCGTGTTGAAGCCGGATGTGGTGTTTTTCGGTGAGAACGTCCCCAAGGTCATTGTGCAGGCTGCTTATCAGCATCTGGACCAAGCCGACGCCGTGCTCATCGTTGGCTCATCATTGATGGTTTATTCAGGGTTCCGTTTCGTGCAGGCCGCGGCGCAGGCGGGAAAGCCCTTGGCGGCGGTTAATCTGGGCCGCACCCGTGCCGACAGCTTGTTGACCCTCAAAGTTGAACAGTCCTGCGAAGTAACATTGAAGCTTTTGCTGGAATGCATGCAGGAAGAGCATTGACCATTATTATGCGACAGAAGCCTCTGAGAGATGAACGTACGCGTCAGCAACGCATGGTGGCGTACGTAGCGCAGCGCGCCATTGCCGTATCCGGTACACGGGTCCAGGCGGCGGCGCGGGTCAGTGTCGCGGGCCATAAGGCGGCACCAGCAAGCAGGGTAGGGCCCAGTAGCGGCGTCGTCAGCGCTCGATGCAGCATCGCGGCACGCAAAATTTGTCCACCGATATCGGCCCGCAGCTGCTTGTAATACGCTTGGGGTCTCTCCCCGGCGATAATCCGCGAGACCGCCAGTGCCGCGCTGTGCAAGGCAATGGCGAGCCCGTCTCCGGTGAAGGACTGGATAACCGCCGCCTGATCTCCCAGCCGGAACAGGTTTGGCGGATCATCTTCTTGGGGACCGTGAATAAACCCAAAGGGCATGCCAGCAATGGCTAGCGGATTCGGAAGCTGGTCGATAGCCTGGTCCAAGCGTAGCGCCAGATGTGGTGTTGCACGTTGCAGGCTGGCCAGCAGAGCAGGCCATTTGTTTCGGGCCTCCGCCTTGTCAACGAGCAACGACAAGTTGGCCAGCCCTCCTTCGACCATTTGCAGCCCGGCATACCCGCCACGAAACAAAATCAACTCAACATGATTCGCTAGTGCCGCATGTTGCGCGGCCGTCAGTGCGAAATAAGATTTAAGCCCGACAAACCGGCTAGCCCGAGTTGGGCGCATGGCGCCTCGAATCTCGTGTTTGCCGCTGGCCAGAACCAAAAGGTCTGGGCGCAGTACCTCGTCCCCCGCTTCCACGCTGATCCCGCCGCTGGTCTGTATGCGCCGGACCGCTTGGCCGCGCCGTACCTGAACCCCGTTCTTCACGGCCAGCGCAAGCAGCGCCTCATCCAATCCCCGGCGCCGCAGCCCAACTCCGGCGAACGGAAGCGGCGCGGTAATCGTCCGCTCCGCGTGGACTAAGCGCAGCATGGAGATTTCGTGTCCACCCAACGCCGCCGTGGGCAGGCCAAGCCGGGTGAGGTAAATCTGTGTCTCAGCGCTGACGAATTCACCGCAAACCTTATCGATGGCCGCGGTCTCACGTTCAATCAGCATCACCGCCCGCCCGGCTTGGGCCAAACCAATGGCACAAGCCGCCCCCGCTGGACCACCGCCAACAACCAGGATCATGTCGACACCGTATAGCGAAACAGCGGTTGCCATTTAATGCGCGCGTGCAAGCCCGCCTGTGTCAGCAACATCTCCCACTCACGCCGGGAAAAGCCGCGCGCTATGGAAATCTGCCCATCCGCGCGGACAATCGGGTGCCAGCCCAGCAGCCGCGCCAATAGCGGATAGCCGTAATAAGCGAACCAATGTCGATGTAGATCTGTAATATGCCAGCCTAGCCGCGAATGTTCATCCATCCAGCCGAGCAAGCGGACGATCTCGGCATCCGCCAGATGATGAGTGAATTGCGAAGTGACAATAAAGTCCAACTTAACCTCAGGCTGGAAGGCAAAGACATCTTCCGTGAGATAAGTAATATCCTCATCTCCACCAACCGCGCGCGCCGCCGTGGCGCTGCGTGGGTTCAGGTCTAGCCCGATGAGGGAAACGCTGCGCTCCTCCCGGCGTGCCCAAGCGGCAATAATGCGCAGTAAATCGCCCTGGCCACACCCTATATCCAACACCGAGACGCGAACTGAGCGCGGCAGGGCGTGGATCTTGTGCGCCAGCCAATTAATCGTCGTCCGATGGGTCAACGTCACCCGGTTAACCCGGGCCAGATCACCGAGACAGCGTTGATACACCTTCTCGTCCAAGTTCGGGTCATCCATCGCCTCGCCCTGGGCAGAACGCAGAGACAAATCCATCAGCGGGCAATGAAGCGGAAGGTTTCCGTCACCATCCCTGGCCCAAAGGCAATCGCCAGACCGCGCTGGCCGGGCTGTGCGGTGCGCAGCATACCGGCGAGGACAAACATGACAGTGGCCGAGGACATATTGCCATGCATGTCGAGCACCGCGCGAGAAGGTGCCAGGACGGATGGATCCAATTCAAAGGCGCCTTCCACGGCATCCAACACGCTGCGCCCGCCGCCATGCACGGCCCAGAGTGGCAGCCCCCGAGCACTCTCGCCACGTAGGACAAAATCCGGATGGGCCCGTAATGCAGCGGCAATCCGGCTCGGTACACGCCCGGAGAGATGCATGACAAAACCATGATCGCCCACATGCCACGTAATGCAATTCTCACTATCAGGGATAGTCATGGTGCGGAAATCTTCCAGGGCTAGCCCATGTGGCTCCGTGGTCACCAAAGCGGCGGTGGCCCCGTCGCCAAACAGCAGGAAAGTCAGCGCCGTCTCCAACTCGTCAGTTTCTTGCATGTGCAGGGTGCAGAGTTCCAGATTGACTACCAGCACCCGCGCTTTGGGATCCGCGAGTACCGTCGCCTGGGCAAGTCGCAAAGCTGGCACGGCGGCTGCGCAGCCCATGAAGCCAACCATTGTGCGCTGCAGGTCCGCGCGCAACCCCAGCCGCGCCGCCAGAAGCTGGTCCAACCCGGGGGCGACAAAGCCTGTGCAGGACGCCACGATTAGATGGGTGATTTCCTGAACCCGTCCCTCCAGATTAAGGTGGCGGACAGCCTGTTCCGCCAAAACCGGTGCATGGTCTGCATATATTTTCATACGCTGTGCTGTGCCCGGAAACATGCCCCGGCGATAAAACCCTGGTTTCTGTGATTGCGCTTCCACCAGCCCGTCCTTGTGCAGCACGGAATAACGATGCGAGATCCCCGCCCGTCGCGCCATGCGGTGGAATAGTTCCCGGTGCCGCTCGTTGGATAATCCGCGTGCGGTAAAGTCCTGAAATGCGGCGTGAATATCATGCGGCGGTCGTGCCGTACCGATCTGGTTTATGTGAGCCTGGATCATTTTTTGCTTCACCGAATTTGAGGATACTCATTATACGCGGGATCTGCATTTTGGTTTGCAAACCGTATGATACGGATCGTTCATTTCCCCGGCCTAGATTTCCCCCGGTCCCGACGCTCAGGCGGCCATCACCGCTCAAGGCCGCTTTCGGATCCCGTCGAGCAAGGAACGCGTAACGGTCTCAGACACAGCCGGGGGCAATGCTGGACCTGCAAGACCGTCGATCAGTAGCATGGTTAGCCCGTGGACCAAAGCCCAGGCCGTCAGCACCACGCGGTCCCGCTCCGCCTGTGTATCTTGAGATACTGCAAACCGTTCCGTCTGCACCCCGCGCGCAATAACATCCACTAGCACGGCCTTTGCTGCCTGGGCAGCTTCCGCCACCGAAGCTGGCATGCCAAGCCCGCCCGTGAGGAGATCAGGGCCAAAGATCAACCGGTAGCGCGCCGGATTTTCTGCTCCAAATTGGACGTAAGCCACGCCAATCGCAACCAGTTCGTCCTCTGGCCCCTCCGCCGTCTCCGCCGCTGCGACAAGCTTTACCCGCAGCGCTTCGTAGCCCGCAACCGCCAGGGCCGCGAGAAGGTCACGCTTCTCCGGGAAGTGACGATACGGCGCATTATGACTGACCCCGGCCCGCCGGGCGACTTCCCGAAGCGAAAACCCCCAATCCTGCTCCTCCGTCACAAGGGCCAGGGCGGCCTCCACCAGGGCGCGGCGCAAATCCCCGTGGTGATAGGGGGATGATTGGCTCGCATTTCTCCGTGCGGTCGTTTCAGGTCGGGTGTGCGGATTCATGTTGACGTCGTCCACATTAGGTGTAAGTTGGCATTGCCCACATACTCTAACAGTTTCAGAAAGTCATGAGCCCAATGGCCGAAATTATCCATGAACGCGTCTGCGCTGAGATAGATGGCGACACCGTGGTTTTTCTAATAGGTATGCGCATTAACAAACTCTGGAAGGTGTGGCGCTGGCTTCCAGTGCTGGTAGCGATGCCGCGTATGCTGCGGGAACTGGCCGCACATCCCGAACTTGGCCTGCTGCATACCCGCCCGCAATTTGGGCTGCGTAATCTATGGGTCATCCAATATTGGCGGAGCGCTGAGCATCTCCGCGCTTATGCGCAATCAGCCAACCAAGCCCATCTCCCTGCGTGGCGGGCATTCAATACCAAGATTGGCACAAATGGCGACGTTGGCATTTGGCACGAGACCTATGTGGCGCCAATTGGTCATGCGGAATCAGTGTATGTGAACATGCCGCGCTTCGGCCTGGGCCTTGCCGGAAATCTGTTTCCAGCCAAAGGGCAGCGGGCCACCGCAGCCAAGCGTCTCACAGCATTGCGGCCATCACCATGAAATAGTTGTTTAGGGGCCATGATCAGCACCGATTATGGCCCCTAAAACCCAAAAATATTGTTTTGATCAAGCAAAAATAAGAAGCGATCCACCATATAGAACTAGACCGATGACCATGGCCACGATGCAGTAGCCCATGATATCCTTGATCCCGAGGCCAGCGATGGCCAAAATAGGAAGGGCCCAGAAGGGCTGTATCATGTTAGCGGTCTGCTCGCCCATGGCCGTACCCATAGCTGTAATCGCTGGGTCAACATGCAGCTTCATTGCGGCGGGCACCATAAAGGGGCCTTGCACCGCCCAATGTCCACCGCCAGATGGCACGAACAAACTAATGATGTTCGACGAGATGAACGACCAAAAAGGAAGTGTATGCGCGGTGGAGAATGAGACAAAGGCTTGGGCAATAACCGCGGCGAGTCCGGTTTTCACCATAATACCCATGACGCCGCCGTAGATTGGGAATTGCAACAGGATAGGTCCAACCGTCTTGGCGCCGGTATAGAAGGCGCGGACATAGTTGATAGGCCGCCAGTGTAGAATCAGCCCGAGTATGAAGGTGATGAAGATAAACATATCGAGATTGAGCGAGAAGCCCTTGGTAGCCGAAAGCTCCCAGATATAAGCACCTCCCATTAGAACCAGCAGCAGCGTGATAGGCCACGCGTTATCGAGCATCGTGGCGAAAGTTTTTTCCTGTTCGGCCACTTCAATTTGGTCTTCACGGATCAGCGCCTCGGGATCAACTTTCCTCATTTCCGCTTCGGACGGCCCCATGAAAGAGAGGGCGATGGGGATAATAAGAATCAGCAGGACAACGGGGAGAAGATTGTACCAAGTGAAAATGGTATGATTAAACCCTTCAAGTTTACCGGTCAGTTTTTCAATGATGTTAAGCGCACTGCCATGCGTTGCCGTTGCAAGCGCGATGGAGCTGGACAAGCCAGACGCCCAGGTCATAAACCCCATATAGGCTGCGGCGACGAGGAATCCGAAATCGGCATTGCGCATCCGCTTCGCGATTTCGCGAGCGATGATCGCGCCAACAACAAGGCCAAAGCCCCATTGTAGCCAAGAGGCGATCGCGGACGTCAGAAACACGACGATAGCAGCGGTGCTTTGCTGGGTCGGCCAAGAGGCAAGACGTTGTAGCGCCCGTTTAATAACAGGCGACTGCGCCAACGCCACACCAGTTGAAAGGATCAGCGCCATCTGCATAGCAAATGCGAGGATCGACCAGAGACCGTTATACCAGGAATCAACAATTTTCATCGGCCCGCTAGATGTCCAGATTAATGCGGCGATGAACGCGATGAAGGTCAAAATTAGAGCATAAAGATAAGGATCTGGAACGTAACGTTCGGCGTAATAGACGCATGCCCGGCTAATCACCCGCATCATGCCGCCTTCAGGCGATTTTCCACCATTCCCCTGTTGGTGTGACTCAGACGTGATGTTCATATAGTGTTCTCCCCTTAAATTGGTTTTATATTTGGTGTCGATAACCAAAAACAACGGACAGTTGAGTTAAGGGCACGATCAAAATTAGTTCAGCCTCATCTTCGCTGTAATTTGCTGAGCTGTGCACCGTCGCCAGCACATGAGTAGGCAAGAGAGTGGACACGCGACGTATTGAGCGGCGCTGAGCATTGAAGACGTTAAGATGGCGAGGAGAGGGCGCTGACGAGACAAAGCCCCAGGCTTGCACCCAGCTCGCCGCATGGGCGACGGGCTGGGTGCAAGGTAGGTTTACGAGGTTTTCACAGCCTCCAGCACCAGTTCCGCGACCTTCTCTGAGGAGGCGGGGTTCTGGCCGGTTACTAGCTTGCCGTCCCGCACCGCGAAAGGCTGAAAGGCTAGGCCGCTTTCATATTTGGCGCCCAATTCGCGGATACGGCTTTCCAATAGGAAGGGCACCTCCTTGGTCAGGCCCGCCATCTCTTCTTCCTCGTTTGTAAAAGCTGCCACCTTGCGGCCGGAAACCAGAGGCTTGCCGGTTTCGTCCGTGGCGCCAACAAGCCCCGCAGGACCGTGGCACACAGCCGCCAGTACCTTGCCCTGTGCCCAGGCTTTGCTGAGCAGAGCGGACAGGAGCGGGTTTTCCGGCATGTCCCACATCACCCCATGGCCGCCTGGCAGAAACACGGCATCGTACTCATCCACGGAAAGCTCACTGATGTTCCTGGACGTTTCAATCTGTCGCATCGCGTTCTCGTCCTTCAGGAAGCGCGTAACACTGGTGGGGCGGTCTTTTGCTTCCATAGAATGCGGATCAACGGGCACCTTGCCACCGGCAATGGAAGCAATTGCAACCGCTGCCCCGGCATCCAGAAAGGCATAATAGGGCGTGGTCAGCTCTTCGAACCAGATGCCGGTCTGTCGATCCTGTCCACCCATCTTTGCGTGGGACGTGACGATGATCAGAATGTTCGTCTTATTGGTCATAAAAAAAGTCTCCGGTCTGTAAAAAGGCGTTACGGGACGAGGGTAACTTTGCCGAAATGCGTGCCACTTTCCTGATGGCGGAAGGCGGCGGCCAGTTCGGCCAGGGGGAAGGCGCGGTCCAGCACCGGGCGGATACCGGACTGTTCCAACGCCACCACGTAATCCTGCTGCTGGCGCCGGCTGCCGACAATGAGCCCCTGCAACCGGGCCTGTTTGGACATTAGCACGGCGGTGGGCACATGGCCTTCAAGCCCGGTGAGCACGCCGATGAGAGAGATATGCCCTCCCACCCGCACCGCCGCGATGGATTGCGCCAGCGTGCCAGGGCCGCCGATTTCCACCACATGGTCAACGCCTCCCCCGGTTAGCTCCTGTACGCGGGTGCCCCAATCCGGCACGCGTTTGTAATTGATGAGATGGTCCGCTCCCAGTGCGCGCAGACGCTCTAGCTTTTCGTCCGAGGAGGAAGTTGCAACGATCTCCGCCCCCGCCATCTTGGCGATTTGTAGCGCCGCGATGGAAACGCCGCCCGTGCCCATCACCAGCACTTTGTCTCCAGGTTTGGTCTGCCCGTCCCCCACCAAAGCGCGCCAGGCGGTGAGGCCCGCGGTTGTGATCGTGGCGGCTTCCTCATGGCTCCAGCCGCGCGGCGCGCGGGTGAATGCCGTGGCCGGGCGCACGGCATGTTCCGTGGCGAAGCCGTCGATCCCGTCCCCCGGCGTGTGGGCGAAATTTCCAACAGCCGGGAACGCCGGGCCGTCCTGCCAGTGCGGGAAAAAACAGGAGACAACATGGTCGCCCAGCTGGAATTCGGTCACGCCAGCGCCCACAGCCTCCACCACGCCCGCGCCGTCTGACATCAATATACGGCCATCCGCCGTGGGGATGGCGCCTTTGGCCACCAGAAGATCGTGGAAATTCAGCGAGGAGGCATGTAGTTTGACCCGGATCTCTCCCGGCCCAGGCTGGCCAGGGTCCGGAAGGTCCTGAATGGTGATGTTGTCGAACCCTCCAGGGGCTTGCAGGATGGCGGCTTTCATTGGGTTTTCTCCTCTCTCGTGACAGCAACACGGCCATTCAGCCAGTCCTGATGGTCGTTGATCATTGGGTTTGGGGTGGCCGTGGCGAGATTCCGCGTCGGTTTCCCCTTCTGTGTCTCCTGGGTGAGGAGGCGCATCTGCCCGCCGGGCAGATATTCCAACAGCCAGGCATGGTGCACGTCCAGCCGGTCGATCGCGCCCTTCTGCCCAGCCCGGCAGTGCCAAGTCACGCGGCCGGGCTTTCCGGCTGCTGGAGCGTCAAACTCCACCACTTCGGCCTCCACCAGGAAGTCGAAAGTTTCGAAGTAGAAGCGCACATTTTTCCAGCGTCGGTCCCTTGCCACTGTGAAGGGAGATATTGGCGTAATAGCTGGGCCAGAGCGGCGCTGGACTGAGAAAAGGACAGATATCGGTTGCGGAGAAGCCTGCCGCGATCGCCTCGTTGGAGGCGAAATTATAGGTAAAGCCGGGGCCATACCCCCTGGCCGGAGGATTTCGTTAGCCAAGTTGCGTGCTCCTAAACGGATAGAAATTTAGCTTTCCGACAGATGGGAGCTATGTCAGCAGAAGACAAATTGCATTTTAAAATTTGAGACATAATTGTGCGTGATATCAGGCGTTTGGGTCTCAACATGCTGCAAACATTGGATGTACTGCTGGACGAAGCGCTGGCCAAGCTGGGGCGGCAGCGGCGGGTAGCGCTATCCGTCATGGAGTTCTTGGCTCTGCCGGAATTCCTCCGCACTATGGCCCCATCGCTGTTGTGCCACGTCGATTGGCCGAGGGGATGTAGGGTATCGTGACGCGGCCGTCGCGCTGGAGATTCCTGGGTTGACAAGGCTGGTTGTGTGGCATGGGTGCGCGCATTGAGATCTTGGGCTTTAATGCGCGCGCGTCTTGCTGTTCAAGACATTTCCAGTGGCACACATCTCTTGTCGAACTTATCCTCCAACAATCGTAAATCTCAACTGCAGGAACTGGACCATAGAGGGCTTGCTGCGTAAATTCTGGATATAACCGACGCAGGAATCTGGCGGCTGGGGCATGGTACGTTATGGACCGAAAAATGAATCTTGCTACGAAACCAAGTCTCGTTTTTGAAACCGCTTCAGTAAGCTATTTTTGGATGGGGTCTAATAGACGCTGACTGAGCCTGAGAAAAGCAAAATTTAAGACAAGGATATTAGACATTTGTGACGTTTAAGCAAGAAAACATGCTTCGCTCTGACTCACAATCGCATCGCGCAGAGCAGCGATTTTCGGCAGTATGTACGAGTAAACCAACACATAATGGACCTTCCTTCTGATGAGGCAATATGTCTGAATTTTGAGCTCTTGCCTCTTTTATGGATACGATTTGTCTTGAAAATTTCTGGCTGTACTTGATGAAAGTAGTTTCCCAAGGCTACCGAGCGTTTCTGTTCGGCCGTGGAGCAAATATTGCAGCGGCTGCGTAACGCGCGGCAAGATGCGCTTATTGCCGCGCAGCTTCAGTCTGAAACGCTTAAACTGGTGGCACCCCATGTGTCGTCATGGACCTTTTCCTCGGTTTGGTTGTGCCCGCTTGAAGCCATGTCAGCAATGACGGGAACCGTGTAACTCACCGCCGACCACATGGTAGCCAGCGAAAACATGATGCTGGAAGGGCGGGTAAATTTTTTGCGCCGCCATGACCACCTAGCGGCGATGACAAAGCTGGCGGGTGCCGCGTTCCGCTCCATCGAGCGTCGGACAAAATTCGCTCCCTCGTCACCGCGCAAACACCGTTTTGCTTGCATGGCTTTTGCCAAATCTTGTCCCTCGCGTGCGGACGGTTTTCAAGGTAATCTTGGATTTTTCCATCGGGCTCGATCACGATTCCGCGTGCACCTAATGTACTGGACCAGGATTTCAGCATCGCCGCACCGAAACAGAAGTGATCGGCAGACATTTCCTACGTTTGGACCAAGGAAGGATGACTTTATCTGGCGATCGTGATGGGCCTGTTCTCCTGGCGTATTGTCGGCCGGTCCGTCAGTGACCGCCTGCACCGCAACCTCGCCTTGGCCGCAATCCAGCAGCCAATGTTATTCAATTGACTACCAAGTTGAACTGAAGAAGCAGAGGGGCATCGTTTCATTTTCAGGAAAGGGTAATAATTACAATAACAATATCATTGACACATTCCTCAAAACCCTCAAGTCAGAACTTGTCTGGTGCACGACGTTCATGGCTAGGCAGGATGCCAAAGATGCCATTGGCCGTCACATCGATGGGCTCCTTAATCCAGCCCGCCGACATTCATCACTGGACTTTATAAGTTTAGCTGCTTACGAGAGGCGGACACCGTAATCAAAATAGCTCTATACTTTTCCAAAGAAAGTCAAGGCAGCCTATGTTGAGCGTTACAACAGAACGGTTCGCCATGAATGGTTCGATCATAATATCATTGGCAGCATCAAGGAGGCACAGGATTACGCAACAAAATGGCTCTGGACATACAACAATGAGTGATAGAGCATGGGCGTCGACGGTATAACGTCAGCCCAAAAACTAAAATTTGTCGCGTGGATTTTACCAAAAAGCCCTGTTAAAAATTGGGAGAATTATCCTTCCACTAGCGAGTTAACCCATGACCCAGAAAGAAGAACACACTGACTCCGTACTAACATTCTCAGATCATCCGGTGCCTAACGTGGCACGCCGAAAAGCGATCGGTGCCGTGGGCCGAACCATTGCAGCGCTTGCCGTAGCAACCGCAGCCGATCTGCCCGGCAACGCAGGCGCCAGCACATTGGGCGGGCAGCGTATCCACTTAGAAAAGTCTGTAGTGTTAAGCAAGCAACGTTTGGATACCCTAGCCCAACAGTTCTACAAAGTTTTCAATGAAGGCGGGGTTCTCCCCTCTTATTCGGAAGAGGATCACGCAGCGCGTTATGATATCGAACTAAGGCGCATCACCACTTTCACGCATATTCCCGAAACTGGTGAGCGGATTAAGGTCAGCGGCCTTCTGGCCACACCGTCGGGGTTGCGTGGCCCGCTACCGGTGGTGTCCTGGCAGCATGGCACCATCTTATCCTTCGACCAGGTGCCGTCCAATCTAATGCGCCTCGCAGACCCGAACTACAAGCTGCAGGACAATGTCGATTCGCTTGAAACCCTGTTCAACCTGCATAGGCTAGCCGCGCAAGGCTACGTCGTGATCGCAGCGGACTATCTGGGCAAGGGGCCGTATCGGGACGGCCGCAGCGAAGCCTATGCCGTGCGCGCGGCGACGGTACAGTGCTGTCATGACGTGCTTGACGCCGGCATGTCCATGCTTAAGCCACTAGGCATCCGAGCCTCGACATTGCTGCTCAATGGATGGTCTCAGGGGGCGCTCAACACCCAGTGGTTGGGCTTAGAGTTGCATAGCCGGGGTATACGCGTAGATGCGGTGGCTGCAGAGAGTCCATTCAACAATCTGCCTGATTCGCTGCGCTACTGGTGCGGCAACCTGAAATTCGCGTCATCAGGGACCAAGCCATATCCGGTGGTGCCAGCATGGATGACCCCATGCCTAGTGATCCTACTGGGCAGCTATCGCACCTATTACAAACTGCCGGACCTGTTCGATACAGCTATCCGCTCTGAGTACCGCGCCTTCGCTGAGGCTTATTGGCAGGACTACGTACTTGACCCGCAGATGCAGGGTGACATGCCCACGGCATCTGCGTTTTTTGTGGAAGGTTTTTTTGAGCAATTCACGGCTCAGAGCAACACTAGCTTCCTCTCCCGTCTAGCAGGTAACAGCACGATCTACAAGCAGTTCGAATTTCCGGTTGCTTTCTACTATGGTACTGCCGACGAGGCTCTACCTCCGCAACTGGTACAGATGGCGCTGGCTACTGGCGGGCGGCATATGAGAGGGGTTCAAGTGCAAGGAGCCAGCCACCGTGCAACCTTTCTGTCCAGTCTGTATGGAGGCGGTGATGCCATGGGGTACGCGGAGACAGTTCCGGAATGGTTCGACGGTGTTTGTAAATCCAAAGCGTAAGTGCTTTAGGGGCTGTCTGCATTCAGGGGTTCCTTTGCTTTGGAGTTCTGATTCAAGGCTCGAGGAGGATTTGACCCTTGAGCGGAGGGGCACTGACAGACGAACCATGGCGTCTATTGAAGGCCATTTGCCAGGGCGCGTTGGCCTGCCTGGGCGGAGAGGCTTGGACAATCGACTGTTTATTGATGCGATCCTATGGATGGCTGGCAATGCAGCGCACTAGCGGGAGTTGCCGGAGGTATTTGGCAAATGGATAGCAGCGCATGCGCGGTTCCAGCGCTGACCTCAGGATGATGAGTGGGAGGCGTTTTTTCATGCTCGGGCTGACACGCCGGATTTTGGATACGTATTGATCGATCGCACCATCTCGAAAGTGTATGCTGATGCGGCAGGAGCAAAAAGGGACTGAAGCTGCCGTCATCGGCCGTTCACGCGGGGGCTGACGACCAAGCTACACGCTGCTGTTGATGCGCTTGGCTTGCCGCTGCGCATCCATCCAACACCAGGGCATTATGGCGATTGTCCGCAGGCCAAACTCTTCTGGACGGCTTGCAGGGCATCGGCCATGGCATCGCAGATGCCGCCTGCGATGCCGATCCTCTACGTGCCTTTATCGCCAATGATCTTGGCGCAACCTCCCAGATCAAAGCCAACCCCAGCCGTGCAAAAACCCCACCCATCTTCTGGATGGCTCTATAAGGAACGCCATCAGGTCGATTGCTTTTTTAACAAACTCAAACGATTCCGTAGAGTCGCCCTGTGGTGTAAAAAACTATCGCAGCCTTCATTGGATTTATTCATTTCGACTTCGCTGTGAGCTGGCTGCGATGAGTGCAGACAGGACCTAATGGATAAGGCCGCTTCCCACAGCCGCTTCATTGAGGGCTGCCAGAGCAGGGAATACAATTCTTCTCCAATGATGCGACACGGATGAAGCTGTTCGGTAATCATACCGCTCACTGGCTAGAGCGTGTTTTAAGCAAATTTATTTTGACTGCCTAAAGAGGGCGTTGCTTAATGACGATGGTGCGCCAAGCCTGAGCTGTGGTTACCCGGCGGCGCGCTCGCCGATATCTTGAGCCAATCGAAGAAGATAGCCGTCCGGGTCCTGTACGACACATTGGCGTTGGCCAACCTCGATCTGATTGGAGCGGTACCAGGCATCCTCGGGTTCCATGAATAGCGGCCAACTGGCCGCTGCCAGACGCTCCAGGATTGGCTGGAGTGCAGACACTTCGATCTGAAAATTGACGCCGCGCCCGAAAGGTGCGTCGAGCCGGGCAGCTATCCATTGGCGTTCCGCCGGGGCTTGTTGCTCCAGCTTGATCTGGGCGCCGTCTAGTTCCAGGAAGGTGAAGCGGTCCTCCGGTCGGTCGTACGCGACAGAGAAACCGATCAGGTCCCGCCAGAAGTGCAGGCTCTCGTCTATGTCCGTGACAAGCAACTCTGGTATCAGCTTCGCCCAGATCTCCATTCCACCTTCCTTCCCAGCTGGGGTGGCGTCGGCTCGTAATGGCTCTGTACACTGCATCGCGTCTCGTCAAACCACCAAGATTAACGGCGGCCTAGAGCCAGCCCCAGTGCTCTAAGCGGCAACCATACCAAACAAGCAAAAACCGCATCCAGCTTCAAAAAGTCCAAAAAGTCAGTGATTTTAGGATGATAGAGCGCGGCCAGAAGTAAATCGGCCCACAAGACCAACACTAAGCACAGCGAATCCCACACTGTAGGGGTGAATTTCATAATATTCACTATCGGTTTGGTTGTTCAGCAAGGCAAGCAATAATTTCTCAAAGAAAGCGGAAAGCCCTGGGTTTCTGCGCAGACCACGGCGTCGGGTTGCGACCAGGAGTACGGTCGCCTATTCCGGCTCCGCCCGACATCGAGGAGGCCCACGGCGTTGAGATCTACCGGATTTTTCATGCGCATGGACGAGGGGTGGTACTATGGGACCAAGGTTCCGCAGTTCACGCTGTTGTTCTGGGTTGCAAAGATCCTCTCGACGGCAATGGGCGAGGCAACGTCGGATTTTCTTGTCTTCCACACCAATCCCTACCTCTCTGTTCTGGGTGGCCCTGGCGTTCCTTGTTGCCCTCGCGCTGCAGTTCACCACCCGGCGCCATGTTCTCGCGGCCTACTGGCTCCTCGTTGTGGCGGTCGGCACCTTCGGCACAATGGTCGTTGATGTCATTCACGTTGTGCTTGGCATACCGTACGTGGTCTCGGCCGTCGCCTTCGGGATCGCTTTGCTGTTGATTCTGTGGGCTTCGAACGCCGTCGAGCGCTCACTCTCGATCTACACGGTGCAGACGCCCCGGCGCGAGGTGTTCTACTGGGCGACCGTGCTGGCAACCTTCGGCGTGGGCTATTTCAATTCGGCGGTTCTGTTCACAGTGCTATTTACCGTGCCGGGCTTGACCTATTTCGCGTTCGGCCTGAACGAGGTCGCTGCATCCTGGATGGCGTACATTCTGACGCGACCGATGGGTGCCTCCTTCGCGGACTGGTTTGACAAACCCGTTGCGACCGGAGGTCTCGGCTACTGCACACCGGCGGTTGCTGCGGCCTTGACCCTAGCTGTCGGGGGGCGGTTCTTCATATTTGCCTGCGCCACCGGTGGCAGCGCTTTGCTTCGGTTGTGGCTGAATAGAAGCGTCAGTCGCTTCAACCTTGCCACGCCCCCTGTACCTGTTTGACGGCGGATCACGGTGCACCGTGATCCGCCGGCAAACAGGTACAGGGGGTATCCCAAGTTCTACGTCGACAGAGGGGATGGCTGGTCGCCAGTCACTCTGTCCCTTTGGAGAGACTTGGAAGCTGCATTTGCCTTCACGTATTTTGGCCTTCACGCGACTGCCCTGCGCCGTGAAAGGGTGTGGTTCGAAAAGCCTCACTAACCGTCGTTGGTCTTGTGGTGGCACGATCGAAGCGGCCACCCGGAATGGAGCGTTGGCGTTGCTCGGCTCGAACACCTGCATGCTCAGGGAGCAACATCCCACGCCTTCAATTTCAAGCAGCCGTTCGATCGGTCCGGGTCGTCCGTGAAGCTCGACATGTCCCGTGTTCAAGTGATGGAAGCGAGACGCGGCAAATAAGGTCGAAGGTCCCGGCGCCAGTCGCAGTTCCAGCATTAGCGAGGGCGCAATGTTGTTGGCGGCGGTATGGGCCGCCGCCTTGTCGAGTATCTGCGAAAGATTGCGCAGCATCCGTGCCATCATCGGCAGCAAGGCTAATCTTGGATCGAGACAATCAACTTCCGTCTACGTGGATGAACATAGCGGATGTTATTTCACATAACTGACGAATTGTTCGCGAGGGCGGCGGACTTTTTTCAAATTCACTAGCCAGTCGCGCTCGGCCGCGCGGTAACCCAGCGGCAGCATCACCACGCTGCGCAGATGCCGAGCTTTCAAGCCCAGAATTTCATCCACCGCGTTCGGGTCGAAGCCTTCCATCGGTGTCGTATCTACCTCCTCGAAGGCGGCGGCGATCAGGGCAGCTCCAAGGCCGATATAAGTCTGACGCGCAGCGGCCTGGAAATTTGCCTCGGTGCCGCGCTCGGCAACGATGCCAAGCAGTTTCTGCCGATAGGCTTCCCAGCCCTCGTTCTTGAGGCCGCGCACCTCGTTGGTAAGATCGAACATCATGTTCACGCGCTCCGGAGTGATGTCGTCCCAGGCGGCGAAGACAAGCAGATGCGAGCAATCTGTCACCTGTGCCTGGTCCCAGGAAACCTCGCGTATTCTGGCGCGAATTTCAGGGTTGGTGACTACGAGCAGCTCAAAGGGCTGTAGGCCGCTGGAGGTGGGCGCTAGGCGTACGGCTTCCAAAATGGCGTCCAGCGTCTCGGCTGGCACGCTCTTGGTCGGATCATAGGCCTTTGTCGCGTAGCGCCAAACCAACCGTTCGTTCAATGCCGTCATTTTAGATCCTTCATGTCTGCAAGGTCGGTGCGCCGACCTTCTTTATCCAACGTTTCGGATATTTGGAACTATTGAAGTCGCTCACAACCCCTCTTATTTAAATTTCATGAGGCCGCTTTTTCACCCTGCGATCCGCGAAGTGCGGCTGGAGGCAATATTGCACGCGCTGTCGGACCCGAACCGGGTGGCAATTTTCGTGCGCATCGCCGGTGCAGCGCACTCGCAGAGTTGTACGGCGGCGGCCTGCTTCACGGACCGAGTGATTCCGAAATCCTCTCTGTCACTGCATTTTAAAATCCTGCGAGAGGCCGGGCTGATACGCTCCGAGCGTCACGGGGTGGAGATACGCAATGTCTCGCGTTGGGAGGAAATTGAGGTGCGTTTTCCCGGCTTGATCCCGGCCATCGTGAATGCCTATATACGCTCCGCCCACTAGACAGACAGGCGGGCGCGTAGAGGCTAAGTCACTCCATCGCCTCCGAAACGAACTAATGCGAATAGGCTCTGGATTTTTTGAGGGAAAGCCTGTTCTGCTTCCATGTGTGAGGAACGCCTCGAATTGCGCGATATGGGTGGATGGCCAGCTCATCGTCCTGCACGAAACACGGATCCAAGCGCAAACGAAGGTTGTTTCAGCGGCCCCATGGACGCGCCTTGACCCGTCCGCTCCCTAACTTCGGGTTGAGGCTGCAGAAACGGATCCGTAAGTGATGCGGAAGGCGCTGCAACTGCCGATATAGAGGCAGCCGATATGAGGCGTTTGGTTATCCTGGGCCGCCTTACATGGTGTTCGGCTGACTACCGTCTGTTACCAGCGCGAGGTCCTAGACGACTGGGCCGCTAAGGCCCTCGACTGGCCTGCTATTCGGGTGTCCAATCAGCGCTTGCGCACGAACTCCGCCCGGAGAACAAGCCCCTTGATGCTTTCATGGCGGCAATCAATCTCTTCGGCATCGTCCGTGAGCCGAATTGATCTGATCACTGTACCCTGTTTCAAGGTCTGATTGGCTCCTTTCACCTTCAGATCCTTGATTAAGGTAACTGAATCCCCATCGGTGAGCACGTTCCCCGCTGCGTCCCGGACTTCGATCTTGGCCTCTGCCGCAGCCGCCGCGATTTCGCTGGCGGGGCGCCATTCACCAGTTGCCTCATCAAATACATATGCATCATCATCGTCCGCCGTCATGCTCACCTCTATGGCCTTTGCTGTTTGGGCTTGTGGCAATTCCTTGCATCGTCGGCAAGGACTGAGGGGCAGAATGATTCAAAGTGTTGCCTCATCTGTTATTTCTGGAGATGATCTGACTGTGAATAGGACCGAACGGGGGACGACAAGCTTATCCAAAGAGAGGACATATAGCCTGCCAGCGTGGCCGAAGTTAAAGCACAGATATCTGCCTGGGTGAAGTTGGTTACGATTATGGCTGACGTCGAGCCGCCCCATCACCTCTGAGAGAGGTGGACGCGGTAATTTGCGACAATGCGTCGCGCTTGGGCTGGTTGCTAAAATTACTCGGTTCCAGAAGCGCTTCCTGGCCTCAAAATTAGGGAAGCATGTGTCCATAAATCTAGGGGCTATTCAATTGCCCCAGCCCTGGCGCAGTTGGACTGCGCTGGGTTGCCCGGAGACCTCACTTCTTGAGAGAATGGGGTTATGATGAAGAAGAGAAATCCATCATTTCCGGCGGAGATACGGGAACGCGCTGTCCGTATGGTTTTGGAGACCCAAGGGGATTATCCGACACAATGGGCTGCGATCACCTCGATTGCGGGCGAGATTGGCTGCACCGGTGAAACGCTGCGCAGCTGGGTAAAACAGGCTGAGCGTAATCGCGGCCTGCGCCCTGGGCCGACAAGCGCAGAAAGCGAGCGCATTAAGGTTCTTGAACGGGAGAACAGGGAACCGCGTCAGGCGAATGAAATTTTACGCAAGGCATCGGCTTGTTTTGCCCAGGCAGAACTCGACCGCCCACTCAAAAAATGACCACCTTTATCGATGAACATCGTGAGGTTTATGGGGTCGAGTCGATCGTGCGTGTTCTACTGATCCCCTCCGGCGCCTTTCCGGTATTGCTGCGCAATATTGGAATCTTGCGGCCCCTTCGCCCCGGCAACCTATTATGGACACCGGTCCCGGATGGACATACCAGCCCGACGCCCCGCGCGTGAACAGCGTGATGCTGTGCTTTGCCGGGAGATCGGCCGGGTCTTTGAGGATAATTTCCGGGTTTATGGCGCCCGGAACGTGTGGCGGAAATTGCTCCGGGAAAAGGTCAAAGTTGCGCGTTGCACCGTCGCGCGCCTGATGCGTCAAATGGGGCTGCAGGCGTTGTCCGGGGTAAGGCTATAAAAACGACTATCTCCGATAAGGCTGCTCCCTGTCCCCCGGACAGGGTCAATCGCCAGTTTCGCGCACCAGCTCCAAACATACTGTGGCTTAGCGATTTTACCTACGTCTCAATCTGGCAAGAATTTGCCTATGTCGCTTTTATTATAGACGTCTTTGCCCGGCGTACCCTCGAACCAATCGGCAACATGCCACCTGCTGAAGCAGAGGAAAACTATTACGCGGAACTTACGGCTATGCCTGTAGCCGCGTAGCACTCAAACCAAAATATCTCCGGGAAACCTGGCGCGGTTCAGTATCTCTTTGTTGGCATTAACCAGACTAGCAAGTTTGCAGCCACGCAACTCGTGGACAAGGCTGATCACAGGACTGCGTGTGAGTTCCTCGAGCATCTGCTCAAGGCCGTCCCCTATCGCATCCACACGTTCGTTACTGACAACGGCATCCAGTTCGCCGAGCAGCCCCGCAACCGGAATACAGCATATTCGCGGCAGATGCGCTTCAACATGATCTGCGAAGCCAACGGGATTGAGCACCGTCTGATGAAGCAGAATCATCCCTGGACCAACGGCCAGGTCGAGCGGATGAACCAAACGATCAGGGACGCTACCGTCAAACGCTTTCGCTAAGACAGCCACGAACAGCTGCGCACACATCTCGCCGACTTCCTGTCAGCTTACAACTTTGCACGAAGGCTCAAGATGCTCAGCGGCCTCACGCCCTAAGAATACATCTGCAAAATCTGGACTTCAGAGCCAGATCGATTCATCCTAAATCCAATCCACCAGATGCCGGGACTGAACACCTAGGCTTTATAGGCGGAGGGACTGACTTTCAGCTCCTCAACGCCATGAACTTATTCGATTACAAGACCGTTTCTCTGCTGCTTATCATCACATTAGTGCTGGTAATTGCGGATGAACGCGGCACAGCCCTCCTACGCTAGAGGCTGCTTTGATAGAGCATATTTTTCTAAAAATCGCCGAGATGGTGATAGACTCTAGTATACGCATTCGGGAATGCGGAAATCGGGTGGCGTTGCGCGATGCTGCGTAATTCTCGCATCGAATATGCAAGTTTTGGCGATTACTCCTATTTAGGTGAGCATTGTGAAGTAGCGGTTGCGTGGACCGGGGAATTCTTCGCCATTGCCAACATAGTGCGATTTGGAGCGTCGACCCACCCGATGCAGCGGCCCAGTTAGCACCGCTTCACCTATGTGCCGGAATATTACGAGAGAGGTGCCAAACGCGATGCCGAGTTCTCCGTCACCTACCGCGATGCGCGAGTAGTGGTAGGCCATGATGTGTGGATCGGTCATAGCGCTATCATCCTGCTAGGTGTGACTATGGCGGATGGCGTGGTAATCGGCGCAGGGCCTACTGTTTCAAGAGATGGCGCGTCCTACAACATTTTTGGCGGTGTGCTCGCGTGGAAAATACGCGAACGCTTCCCGCGCGAGATCGCAGTCAAGCTGAGCGCCATCTCTTGGTGGAACTGGTCGGAAGAAAAATTCTTTGGGAAGCTGGCTGTCTTTCAAACTGATGATATTGAAGCCTTCTGTGCACGGTTAGCTCCGGCCTCCTGAGGCTTCACAGTAGTAATTTGCGCTGAAATTTGCTTTCAAATCATTGCTTTTCGTTGATGTTCGGGTGATATCTTTTCCGCGCGGCATTGGGAGTATCCGCGCGGCACGGTCGATTTCGGCGCGCAAACGTCGCACCAGAAAGTTTCGTTGTTGTTTCAGTACAGAGCGTCAGCCGAGATGTATCATGGATACTTCCCGAAAGTGGAAACCCTAGAGATGCGAAGCTTCTTGTGGAAACTGCTTTTGAATGCCCATAGTTAGGGACAAACGGGTGAGGGAAATGACGCGTGCTGCACAAGGGTAGCTTAGGATATGAAGCCCTCCTCCGCCCGTCTACGCGAATGGTGGTACATCATAGACCCTGTCGAGGTTTGCCACATAAAGCGTAGGTTTCAAAACTTCATTCTTTTTGAAACTTATTGCCTTGACAGCGTTATGTTTGCGTCTGTGTCATGGGTGATATGCCTCGTGGTCTAACCACAAGAGCGCGAGGACCAAATGGTAACGCTTGCTGATACCGAAGCCGGTAGCATCCGTAATGGCCCCAGCCTGGGGATTGAAACACGCTCCATCGACTTCGTGCCCCCGGCTGAACGTCACGGCAAAGTCTCTGCCCAGGGGCCATTCTGGTTCCTTGGTAACTTCCAGTTTTTCACCATAGCCATTGGGTTTATCGGTCCAGGCATGGGGTTGGGTTTCGGTGCCACAATCCTGGCCTCGGTGCTGGGCATTTTGTTCGGCACCTTGTTCATGGCCTTCCATGCCAGCCAGGGGCCGGATCTCGGTCTGCCACAGATGATCCAGTCCCGCGCGCAATTTGGCTATCGTGGCGTCATCATCCCACTTCTGGGGACGCTTTTTACCTTTGCGGGCTTCAATGTGGTGGATACGGTGCTCATCTCCCAGGGTCTTAACCATCTCTTCGGCTGGCAGATTCCTACTGTGGCACTGATGCTGGGCGCGGTAGCCGCTATCATCGCCATTTTCGGGCATGACTGGCTGCATATTGTCTTCCGTGTGTTGTTCTGGGTCAGTCTGCCACTTTATGTGATCGTTTCGGGCGCCATTCTGTTCGGCATTATTACCCCCCATGCGGCCGGCCATACCAGCTTTGGCTGGATCGCCTTCGCCGCTCAGTTTGCCGCTTGTGCTGCATATAACATTACCTATGCGCCTTATGTGTCGGATTATACGCGCTATCTTCCAACCGGACAGAAGCGCGCGGCCTTAGTGTTGAATGTCTATATTGGTGCTTCAGGTGCAGCCATCTGGCTGATTATTCTGGGTGCTTGGCTCGCTACATATCTTGGTGCGTCGGATGGCATGGTAGCCGTCAGTTCGGCAGGCAATGTGGTGTTTCCGTATCTTGGCACGCTCACCGTGCTAGTCTCGGTCGCGGCACTAACCGCGACTATGGGGCTGAATGCCTATTCCGGCATGCTTACTTTGATCACGGGTTTGGATTGCTTTGCCAATATCCCCTTCTCGCGTGGCGTGCGCATCTCAGGCGTACTAGCACTGGCGATTGTTTGGTTGACAATCTCGCTTTCGCTCAATGCTAATGCCATTAACGCACTTTATGATGCGCTCTCTATGATGCTGTATCTGTTGGTGCCTTGGACCGCAGTGAACCTGATGGATTATTTTTTCGTGCGCAAAGGCCATTATGCCATCGAGGATTTTTTTACTCCCAAGGGCATTTATGGCGCCTGGGGTGGCCGCGGGCTTTTGGCCTATGCTGTCGGCTTTGCCACCAGCGTGCCATTTTTCAACCTGGCCGGGCTATATGAGGGGCCGATAGCCCATGCGCTGGGAGGCGTTGATATTTCCTGGGCTCCGGGATTGTTGGTCTCGGGCGTGGTCTATTATCTCATCACCCGCAACCTTGACCTTTCTGCTGAGCGTTCCGCTATCGCCGCCAGCAATGAGGCGCTGGGTACCAATCTCTGAGCTAGGCGCCGCGGGAGCTATTCCTCCCGCGTTAGCACGGAAGCCGCCAGTGAAGTAAATAGTTTCACCGGCGGCAAAACGAGCTTCGTTGGATCATAAGCAATCTCGAAA
Source organism: Acidocella aminolytica 101 = DSM 11237 (assembly GCF_900129125.1). Taxonomy (GTDB): domain Bacteria; phylum Pseudomonadota; class Alphaproteobacteria; order Acetobacterales; family Acetobacteraceae; genus Acidocella; species Acidocella aminolytica. The sequence goes on along the minus strand of NZ_FQVJ01000019.1, from coordinate 25,775 downwards.
GGCGCCAGAAAGCTTAGATCTGCGGGCAAAATCTTTTTGATTGTCTTCGTCTTCTCCCAGTCTTGCGCGTAATGCTCGGGCAGATACCCAAGATAATCGCCGGAGAGGATCATCCGCGCGGCAGCTTCCATATTATTCACGGTAGCACTCGCTCGTTCTGAACGTATATGTTTTGCGTCCCGTGAACCCCAATAACCACGTGATACCAGGCGGTATTTCGCAATCATCGTTCGCGTGATCTCTGTTTCCTTCAGATTGAACAAAGGATGGCAGGCGGCGCAGTAAAAAGAGTGCCGCTCTTCATAGAGCTTTGTGTAGTTCAGCCCGAGCAGAATTTTTGGAAAGCTTCCAATGGCCGCATGCAGCTTTCCGTCCACCACATCGCGTAGCAATTCGTTGGGTGATTTTACCTCAAGATTGATCTGCACATCGCTCATTGTCTGGGTGAATTTATGCAGCAGCACTTCCACCCGGGCCTGCTTGTCACTGATCGTATTATCCAGCAAGCCAATATTCAGCGTGCCGCGCACCTTGGCACGCAAGGCGCTGGCCCTCATGTCGAACCCATCTATCGCCGAGAACAGCTTCTGCGTTTCGGAAAAGATAGTGGCGCCGTCGTCCGTCAGTTTGAAGCCCGCTCGCCCGCGCTGGCACAGCTTTACTCCCAACCGCGTCTCCAGCGCGGAGATCTGGTTGGAAATGGTAGAGGTGTTCACATTCAGTATTGTTTGCGCCGCACTGAATCCGCGTGCCTCCACTACGGTCACGAATACGCGTAGCAAGCGCAGGTCCACGCTATCCAACCGCGCCATCCCCATGTCTCCTATTTCTTATGCTAATGACTTTAATTTATCATTTGATTTAAGAAAATCAAACTAAATAGCGTGCCCGGGTTATGTATGAAAAGGACTGGAAGAGTTACACAAGTGACCTGCATCGGCCCATGAGGAGACGCCCACAGATGGAAAAGCCGCATTTTCCCCAGCCTTTAAGTGGCAACGAGATGCCGCGCTGTGGCGGTATCGCTTCAATGATGCGCCTTCCGGTCTATCCCTCGGCCGAGGGGCTGGATGCCTGCTTCGTCGGCGTGCCGTTCGATCTCGGCACCTCCAACCGCACTGGCACGCGGTTCGGCCCACGGCAGATCCGCACGGAATCGGTAATGCTGCGCCCCTATAACGTGGCCACCCGCAAGGGGCCGTTCGACAGCCTGCGCGTTGCCGATATCGGGGATATCTCGGTAAATCCATATAATCTACGCGATTCCATTGCCCGCATCGAACGTGCCTATGACGTTATTCTGGCAGCCAACTGCAAACCCGTGACCCTCGGCGGCGACCATACCATCGCCCTACCAATCTTGCGTGCCATGGCTAAAAAGCATGGCCGAGTGGGGCTGGTGCATGTCGACGCTCATGCCGACATTAACGACACGATGTTTGGCGAGAAGATCGCTCATGGCACGCCCTTCCGCCGGGCGGTTGAAGAAGGGTTGATTGACCCTAAGCGCACAGTCCAAATTGGTTTGCGGGGCACAGGCTATGCGGCTGACGAGTTCGACTGGGGGCGTAGTCAGGGCTTCACCGTGGTGGAGGCTCATGAGTGTTGGCATAAGTCGCTGGCGCCGCTGATGGTAGAAATTAAGGCTAAGCTTGGTTCGGGGCCTGTTTATGTCTCTTTCGACATAGACAGTCTGGACCCCGCTTTTACTCCTGGCACCGGCACACCCGAGATCGGCGGCCTAACCGTCCCACAGGGGCTTGAGATTATTCGTGGGCTGGATGGGGTGGAGATTGTTGGTGGTGACGTGGTGGAGGTCTCACCGCCTTACGACCCGCAGGGCACCACCGCCCTGGTGGCGGCGAATATCGCTTTTGAGATTTTGTGCGTTTTTCCGGGAGTTAAATGATAGCTGTTCCTGACTTGGTTGTTGTCTGCGTAATCTTCAAAGCGCAGACCATCTCATCAAGGCGTGGACCCATGTTTTTTATCGACATCGATTTCCCCGTGCTATGGGAACGCGCATGTCTGCATTGGACGATGCCGCCTAGCAATACTTTGGCAGAAATTTAGTTTTGGGGGGCGTTCGGGATTTTCAAATCGGGATAGGATTGCTTCGTAGATGGTCGGCATGATGGGGGCGGCCATGAGTGGGAGTGGATCGGATTGGACGGGGAATTTGGAGCGGTGGCTTGAGCCGTTCATTGAACGACTTGGCAACAAGACTCGCTGGCGGACGTGCCCGCGGTATGTTGCGGGCTTGATTGGCCCTGGTGACCGCAAGAGTGTTCAACCGATGACGGTGCGCTTTGCGCCCGGCGATTATGATCGATTGCACCGCTTCGTCGCGGCGGGGGCTAGGGCACGGTGCAGCTAGAGGTGAAATTGTTGACTCAGGCCGATCGGCTTATTGGCGGCGATGACATGGCTTTGGACGTCGACGACACGGCCTCGCCGAAGCAGGGAAGCCACTCAGTTGGCGTGGCGCCGCAATATGTATTGGCCCTGGGCAAGAAGACGAATTGCCGGATGTTAGTATCGCTGATGTTGGCGCGTGGCGAAGTGCCGGTGATGGTGGGGTTGCGGCTGCTTTTGCCGGAGAGTTGGACGCGTGATCCGGCCAGCCTGCAACGGGCGCATGTGCCGGAAGTTCGCCAAGTGTTCAGTAGCAAGTCGGAGATCGCTATCAAAGAGATCGACCGCATTATGGCGGCGGATGTGCGATTCGGTTGAGTGCTGGTCCATGCAGGTTGTGGCTTAAGCGTGCTATTCCGCCAGGCGCTGAGCGCCCGCGGGCTGCATTGGGCAGTCGGTATTCCGCGGCTGCGGCACGTCCCGGACAGCAAGTCGATGGCGGCCGAGACCATGCCGGCTGACGCAGTTTGGCGCTCTCTCAGTTGGCGCCGCGGCACCAAAGGACGCCTGCCGACCCGCTTCGCCGCCCTGCGGGTGCGGGTCGGCGACGGATTGCCGCGACGCATTCATCATATGGGTGGAAAACGCATGCCGGGTGAGCCCGTCTGGTTGGTCGGTGAGCACCGCAAGAATGGCGAGCGCAAATGTTATCTCGTCAATGTACCCGACGATACGCTGCTCAAAGCGCTCGCCGTGACCGTCAAGGCCCGCAGGATCTACGAACAGGTACATCAGCTACTGAAGGAGGAAGTCGGCCTTGATTATTTCGACGGACCGTCAGGGACGTGGCTGCACCGACATGCTCTAATGACAATGATCTCTTACGCCTTCCTTCAGACCCATCGGCTCATCGAGGCTGATGGGGGAAAAAGAAGCTCCGGACCACCACCACAACCAACTCTGCCGGCAGCAAGTCAATCTCGCCATGGCTGCTATAATTGCTGGAGCGCAATCCGCTTAAGCTCGTTGCGGTAGCTCTGGCAAACAATATGGCCCGGATTATCTGGGCCATATTGGTACACGGGGAAGCGTATCGGCGTCAGCCGAACGCTGCCTAACGGTTCGCCGGTGCCAAGGGCTAAAGGCCACGCAGGAGATGGTAACCGATCCCACTGACGAGCGACAAAATTCGTTTTGACCGAAGACAGTTCAATGCCGCAAATCCTGTTTGATGTTGCTCGCGGGGAGCATCTTGGCCTGCGGCAAAAATGCCGCCCAAACAGGGCTAGACATATGACCGCACCAGGAGACGCGACCAGAGCCAACTCGCCGTGACCTTCACTGACCCGCAGGGCTGTTTTGTCTCCAAGGCGTCGGCCTGCCGGCTGCTGAAGGCACATGGTCTGATTACCTCGCCTGCCTTTATCGTTATCAAGGCCGCTGATGAATTCAGCATAAAGACCACTGCACCAAACCAAATTGGGAAAGCGGATTTCACTTATCTGAAAGTCGTCGGCTGGTGCTGAGCCTGCGAAGTTTCCGCGAGCGCGTAGCGCTGTTGGAAAGCTGGCGGAGGAGGGATGTATCTCCCCGCCATCCTCAATGATTATTCGTGCTCAGTCATCACCTGGAGACTAGGCAACGCCATGCAGCTGAGGATGTTACCGACCCGTCTACCCATGCCCTCGAAGCTTCTGGCTGTAACACGGTCAAAGCCTCTCATCAGCCACGCCCGGTATCAGATAATGGGCCGTTCTACATCGCCGGTGATTTGGCAAAATGGCTTACGCGCAAAAACATCAAGCATATCCTTGGCGCATCGTTCCTTCCGCAGACGCAAGGCAAAATCGAGCGGTGGCACCAGACGTTGAAATGGCGCATCCTGCTCGAAAATTACCACCTGCCCGGCAATCTCGAGCAACAGATCGCCGCCTTCATCGACCATTACAATAACCGCATCTATCATTAGACCCTGGGCAATGTCACATCCGCCGATGCCTATTACTGCCGGACTCCGCAAATCCTGCAGCAACGCCAACAGATAAAGTGCCAAACCATCCAGGCCGGGCGCTTACAGCACAATCAAACAGCCGCTTAAACGTTAACCCAATAGATAAGCCAAAGCCTCCGCAAATTCAGATAGTCAACTGTCGTAAATTATCTGACGATGGACACAACGCCTCCCATGGCAGTCAACCGCTTGAGGTGGTCGACTTCAATCAGATCGAAGCCGATGAACTGGGACGGAGAGTAGCTTAAATAATCCCAGGAGTTGGCCAACAGGGGGGGGGAGCTCAGTTATCTTCTCATTAAGAGATAGAGGATAAGAAAATGACAAGTAAATTCCAAGGGCGGGGTATCTTATGGTCGACGATATGTTATCGGTGCTCAAATTGTCTGGTGTCATCGATATTCGTTCGATAGGCGATTCTTTCGAAAAGGTTAAGAATGCCGTCGGGGGAGGGGCTTCAGTTGAAATCGATCTTACAGATATCACGGACATCGACTTGACCTTTGTGCAACTGATCGAATCTGCCAGACGAAGCGCTGCGCTGTCCGGGACAACAATCCGATTATCCGAACCCGCTGGGGGGGTGGTGCTGGAGACCTTAAATCGAGGCGGATTTCTCAATGACCCATCGGACGAGCGCACGCTATTTTGGCTGGGCCGAACGGAGCCGATGTGATGGCATCTATCCTTACGGTCGATGATTCCCCCAGCGTTCGCTGGACCATAAAGATGGCGCTGACGGGTGAAGGCTATGATGTCACCGAAGCCTACGATGGTGAGGACGGGCTTCGTCAAGCAGGGAGCAGGCGGTTCGATCTCATCATCACCGACCTCAACATGCCGGTTATGAATGGTCTGACTATGATCCGGGAGTTGCGCAAATTACCTGTCCATGCCGGTGTGCCCATCCTTTTTCTAACAACTGAATCCGACGGCGGTCTGAAGGCAGAAGCGAAAGCCGCCGGTGCGACGGGCTGGATGACGAAGCCCTTCGACCCCGATAATCTGATTAAACTCGTCAAAAAGATTCTTGCGAGATGAGCGCGAACGAGGGGATCCAAATCTTCCGAGTTGAGGCTCAGGAGCTTTTGGAACAGATCGAGCAAGGGCTTTTGGATCTGGTGCATAATCCGGGCGACAAGGAATTGGTCGCAACGGTTTTCCGTGCCCTGCATACGCTCAAAGGGTCGGGGGCCATGTTCGGCTTCGACGCGCTGGCCGATTTTACCCATCACTGCGAGACAGCGTTCGACCTGGTGCGCAAAGGCGAAGTTCCGGCGACGCGGGAGCTAGTGGCGGCGGTTTTGAATGCTATGGACCATATGCGCGCTCTTGCTGAAGGGCGTGCAGCGGCGGCAGCCGAAGGCGAGGTGTTGCTGGAGGCGTTGGAGCGCGTCGTGGGAGTTGGGGCCGCAGCTTCCGGCGCTGGTAGTTCCAGTGTCATTGCGGCTGGTTCAGAGGGTGACGTGTCACTGACCACCTGGCATTTGCGTTTCACCTTGGCTGCCGATGTTCTAGTGAACGGCACACGTCCGCTGCCGATGCTCGATGAATTGAGAGCTCTGGGCAAAAGCCGGATCGATGTGATCGTCGACAACATACCTCCGCTCGACGAACTCGTTCCGAACTTGTGTTATTTGGGTTGGGATGTGGTTCTGACGACGGATCAACCGCGCTCCGTTATTGAGGATGTATTCATGTTCGTCATGGACGACATGACCTTGCAAATCGAGGCGCTGGCTGCGCCAAGCGCGGCTAGTCCCGCCATCGCGTCTCAAGCAGCATCCGAAGCGGCGCCAACTGCTGTCTCTCAGGCGCCAGAGCGCGCTGTGGTCGGCGGGGATGGCAAGGTTTTGCGTTCAGACGCATTAGTGCGGGTCCCGGCAATGCGACTGGACGAACTGATGGACCGGGTGGGCGAACTGGTGATTGCCCAGTCGCGTCTAAAGCAGATCGCTGGCGCTAGTATTGACATGAATCTGAGATCGGTGGCCGAGGAGATTGAGCATCTCGCCTCTGAACTGCGCGACAGCATGATGTCTGTGCGCATGGTCCCCGTGGCCCAGCTTTTCGGCCGCTTCCGCCGCCTGATCCATGATCTGGCCCGTGAAACAGCCAAGGAAATCGAGTTGGTGACCGAAGGTGAAGCCACGGAACTCGACAAGACCGTGATCGAGCGTCTCGCCGACCCATTGATTCATCTGATCCGCAATGCTGCTGATCACGGTCTAGAAATGCCACAGGACCGCCGGGCAGCTGGTAAGCCGGCAAAGGGCCGCATCACGCTTTCCGCCCGGCAGGCCGGGGCAGAAGTCGTGATCACCGTGCGTGACGATGGCAGGGGCATGAACCGCGACCGAGTGCGTTCCAAGGCCGAGGAGAACGGTTTGGTCGCACCGGGTGCTGTGCTCAGCGATCAGGAATTGCTCCAGATGATTTTCCAGCCCGGCTTCTCGACCGCCGCTGCAGTGACCAATCTTTCCGGTCGCGGTGTTGGCATGGATGTTGTTAAGCGGACGATTGACGGCCTCCGAGGCACGCTGGAGCTTTCAAGCCCGCCTGGCGAGGGCTCCACGGTAGTGCTGCGCATTCCTCTCACTCTGGCCATCATCGATGGTCTGCTCGTGCGTGTAGGGGCGGAGCGCTATGTTATTCCGCTCTCGGCGGTGGAGGAGTGCTTGGAGCTATCGGCTGCGCAGGACCAGCGTTCCCGCGGTCGGAGCTTGCTAACTATCCGCGAACAGCTTGTTCCCTTCGTCCGGCTGCACGACATGTTCAAGACTGGCATGCAGCCGGATCGATACCAGAAGATCGTTGTGATCTCGAGCGGCGTGGAGCGCGTCGGGCTAGTGGTGGATCAGATACTGGGGGACCACCAGACAGTCATCAAGCCACTATCATCGTTCCACTCGGAAGTTGGCTCCTTCTCGGGTGCCACAATTCTGGGAGATGGCAGCGTCGCCTTGATTCTGGATGTAGGCGCCTTGGTGGCCGCCGAGGCCCATCATAACCCACCGCCGCTGCGGGTTGCGAGCTGAGAGAGGGACAGAGTCATGCAAGCTCAATCTGCTAGCCTAAGCGCCATGCCGGCCCCAGCGATAAGTGGCGGGGGTGGTCTGGAAGTGCTGACATTTGATCTGGCGGGCGAAATCTTCGCTCTGGAGGCTATTCTGGTTCGAGAGGTATTGGATAAATCCCCTGAAACCTACGTACCGGGAGCGCCCGTCTTTGTCGATGCGGTGATCAATTTTCGCGGGCGGATCATCCCACTCGCGGATCTGAGGCTGGCATTTGACCTCGAGGCCCGCGGCATCTCGCACGACAGCCGTATCATCGTCATCGAATTTGAAATTGATGGTGAAACAGCGCTGCTCGCCTTGCGTGCCGACAAGGTCTTCGAAGTCACAATGATCCAGGATACCGCGACCGAGGCCGCGCCGCGTCTTGGTATGCGCTGGCGACCGGACTTCATCCGCTATCTCGCCAAACGGGGCGACGATATCATCATCCTCCCCGATCTGGCCGCCGTATTCGCTGCCCGGGGCAAGGCCGATGGCGGGGGCGTCCGTCTGCCGGGCCAATCCGGATGAGTCCGGTGCACCAGCCGCAACATTGGGCAGAAAATGATGGCTGCGAAGCTTCAGCTTCGGCTTTCACGATTCAGATTTCTGCCGGCTTCTTCAAACCGTTTAGCTGAAAGCCCTCGTTATGCGATTCACCATCAAACTCAAGCTCGCTTTATCATTTGGTATCATCCTCCTCCTGCTCATGAGCGCTGCTGGCTATGCCGTCTTTGGCCTTGCCACCATGAATGCCACGATCACCGAATTGATAAGCGGTCCAGTCGCCAGGATGCGGCTCGCGGATAATATCAGCTTGAAGCTTCTCGATATTAGTCGCGCCGAGAAGGACATCATCCTCGAGACCGATCAGACCAAGATGCAGGGCTATGATAACGAGCTCAGACAGGACCGTCAGGATTTCGAGGCCCTTCTCAATAAAGGCGATCAGAGCAGATCGACCAAGGAACGAGCTAAATATGTCGAATTGCGCTCGCTTTGGGAAACCATGAAGCCGTTGGACAGCCAGTTGCGGGCCTATGCGATGGATAACCAGAATGAACAAGCGCATGCACTGTCCGTCGGGCAATTGAAGACGCTGACGGGTAAGTCTGTCGCCATAACGGATGACCTCGTCACATTAGCGAACCAGGATATGCGGGCCCAACAGCAGGCAGCCAGCAGAACTTATCGCACCATCCGCGACGCGTTGATCGCCGTTGCTATTGGATCGTTGCTTATCGCGCTTATCGCGGCGATCTGGCTGGCGTTGTCAATCAGCAAGGGATTGAACAAAATAGCCACGCTAGCCGACGCGGTAGCGATCGGTGACCTCAACAAAGAGGTCGAGATCAATACCAATGACGAGATCAAAGATCTGGTTGATACGGTCAACCGTATGAGCGCCAACCTGCGTGCGACCGCCGCGATTGCGGACAAAATCGCTGATGGCGACCTAACGGTGCAGCCCAAACCACTCTCAGAGAAAGATACGCTCGGCTTAGCGTTGGAGAGCATGTCCCTGCGACTGCGTGACGTCGTGGGTAATGCAATACTTGCCTCGGACAATGTATCTTCGGGCAGCCAGGAACTTTCGGCGACAGCCGAGCAGGTAAGCCAGGGGGCAACCGAGCAGGCTTCGGCGGCAGAGCAGGCTTCTGCCTCGATGGAGCAGATGACCGCCAACATCAAGCAGAATGCGGATAACGCTACCCAGACCGAGAAAATTTCCCGGCAGTCGGCTAAGGATGCTGAAACCAGCGGCGAGGCAGTGAACAGCGCGGTCGTGGCGATGCAGACAATTGCTGAAAAAATTACTATCGTGCAGGAAATCGCACGCCAGACTGACCTTCTAGCGTTGAATGCTGCCGTCGAGGCGGCGCGCGCGGGCGAGCATGGCAGAGGCTTCGCGGTTGTGGCGTCGGAAGTGCGCAAGCTGGCTGAACGCAGCCAGATTGCCGCGACCGAGATCGGCGCGGTTTCCACCGAAACTGTGAAGGCGGCTCGGACAGCAGGCGATATGTTGACCAACCTAGTCCCCAATATCCGCAAAACAGCGGAACTCGTGTCGGAGATCAGCGCCGCCTGCCGCGAGCAGGATGTGGGCGCCTCGCAGATCAACGAGGCGATCCAGCAATTGGACAAAGTTACCCAGCAGAATGCGGCAGCATCCGAGCAGATGACTGCAACATCTGAAGAATTGTCGACCCAGGCGGAGGAGTTGCAGGCTGCCATATCGTATTTCCGTACTGATGCGACTGCCCAAGGTAAGCCCGTAGCGGCGAACTCGGCGCACATGCCAGCGCCACGCATGACGGCCAAGTCACCGGCGAAGGTCAAACAGATGCAGGCCAAACCGATGCATAAAGGTACCGAGCCACATGGCAAGTTCATCCCGGTTCGACAGGATGGCAACAACGGCTTCGCCCTCGACCTAACGGTGGGTGGCCCGGATGCCGATGACGCTCAATTCACGGCTTACAGTTAAGGGGCGGGGAGCCATGCAAGGAGGAGATTTCGTAACTTTGGCGCTGGGGAGAGAGGTGTTTGCGGTGCCGGTTGCCTATGTGCGGGAAATCCTAGACTATCGCGCGCCATTCAAGATACCAGAGGGACCAGACTATCTGCTCGGTTTGATTGACGTGCGGGGGCGTGGCACCCCCATGATCGATCTTCGAACGAAGTTGGGATTGCCATCAACGACACCAGATGGCGCAACGCGAATTCTTGTGCTCGACGTTCCGGTCGGCGGACGACTCCTTGGTCTCGGCTTGGTCGCCGATCGAGTGATCGAGGTGGCCAGCTTTGCCGCAACCGATATTGAGGGCGCGCCGGAGATTGGTGTACTGTGGCGCTCAGATTACATCGCTGGCGTTGTACGACGAGAAAATGAATTTGTCGTCTTGTTCGATGTGCCCAAACTCCTTACGAGCAGTGAAACCTCGCTGCTCGAAAACGTACGACACGATGCCGCTTGACGGATGATACGCTGTTAGAGAAGGCGAAACATTGCTTGGGTGGTTCTTTGCTAAACCCGCTATCAGACATTGCCTTGGAGCGCTTCAGCGCACGCAACTTTGAACGACTTGCCGCGCTGATCCATCGGTATAGCGGCATCAAAATGCCGCAAGGGAAACGCACTATGCTCGCAGGCCGGCTGAGATCCCGACTTGTCGCGCTGGAGCTCGATAGCCTAGATGACTATTGCGGCTATATATTTGAGAACCGCGGTATCGCAAATGAACTTGTCCATTTGATCAATGCTGTTTCGACCAATAAAACAGATTTTTTCCGCGAGCCGGTACATTTCGATTTTCTGCGGGAAACGTTTCTCCCTGCACTAGTGCTCGCCGGACGCCGGGCGGTAAAGATCTGGAGTGCCGCAGCGTCTATCGGTGCCGAAGCCTATACCATCGCAATGGTGCTCGAAGATTTTCGCAGAAAAAACCATGGACCTGATTATTCCATTCTAGGAACGGATATCTCCACCGAAGCGCTTGAGATAGCGGTGGCGGGACAGTTTTCCAAGGCGATGATCGATCCTGTTCCGCCGGAGATGCGTAGCCGCTACATTCTGCAATCGCGCGATCAAACCCTGGCCATGGCGAGAATTATTCCGCAATTACGCGCCAAAGTCGCTTGGGCCCGTCTGAATCTGATGGAGAGCCGCTATCCGGTCGACCGTGACATGGATTGTATTTTCTGTCGAAACATTTTGATCTATTTCGACAAATCAACTCAGAATAATGTTTTAAAGCGCCTTTGCGACCATTTGCGACCAGGCGGCTACCTTATTCTTGGTCATTCGGAATCGGGCGCGGGCGCTGAATTGCCCCTGGTCTCCGTCCGCAGCACAATTTTCCGGAGATTATAGTTCCATGCTACAATCCAAAAAGCGTGTGCGTGTACTTATCGTCGACGACTCCGCCTCGGTCCGACAGACCTTGGCTGAGGTTTTGGCGTCGGACCCTGAAATCGACGTGCTCGGCATTGCATCCGATCCATTTGTGGCAGCCACACGCATACGAGATCAAGTGCCCGATGTTATTACCTTGGACGTCGAAATGCCACGCATGGATGGCATAACGTTTCTGCGCAAACTGATGGCGCAGCATCCAATTCCCGTAGTGATGTGCTCATCCCTCGTCGAATCCGGGTCGGAGACTTTAATGCAGGCGTTGGAAGCCGGGGCCGTCGACATCATCCTGAAGCCGAGGATCGGTGTGAGCGACCAGTTGACCGAAGCGCGTGAGCATATATGCGACGTGGTAAAGGGCGCCGCGCAGGCGCGGGTCGGGCGCCGCCGGGATCGTAATTCATATGCCTTCCCATCCATTGAGTCGAACAAAAAACTCACAGCGGATGCAATGCTGCCGCCAGCGGTAGTTGGCGCCATGGCGCGCACAACGGAAACAATTGTCTGCATCGGAGCCTCGACTGGTGGTACGGAGTCATTGCGCGAAGTCCTGGAGGCGCTACCAAGTGATGCACCTGGTATTGTAATCGTTCAGCATATGCCTGAGAAATTCACGGCATCCTTTGCGCGTAGGCTTGATAGCCTTTGCGAGATGGAAGTGAAGGAAGCCAAGAATGGCGATGGCGTCCTGCGTGGCCGGGTTCTGATCGCCCCAGGTAATTTGCATACCATGATTGAACGAAGTGGTGCCCGCTATTATGTCTCCGTGAAAGACGGCCCATTGATCGCGCGTCACCGGCCGTCCGTCGACGTTCTTTTTCGTTCAGCGGCGCGTGCGGCGGGCTCTAATGCGGTTGGTGTCATCATGACTGGCATGGGTGACGATGGCGCCCGCGGTCTGACCGAGATGAAAAATGCCGGTGCTTTTACTCTTGCCCAGGACGAAGCCACCTCTATCGTCTTCGGGATGCCGAAAGAGGCCATCGCGCGCGGTGGTGTCGATAGAATTGTACCCCTTCATCACCTTGCTCAGGAGATCCGCCGTGCTGCTGCCCGGTGAGTTTCACCAAGTCACAGTACGGCCTTTCAGTGCTAGTATGAGGTGGAGAATTGAGGAGTTGCATAATGTCGCTTGAAGCAGGACCGAACGCTGGGATCGTACATAAATCGCGACTAGATATGGCCGGTATGGTCCAAAAGATGGAGGCTGCGCGGTTCGCGATCGAGACGAAGTTTCTGGATGTGGGCAGGGTTCTTTCGCAGGCAGTGGAGGGTATCGCTACATTGGTTGCAGCGCTGGATGCTTTGGCTGAAGCCCTCAGTCCCGCCACCATCGCGTCGACAACCCAGCAACTTCACGACGCTTCGGCTAAACTATTAGCTTTACCGGGTAAACAATGCGCGCGGCGTGCCACGATAGGCCAGCTTGAGGCTCAGCACACCATTCTATCGTCGCATATCGAGATCATGCGCAGAAGCCTCGCTTATATGCGCGCCTTTACGATTAGCATTAAAATAACCGCGGGCGGAATCCCGAGCGCGGACGACGAGTTTGACGTGTTTGCACAGGAGATGTCTGGGCGCGTCGAGTCGGGTCGCAAGGAAGTTGATGCGCTGGAGTATGGTCTTCGCAATTTAAAAAGTGAATTGCAAACGACGGGTCCTAGAGCGGAAGCGCTTGAACGAAGCTGCGCGGATACGGTTCCGGTGGTATCACGTCAGTTGCACGACGCGGTGGCGCTGATGGCAGACTATCGCGCTAAAATTGCCGTCACAACCGCCGATGCCGGCGCGCTGGCCCGAAGCGTTCGTAAACAGGTTATGCGGATGCTCGTAGCTTTGCAAATTGGGGATATCACCCGCCAACGTGTTGAACATATTCAAACAGGCATCGCGCTTTTGGATTCCATTGATAAGGATATCCCGCCGGTGGATGCAACGCGCATACGGGCCCTGACTTGCGTGCTTCTGGCCGCTCAGCTGGATGCCACGCTGAATGATTTTAATATGGAAATGGAGCAGATCAGCGCGGGGCTGGAGGGGTTATCCCAGGACGCGGCCGCACTTTTATCTCTGCGGGACGTGGCCTATGGGCCGAAAGCCGGCGAGGCTGGAGGATTTCTGCAAACTTTGGAACGGCGCATCGGAGTTGCTGTTAGACTTGCAACCGAAATAGAAGAAGCGGATGTCTTGGCGCAGGATATCGGCAAGAAGGCCGGGTTGGCGGCGCGTATCCTGTCGGATAAGTTGGATGCGGTGCAAATAATGAAGTCCGACGTGCAGTATATGGCTTTAAACACAACCCTTAAATCAACCCGTCTCGGAGACGAAGGCCGGCCGCTCGGCATCATAGCTACGGAATTGCGCGCACATGCAGGAAATTTGGAAATTACGGCAAATACATGCGTCGACGCGTTGAAAATATTGATTGATTCGGCTTCTGATTTATCGTCAGAGCCATCCGATACAACGGATATAAAGGACGAGAGGATTGGTGCGGCGCTCTCATCGGCCGTCACCTGCATCAATACGGCTGCCTCGACGACCGAGCGAGACGTTACGGCACTCGCTGGCTATGGGGAAGCTGTTTTGAATCTCCTCACGGGTGCTCGCAGTGGATTGGCGTTTCACGGTGAAATCGGGGACACTCTGCTCCAGGCTGGAGAGGACTTGCGCACATTTGCGGCCACCGCGAAGCCTTGCGACGCCAATATACAGATTCCACTTTTCACGATTTTCTCTAAACTTGGAGAAATTTACACGATGTCGCAGGAGCGGGATATCCAAGCAGAGATTGCCGCCACTTGGAGCATCGGTATAGAAAAGGCTGTACCTTCCCAAGCATCGGAACCAACGAGCGACGATTTTGAGGATGTGTTGTTTTAGGGTACAAGTTGATTCTCGTCTGGAGAACGTCCCGAAATATAGCTGAATATTTGTCCAAGCCGTGTTTTAAGTTCTGGGTGGTTGTGTATTGACCTTGCTTCGGTTTTTGGCTTAGTTTTATGAATTTATTGATGATTCTTACTTTGACGGTTTTTATTGTGGATGCCGTCGTTAATTTCGGAACCCACCTTGCTCATATCCACAGTATACTTCTCGAAACGTGTTTCGATGCTTCCCTCATGGCCGCATTATTGTTTCCTGTCCTCTATATTGGCGTGTTCAAAGAAATGGTCTCGAAGAACGCTGAATTGACCGCTAGTAAGGCGAGACTTGCCGCTGCCCACGATGAACTTGAGCTACGTATTGCGGAAAGAACGAAAGACCTTGCTACAGCGAATAAGACGCTTGAACAATCAATCGCGACAAGCGACGCACATCGTGCGGTGGCAGTACAGCTTGCCGATACCGTACGCCTGTTGCAGGCTTGCCATAGCTCAGCCGAGGCTTATGCCATCATTGCCAAAAAATTCCAGAAGTTGCTGCCCGGTGTCTCTGGTGCACTTTATGTTTTTAAATCTTCACGAAACATTCTTGATCGAGTGATCGAATGGAACGCTCCAGAGGAGTTCTTTTCGGCTTTTTTTCGACCGGATGAGTGCTGGGCGTTGCGGATGGGCAAAATTCACAAAATGTCGTCGAGTGATATTTCGATTAGGTGTCTGCATTTTGCAGCGGATGCATGCTCTGCCATCTGCTTGCCTTTGGTTGCCTCGGGCGAAGTTCTGGGGGGGTTAAGCTTTCGTCTTGACCGCCAAGCCGCTCAGAATGGAACGGAAACTTGCTTAGATAATGGCGAGACGGAAAGTCAACAGGAGCTCATATATCTTTCGCTGATGAGTGAGAGTGTAGGGATCGCTTTCGCCAATATCCGTCTGCGTGAGGCGCTTCACGAGCATGCAATTATCGACAAATTGACCGGCTTGTTTAATCGACGGTTCATGGACGAAGTGATGGATATGGAGATAAGCCAAGCCGACCGAAACAAGACCCCGCTTGCCGTCGTTATGCTAGATGTGGATCATTTCAAAAAATTTAATGACCTTCATGGCCATGATGCCGGTGATGTTGTGTTGTCCGCGCTGGGCAGGTGCTTTGTACAACACGCACGCAAGAGCGATATTGTGTGCCGCTACGGCGGCGAAGAAATCCTCATCTTGCTGCCCAATACAGACACTGCCGATGCTGTGCGCTGGGCCGATGCGGTGCGGGAGAAAGTTGAGGGTATGACCCTTAACCATCATGGTCAACAACTGGGTCCGGTGACCGTTTCCTGTGGTGTTGCCTCATACCCTACAAACGCAAGAAACAAGCGGGAGTTGATCAAAGCCGCTGACGAGGCACTCTACCACTCCAAAGCTGAAGGACGAAACCGGGTCAACGCTGCAACTGGCTTTGAAGTAATCAAATTTAACGGTCAGGCCGCTGCACCTGAGCTCCGCAAAGCGTAAATCAAGCTGTTCGTGGATCAGATTGTGATCATCAATGAGGAGATCCTCATGACCGGTCCCACACAATTGCTGCCAAAACCCGCGCTCACCGACATAGAATATATGCCAGCCGAAGATATTAGTTTTTTTAAGAGTGGCGTGCCAACGGTGACGAAACTGAGAACTGGAACCTATTGATTTTATTTGAATAAAAAGTGAGCACCTTCGGGAGCGGCACAAAAAGTGAACAAACGAACCTCCACAGACCCGCTTTATATAGTTCAGCATGCCCCCAACCATCTAAATTCTGAGAAACTGGCCGCGTACACACGTTCGTGCGCGCTTCACTAATCTCGCCGTACCCGGCCTCCAATCAATCGCCTGAGAACTGGCATTCCAATGGCCGGAGGGTTTTGGGCGACAAGACAGCTCCGCGCCCTTCCCGGTCGTCCAGCCCGCATGAGGGCATGCTCCAAATGCGACACTCGTGGTCGCGCTACGGGTCGACCGGCTTGGGGGGGGAATCGGCCGGTCAGCTCACGGCCAGGGGATGCGGATACCGGACATTCTCTTTCTGGCGGAGCTGGGCCGGGGGCTGCCTGTGTGCTTACAGGCGCACACTACGAAAAGCAGACATAAGTGACATACGTGCGTCGGCTGATGAGCTCACGAGCCACAGTCTTGGCTAGTTCAGGCTAGTTGCACCCAACCGAACGTCATTCAGATCGCGACCTTCCAGTAGGCCAGGGCTTCTCGAACTTGGTCGCGGGGGTAATGCGGACCGGCGTCTTCGAGGTCCTGCCGAATCCTCGCCAACCGGCGGACGGCGTCGTTTCGGATGTCATTGTTCAAGGGAACCACGCCAGGCGGTAGCTTCCCGTCGCCCAAGCCGCGCGGCCAGCTCACCGGATAGGCCCCCCAGTCGTCCCAGCGGTCGATGACGGCAACGGTCTCCACCAAGCTCTCGTGGTCGCAGTGCCATCCATAGAGCGCCCGTGCGCAGATACGGATCATTGCCTTCACTTCGGGGACGGTATCCGTAAAGGCCTTTAGAGGCGTGGGCAGGAGGACCATGTTGCCCACACAGGAAAAGAAGCGGCGATCCTGCACGACGACGTTCGTCTCTTGGAACAGCGCGTCGTCCACGCCCCAGATATGGCAGCAGCTCCAGTTCGGCCGATTATCGGACCGCAGCCCCAAGGCGTGCGTCAGGGCTCTGTTGGCGTAGGTGTTTCCTTCCTGCTTGTGCTCGCCCTTGTTAAGCTGCGGGGCTGTCCAGTTTTCCTTGTAGAAGAGGCACTTCCGAGCATACTCGGGATACCACAGCGGCAGCAGGCGGAAGGTCGCCGGGTCTACCCACCTCGCGGTACGCTCGATAAGGCGCATCACATCACCCAGTTCCATCTCCACCCTGAGAGCGTCCAGCCCGTCCGGTAATGTTGCCCTAGCCAAATTATCCTCCACGACGTTCTTGTTGAGGTTGTCCAGTAACAGGTTCTTCGCCGTAAGGATTCTAAGCGGACCTGCGGCAATTGACATCCAGTAGCCCGGCTCAAAAAGCGAACCCACAAGTATACCTTCGTCGCCCACGAGGGCCGACAGCTCAGCGTCATAAGACGAACGCTCACGCCTCAAGCATGACATCACGAAAGCGGATGCCAGCATCGAGAACTGGTGCGACCGTTTATAGTCGCTCAGTCTGAAACAGGTTTAGCGTCATTGTCCGTCGGCTTCGATGGTGACCGAGCGACGGTATAGAGAGCACGGCAATGGCGGATCATCGCTTCCATGAAGCGGCCGTGGTAAACAGAATAGATGGTCCAGGTCAGTTCGTATTTGTTGCTGCCGATAATGTTGAATCTGAGCCTGTCAGCCTCTTCGGTCGGCTTTAACCATGCCTTGTTTTTCCATTGATCCGGTGCATGAGTGAAGTCACCGTCTTTATCATATGACCATGTGACAACCTCTCCGTCGTCAATTTTCTTCTTGAAGTCTTTCAGCAGTTTTGTCGGATTATCCGTCAGAAATGAAATAGACATTCAGACTTCCTTTTCACAGTTGTTTTCCGCGTCAGTACCCGCTGAAATGGGAACCATCCGAGCGGGCTGGCCTCCCGCACTAACGGGCAGCTGACAAGGAAGCACAAAGCCGGAACATTGCCCTTATGTGCTGCCGCAGCACCCATTATCTGCCCTATGACGCAATGCGACCCGGCCCCCGCTGTCGGCCAACTCGCTCGGCCAAGGGACGCGACCGTCAGGTAGTAATTCACGGAAGGCCAGGACACCGGCTTTAGGGTCATGCAGCACGGGGACGCTTTGCGGAAGTTTGTTGCCGTCCTCGGCCCCGCACCACGGGCATGGTGCTTTTGAAACCCGCCCGGCAATGTCGATGTCGCTCCAATAGACGGCATGGCCGCAGCTATGCCGTATGTGCCAAAAATCGGTGTATTTAGCCTTTTTGCTCATCGTTTCCCCTCCGGCATCGCCATGAGCATATCTCACACAAGAGCCTAGATTGCAGCGTAGCCCGCATCCGTCAGCTTCAAGAATTTGAGCGACGACGCGTTCTCGAACCACCCTTTATCGCCCATACTCTGAAGTGCGCCGTTGATCTCAGCGGCTCGAAGCCCCTGCTGCTGCAGCTTCATGTGTATCCGCAGAGGTTCAAATATTTCGCCGCTGCGGACATTCAGCGCCGCTATTTGGTCTAAAATCCGGCGCTCGACTTGTTCGGTAGTTGGTACAGTAGCCAAAGAACTCATCCTTTCTTTCCATCTAGCCAAGTGCACGACCGGCACGGCCCATATCATAAATCAAGACTTTTTACGGAGAGTACCAGCCTGCTGCCATTGAAGATCATTCGGACGCTTCACCTCCCAAAAAGTCCAACCATCAACCGAAGTTTGAGTGACCATCCGAGCCGCTTGTGAAAGACTCGTTGCGACCTTATCGCCAGCACCACGTAGCCGCCCCCGTGCGACTCGCGCCGTAACGTGCTGCCCTTTGTAAGTGGCACGAAATTCAGTGCCGTCCGGGAACGTGACTCCCTTTGATACCCAGCCCATGCCCGCAGCCGGCTCGATGGTAACAGGGCGCTTTTCAATAGGGGGCAGGTTCAACACCCCCCGGAGTACGTCGTTGTAAGTGTCTGTGGGTGACATGCGAAGCGCAGTAAGTGCTTTCCAAACATCAAAATCGATATCGATCGTCTGCGTCAAAGTGGCCTCCTGTCGGTAGCTGCGGTGGGGAAAACGCGGGTTATCATGCGTTACGCCTCTTGATGGCGTATCATTATTTACGCTTTTTACGCACGTAAAGAACGTAAATAATTAAAAATTTGTTAGGCGGCTATAAAACCCGAAAATCAAGACTTTCGGAAAAGCGTCCCGATCAAACGGGTTTAGCCGCCAGCGCCCGTAGAGGGTCGCTCGATGCCCCCCCGAATAGGCGGACAAACTCAGCAACCGGCTTACCTTCCTGCTCAATGAGCTGCCGGGCATGGGCGATCTGCTCCGCAGAGAGGGAGGGGCGAGGCCCGAACCGTACTCCGCGCGCTTTGGCGGAGATCCGTCCGGTGCTGGTGCGCCTCACGATCAGGGATCGCTCGAAATCGACGCTACAGCCAGTTCATGCATCCAGCGCCTCAACACGCTCTCCGTCAGATCCAGGTCTCGCGCCGCCCGGTCAACCGATACGCCCCGCTCCGCAATCAGCTTTGCAGCCTCGGTTTTGAACTCAGCTCCAAACTTTCGTCTCGCCATATTCGCCCTCCGGGTCATGGGTCACGATCTTATCCTCGTGTCCACCAAACCGGCAGCAGCCCACTTGCGCCAATCTTTTGCGCTGATGGGCTCACCTGAACGCTGCGTGCATGTGAGCGACAGGGAAAGTGACATCTACGAACTCTTTTGCTTGGCGCAAGATCTCGGCACACGGTTTCTTGTGCGGGTGCAGACCAATCGGCTGGCCAAGCCACCGATGGAAGCGGCGCTAACGGATGTGCCCCACCGTGTCTTCGCCCAACTCGCCGCGATCCCCTGGGCCGGTCGTCACCAGGTCACTATTGGTGATCAGAACGAAAATACTGCTCTCTTGCGAATAAAGTTTGCCTCGGTGAAGACATTACCTCCCGTCGGCAAGCAAAAGCGTTACGATCAACAAACATTCGTCTACATTCATGCCCTCGAAGTCGATCCACCTTCCGACCGAGAGCCGATCAACTGGAGGCTCGTGACCAACCTGCCGGTCAGTGATCTCGCCGCCGCCATCGGAAAGCTCGACTGGTATGCCTTGCGTTGGAAAATCGAGATATTCCACAAGATCATGAAATCTGGATGCCGTGCGGAGGATGCAAGATTGCAGACCGCCGAGCGGCTGGTGAAGCTGCTTGCCCTCATCGCTGTCGTCAGCTGGCGCATTTTCTGGATCACCATGTCTGCCCGCGCTCGACCAGATACGAGACCCGAGACCCGAGACCGTTCTTACCCTCGCAGAAATTGAAACGCTCGACCGCATCGACGCAGCCCGCTCAAAACCACGCATCCTCCGCCGAACGCTCGCAACCTATCTTTTGCAAATCGCCATGCTCG
The DNA here is from genome assembly GCF_900129125.1 of Acidocella aminolytica 101 = DSM 11237. GTDB lineage: Bacteria > Pseudomonadota > Alphaproteobacteria > Acetobacterales > Acetobacteraceae > Acidocella > Acidocella aminolytica. The sequence goes on along the minus strand of NZ_FQVJ01000019.1, from coordinate 5,470 downwards.
GCGGCTATCTCGCTAGCACACGTGATCCGCCGCCCGGCAATATGGTGGTCTGGCGAGGTCTCACAAGATTGCACGATATTCTCTTCGGCATAGCTATCGGCTCCGGCCGAAGATGTGGGTAATTGAAAGCTGCGCCGAAGCGGTACCAGACTGCTAGGTACAGTGCCCATCAATTCATTGTCCATTGGAAAGAATCACCTCAGCTGGCCAGCACAAATACGCGCAGGTCAATCAATGTCACGCCCCATGTAACAACGCTTCGTAGAATGCCTCTACGACCGGAGTGTTGGGACGTGTCGACTGACGGATCTTCAGCAGATGACGAAATGCGACTGGATCAGTCGGCTGAATGAAGGTTAGGTTTTCGCCGGTGGCACGCATGGCGCTTTGCGGGAGAATAGTCGCCCCAAGTCCAGCCTGAACGAAAGCAAGCAAGGACGTTGTGTTGCGTGATTCAAGGGTGGCTGTGAGTGCGTGATGCTCGACGATTGGGCTTTTGACCAAGCTGCACAACGGATTGACAATCATCGGCTCTTCGCCAAGTAATGACCAGCTAGCTTTGCCTGCGGTTGTGGCCCGCGCGATCGGGCCATCCGAGCGGCAGACGATTCCCAGCGGGGTACGCTCGATTAACGTTCCTTCGCCGACATCGTCAGGCGCGGCAGAGACAATACCGATATCCGCTTCATCGAACTCCAGCCGACGTCGGACCGCAGCGCTGTCGACATCATTTATCTCAAGTCTGACGTCCGGGCGCTCCCGGCGGAACCGCAGGATGACCGGGGGCAGAAGGCTAATCGTGGCCGATGGCACTGAGGCAATTCGCACGGAGCCCGCAGTTGAGGTGGCGTAGCGCCGGATCGCCTTGACGCTTCGGTCGTACGCCTCGCTCGCACGGCGACTTTCTTCCAGCACCAGCATCCCCAACGGTGTCAGACGGTTCTTGCGGCCGCCTTCGAACAGAGCACCCCCGATATCGTCTTCAAGCTGCAGGAGAATCATGGACACTGCTGAGGGTGTTCGGCCAAGCGCTTCGGCGGCCCGTGACAGCGATCCTTGTTCGGCCGTGATTTGGAAGATCCGCAACATCTCGAGTTTCAACTTCAGATTTCCTGTAATTATTTAAAGAACTTCGATATTTACTGAAGTTAAGCGAACGCCTAAAGAATATGCAAGAAAAAGTGAGAAACCATGATCCAAAATCAGCGCTTATACATTGATGGATGCTGGCATGACGCCAGGTCGACGATAGAAAACCGCAATCCGTCCGACATGTCTGACCTGATCGGGCACTATGCGCAGGCCACCACCGATCAACTGGACCGTGCACTAGATGCAGCGCAGCGGGCGCAAGAAATTTGGTGGGCTGTTGGCGTCCATAAACGGCACGACGTCCTCATGGCGATTGGCACCGAACTGATGTCGCGAGCCGAGGAAATCGGCCACATCATTGCGCGCGAAGAAGGCAAGCCTTTGGCCGAAGGCAAGGGCGAAGCCTATCGGGCTGGGCAGTTCTTTACATACTTTGCCGGGGAGTGTCTGCGCAATCATGGTGATCTGGCCGAAAGTGTACGCCCCGGTATCGAAATCAACGTGCTCCGCGAGCCCGTCGGCGTGGTCGGAATCATCAGCCCGTGGAACTTTCCGATCGCGACGCCAGCATGGAAGATCGCACCAGCGCTCGCCTTTGGTAATGCGGTCGTATGGAAACCCGCGAACCTGACGCCTGCGAGCGCTGTGGCGCTGTCCGAAGTCATCGCGCGTCAGGATATTCCAGCTGGCGTGTTCAACATGGTGCTTGGATCGGGGCGGGAGGTCGGCCAGCGACTGGTCGAAAGCCCTAAGGTAGATGCTATCAGCTTCACTGGCTCCGGCAGTGTGGGATACGGTATTGCGACTGCGGCAATAGCGAACATGACCAAGATCCAGATGGAAATGGGCTCTAAAAATCCTATGCTTATCATGGATGACTGCGATCTGGATCTAGCCGTCGTCCATGCAGCGAATGCGGCTTTCGGCGGGACGGGACAAAAATGCACTGCCGCCAGTCGCCTGATCGTCCATTCGGCCGTCCACGACGAATTCGTGGATCGATTGGTCGCGGCGGCAAAGGCATTCAAGGTTGGTCACGCGCTTGAAGAAGGCACCCAAATCGGTCCCGTGGTCAGCGAAGGCCAACTAAACCAGAACCTTGGCTATATCGAGAAGGGCCGCGCCGAGGGAGCCGAGCTTTTGTGTGGCGGCGATCGTCTAGAACGTGAGACCGATGGCTACTTCATGGCCCCGGCCGTCTTTGCAGGCACACGCAACGACATGATCATCAACCGCGAGGAAATGTTCGCTCCCATCACATGCGTTATTAAGGCCGACAGCTATACCGAAGCCCTTGCCATTGCTAACGACAGCCCGTTCGGCCTGACCGCCGGCATTATGACCCGCAGCCTATCGCGCGCCAGTCATTTCCGCGCTAACATGCGGGCGGGTTGCGTGATGGTGAACCTACCCACGGCGGGAACAGATTATCATGTCCCTTTCGGTGGCCGCGGCGCTTCGAGTTATGGGCCCCGTGAGCAGGGGCGATACGCGAGCGAGTTCTATACCACTGTGAAGACCGCCTACGTTGCGGCGGGGGTGCCGGAATGATACCAGTGATCGACGGCCTGCAATATGCCAAATGGTCTGAGAAGATCTTTCGCCAGATGCGAACCGGAAGAGTGGATGCGGTGCATGTGACCATCACCTACCACGAGACCTTCCGCGAAACCGTGCAGGTAATTGAACAATGGAACCGCTGGTTCGAGAGGTTCCCCAATCTAATCTTTCATGGTCGGACTGCCGCCGACGTGCAGATTGCCCGTGACACGGAACGCACCGCCATTTTCTTCGGCTCGCAGAATCCGTCCTGCATCGAGGATGACATCGGGTTGGTCGAGGTATTGCACACCCTTGGCCTTCGTTTCATGCAACTTACCTACAACAACCAATCGCTGCTGGCCTCTGGCTGCTACGAGACGGTTGATAGCGGCCTCACCCGCATGGGGCGCGCCGTGGTGGCCGAGATGAACCGGGTTGGTCTTGTGGTGGATATGAGCCATTCTGGCGAGCGGTCCACGTTTGATGCGATCGAGCATTCGACGCGACCGATCGCCATCACTCACGCTAACCTCCATAGTTGGTATCCGGTGCTACGCAACAAATCTGATGCGCTGCTGCGCGCCCTGGGCGAGTCGGGCGGGTTTCTCGGGTTATCGATCTATCCACACCACCTCAGGAACGGCAGTGCCTGTACCTTGCAAGACTGGTGTGACATGGTGGCGCGTGCAATGGATCTGGTCGGGCCGGAACAGGTAGGAATCGGCACGGATCTCTGTCAGGATCAGCCTGATAGCATCGTCGAATGGATGCGCACTGGACGATGGACTAAGGCCATCGATTATGGCGAAGGCCATGCCGATGCAGCGGGCTTTCCAGCCATGCCGCATTGGTTCAACGATAACTGTGATTTTGAAAACCTGCGTGCCGGCCTGAAGGCTGCGGGATTGGAACAGACCGTCATTGATGGCGTCATGGGCGGCAACTGGTTGCGGTTCTTCGCCATTAGCTTTGGTACAGCACAAACAGATCAAACAAAAGAATGCCGCGTCGTGGCACTGTCAACTTGATCATAGCATCAAGAGGATATGCTTTTATTGAATGGAAATTGTCGCTATCACTAAACAAATTTCGTGAATTCATAGGTAGTCATTCGCCCTCAATATCACCGTCTACCTAGCAGATTCCGAATGAGTCCGAGGACCACAAGGTCGCCTATTTACTAGGTCTGGCAGCTATCTCATCCTTTCCCGATGCTCTAGGCAATCTGCCGATTTCAGCAACGAAAGGTATCTTAAAATTGATGCCGGTCCAACCGCAATAGCCTGACTGATCCATAGTCACTGGTCTGTTGGGACACCATCGTCGCTCTCTCTCTAACCAGATCGGAACCACCAATTATGTACTACCGCGAACCTGCTTCAAATTCTCCCCCGAAACTAACAGTTGATACAGCGCCGCTGAACTCTTTCCATCGGCGCCTGGCCCTCGTTAGCTCAGGCGGACCGTTCCTGGACGGTTACATCCTGGGCATCATTGGCATTGCATTAGTCCAGATCATTCCCCAATGGCATATGAATGCTTGGTGGAATGGGCTCATCGGCGCTTCCGCACTAGTCGGAGTGTTCATAGGCGGAATAATATTCGGCAACATTACTGATAAAATCGGCCGCAAGCTCATGTATACCGTCGATTTGGTCGCGATCGTTGTGTTCTCCATAGTGCAATTTTGGGTCCAGGAACCCTGGCAGTTATTTGTCCTGCGTCTGTTGATCGGCATAGCGGTCGGCGCCGACTACCCCATCGCCACTGCATTGGTTGCCGAATTTGTGCCGGCGAATTGGCGAGCTCGACTAATCGGCGGCCTGAACGCGATGTGGTTTGTAGGTGCCACGGTCGCCTCGTTTGTCGGCTACTGGTTGCTGTCACTAGAGGATGGTTGGCGCTGGATGCTCCTCTCCTGCGCAGTGCCAGCGATTTTGTTTCTCGTCGCCCGGGCGAGTATTCCTGAATCTCCGCATTGGCTCGTAGGTAAGGGGCGCTACGAAGAAGCCTTGGCCATCTTGAAGAAGTATATTGGGGCGGCAGCCACCCTGGAAGGAATCACCGCCCATGACCCTAACGCAGTCAAACTCAGCACAACAAAGGCGTTCGGGATCGTGCTCACCGGCGGCTATCTGAACCGCGTCATCTTTATCTCTATCTTCTGGACCTGCACTATTGTGACCCTGTTTGCGATTTACGCATTTGGTCCTCAAATTCTAGCCCTGTTCCATCTTGATTCAGGAAATGCCGCCAATATCGGTTATGGCTTGATCAACCTGTTTTTTTTGATCGGCAACGTGGTGGCTCTCCTTGTCGTCGACAAGCTCGGCCGACGCCCAGTCCTGATCTGGGGATTCATTCTCTCCGGCGTCGGCCTAATGTCCCTAGCGATCTTCCCCAACGCGCCCCAAAACCTGATCGCCCTGGCTTTTGCTTTCTATGCCATCTTTAACGGCGGTCCATCGATTCTAGAGTGGATCTACCCTAATGTCCTGATTCGGAATTTGTCTTCATTTTGGGCATTTTTGTGAGGGACCGCAGGCAGAAGCGTTGAATTGAGGCGAGGATATCGTCGGCGCTCTTGGTCCATCTGAACGGCTTTGGATTGGCATTGTTGGTATCGATATAGGCTGTGATGGCGCGCTCGAGTTCTGCGACGGAGCGGAACACGCCGCGTCTGATGGCTCGATCTGTCAACAAAGCGAAGAAACGTTCGACCTGATTGATCCAAGACGCTGAGGTGGGTGTGTAGTGAACATGCCAGCGTGGCCGCTTGACGAACCAGTTGCGGATCAGCTTTGTTTTGTGTGTGCCGTAATTGTCCATGACAACA
>NZ_FQVJ01000021.1 GCF_900129125.1 Acidocella aminolytica 101 = DSM 11237 | reverse complement strand
CCGATCGATCCGCTTGTCCGTCTCGGCCAACTGATCGAAGAGCAAGCTCACAGGCAACTGGGCAGCTTCCGGCAGCCGGTCCAGTTGTTCCTTCAATCGATCGACATTCTGCGCGCCCTTCGCCGCTACGATGCCGAACTCCGTCATGTGGGCCCGGATCGCATTTCCGATCTGCGTGCGCTGACGAACCAGAAAGTCCCGCGTGCGGTGAACCACCAGAACCGATGAACAGGCTTCGCTCTTGATGGCGACAAACCGCATGGAGGGACGTGTCACGGCCTCGCAGATCGCGGCTGCATCCGCGGCATCCGTCTTGCCGCGCTTCACTAATCACGAGGTGCCCATAATGCGGAGGAGCGCGGCCTGATTGGCGGATTTCCGCCGTTTTTGGGACTGGTTGCTTTTCATTATTCTGTGCCGAACCTCTGCGGATCAATCGACCAACAGAGGAGCCGCCAATGCTGGATAACCGTCACGAACTCATCGCTGCACTCAATTCCTCGCTTGTCAGCCAGCGATACAGCCCGGTCGTGGTGAGGAACTACTGCACCTACGCATCGGGATTTCTCGATGATCTGGAACAGCGGGGCATCCCGGTCTCGAACGTGACTGACGTGCAGGTGGAGCAATATCTGCGGCACGCGATCGCTGTGTTCAAAAAGCGGCGTGGTCGACGCCCCAGCGCACGCTGGCACGAGGTTCCACGCTCCGGCATTCACGCGCTGCTCCGGCTTGTTCACGGCCAATGGCCGCCAGCTATCAAGCCTACTTGCGCGGCCGATGAGGTCCGATTTTCAATCTGCGCCGAATACGAAATCTGGCTGCGTGAGGAGCGTGGGTTGGCTCGCGCGAGCATCGCAGCGTTAATATGGGAAGCCCGGAACTTCCTTGCCCGGCAGTTCGATCACGGAATCGATAGCTTGGCGGGTCTGAGCGTCACTGACGTTGACCGTTATATGGATTTGCGCGCGCCGAAACTGACGCGCTGCTCGCTGAAGTCCGTGGCAGAACGGCTTCGCTCACTGCTGCGCTATCTCCACACCACAGGTCGCGTCGCGACGGACCTGTCGGGGCACGTGATAGCGCCAATGTTATATGCATATGAAGGAGTACCTTCGCTCCTCGACCGCGGGCAGATCATCGCCGTGCTGGAGAGTGCCAAGAGGGACAAAACACCGGCAGGGTTGCGGGACCATGCAATCCTGCAACTCCTTGCGATTTATGGATTGCGGTCAGGCGAGATCCGCCATCTCCGGATCGAGGACATCGACTGGCGAACGGAAACCATCCACGTTCATCACAACAAGACGCGAGCCGGCACATTGCTGCCTCTGCTTGTGCCGGTCGGCGAAGCGGTACTTGCCTATCTGCGTTCCGGGCGTCCCGAGACCGACACCAGGGAAATCTTCCTCCGCACACGTGCGCCCTATCGTAAGCTCGACAAGCTTTACAGCACGGTTCGCCGGCGGCTCCGTGACGCTGGCGTCCAACCGCCAGGTAAGTGTGGCCCCCATATCTTCCGTCATGCACGCGCGGTCGAAATGCTGCGGGCCGCTGTTCCTCAAAAGGTCATCGGAGACCTGCTCGGACACCGTTCGACAGGATCGACGGCGCCCTACCTCAAGCTTGCGACCGAGGACCTCAGGGCCATTGCGCTCGACGTGCCGGGAATGGAGCTGCTGCCATGAGCGCTCGCTGGCCCGATCCCGACCGCGTGATCATTGACCGCTTTGTCGCGAGCCTTGATCTGCACAGCACGAAAAGCCGAACCTGTTACGCCCAAGTCTTGCATGGCTTCCAGGATGTCGCCGAACGTTACCACGTGTTCGATCAGGAGGTGCTGCTGGTCTGGCTACGAGAATCAGCCGAGCGTCGAGCGCCGTCCACGCTATTGCACCGCACCCGCATCGTTGACCGGTTCCTCGAACGCCTCGTGGAAATCGGCGCGATCCAACGCAATCCCGTCGTCGCCCTGCGCGATGAATGCAATACCAAGCAGTGCATGCCGATCTGGCGGGCATTGGCGTCGCAGGATCCGGAACAGGCTCTTGCCGAACTGCGCCAGCCCAGACCGTTCGGCAGCGTGCTGGGCGAAATGATGGCCGAGCATGTCGCGATGATGCGGCGCAGAGGATACAAATACACGTCGCAGCCGCTGTTGCTCCTGCGGTTTGACCGGTTCCTGCAGTTGCATCCGGGACCGGAAGCCGAACCGTTAAGCGCCATGGTCGATCGATGGGCGGCAACGAATGTTACGAGGCACCACGCGGAGGAATGCGAAAAGCTCCAACGCTTGTTTGCGAAAATCCTTCGGCACCGCGACCCGTCGATGCCTGCGCGGCGACCGGATCCGAGGCCGAGGAAGGAGGCGGCGAAACAATGGCGAAAGCCCCATATCTACTCGCCTGCCGACGTGCGGCGGATGCTCGATGTCGCACGACTCTACCCGTCGCCGCGGGCACCACTTCGCCCGCAAAGCATGTACACCATGCTGCTCCTCGCCTATTGCGCGGGCTTGCGGCGCGGCGAGCTTGCCCGTCTCAATCTTGGTGATGTTGACCTACAGGTGGGTACCATCACCATCCGGCAGACCAAGTTCTTCAAGACCCGCATTTTGCCGCTACCCGACAGCGTTTTAGTGGAGCTTCGGGCCTACATCAATGCGCGGCAGCGGGCCGGTGCATCACAGGACGCGCGTTCCGGTCTGTTCTGGCACGAGCGCGGCGATGGCCATTACACACCGGAAATGATCACGTGGCTGCTCTCCGACGTCATACGCCGCGCCGAGTTGAAACCATTGCAAGGAAAGGCTGGCCCGCGCGTGCATGACCTGCGCCACTCAATGGTCGTGAATAGAATCCTCGAATGGTACCGAACGGGCATCGATCCGCAGGATCGCCTGCCGTTCCTCGCGACCTATCTCGGCCATCGGGATATCAACTCTACCCTGGTCTACATCACCGTGACGCAGGAGTTGCTGCATTACGCAAATGAGCGGTTCCGGGCAGTTGGCGCACAATGCCTCAGCCTGGGACGGGAGGCGCAGCCATGAGCAAGGCCGACCCGTTCCCGAACCTGCTGCGCGCGTTCTTCTACGAATGGCTGGTCGAGCAGCGTAACGCGTCTATCCATACGGTTCGATCATACCGCGACACCTGGCGTCTGTTACTGCGGTTCATCGCGCAGCGTGCTGGAAAGAAGGTGCCTACAATCACCCTGGCCGATCTGGCTGCCAGCGAGGTTGCCGCGTTCCTCGGTCACGCCGAACACGAGCGTGGCGGTACGATCGGCACGCGCAACTGCCGGCTTGCCGCGATCCGCAGCTTCTTCCACTTCGTGGCCACCAAGGATCCCGCGTCGATCGCGCAATGCGTCGAAATCCTCCATATCCCGATCAAGCGGGCTCCGCTGGCGGAACCGAGCTATCTGGATCCGGCGGAAGTGACGGCGATCCTCGTTCAGCCAGACCGTTTGACCGTTGAGGGCATGCGTGATCATGCGCTGCTCTCGTTCCTCTACAACAGCGGCGCACGAATACAGGAAGCGCTCGACCTGTGCCCCGAAGCGATCCGGTTCGAAAGCCCAAACTGCGTGCGCCTAATCGGCAAGAGGCGGAAGGAACGTATCTGCCCGCTCTGGCCGGAAACAGTCATGTTGTTGAAGAAGCTGCTTGAACGGCAACCACGGGCGCCGGACCAGAGACTGTTCGTCAACCGCTATGGGGAGCAGCTCAGCGCCTCAGGGGTCCGCTTCAAGCTCGCCGCCTACGTGAAGGCAGCGGCCATAACCGTGCCATCACTGCGGGCTAAGCATGTTACGCCCCACGCCTTCCGACATGCCACCGCCGTGCATCTCATCTCGGCGGGCGTCGACGTTACAGTGATCCGAAGCTGGCTTGGTCATGTGAGCCTCGATACGACCAACCACTATGCCCGGGCCAATCTCGAAACAAAGCGAAAGGCACTGGAGAAGGTCGCCGTTCCGACCACACGCGGCGGCCAGCCATCGTGGAAGCGCGATGCAAGTGTGCTCGCCTGGCTGGACACGCTCTAAGATAATGCGGAGGAAACATGGACAAAAACGGCGGAAATCCGCCAATCAGGCCGCGCTCCTCCGCATTATGGGCACCTCGTGATTAGTGAACTTATGGGCACCTGCCCATAACTTCACGTAAGGCTTCACATAAGAAGGAGGCATAAGCCGGACGTCATGCCCCAGTTCCCGCAGCCTGCGCCCCCAGTCATGAGCACCTGCGTAAGCCTCCATGCCGATCAGGCATCGCGGACGTTTCTCAAAAAATGCCAGCAACTGACTTCGGCGAAGCTGACGGCGCATGAGAATTCGACCGTTCTCGTCGACACCATGAACCTGGAAGACACTCTTTGCGAGGTCGATACCGACTGTGGCAAGCTCGGACATGAATAGCTCCTCTATGCAGGATGATGACTTCCCAACTATGGCGCAATGCGACGCCGGGAGCAGGAGCCATCCACACCATCAATCGAGCAGGCTTTCGCGATCCTCAAACGGCAACGGAGCTTCTCAGGAAAATCCCTCGATGAATTAATAACGTCACACTCTTAATGGGAATTACTATAGCTAAAAATCCCATCGAGAGGGTGCAAATGATCACTGGTGCGCAACTTCGGGCGGCAAGAGCCTATGTCAAAATTTCGGCTGCTGAACTCGCCGAGAAAGCCGCGCGCCGCGTCGTCTTGCCGTAACGCTCAAAGCCAACTCGGGCAAAACTCGACTGACGCATGCAAACATCCTCTGCAAAAAAAAGAGTTTAAGAAATGCCGTCGTTGCCATTCAAGGCGACTTATTCAGAGATGCCTTAACCACTCGAAAAAAATACTGACAGGGCCGCCGTCGAGCGACTCCCGGCATACCGCAAAATAATTATACTCATTGTTGATCGTACGATCGGATAATTTAACGAGGCGGCCGGTCTCCAGATCGTCCTGGATGATGGACGTGGCGCAAAGCGCAATCCCTTGGCCCGCAAGCACAGCGGCTCGCAGCAGGTTGAAATCCTCGAAGATGATGTCCGCCGCCGCGCCGGTCTTCACCGGGTAGTCATCGCCAAGCCAGGCGCGCCAGCCTCCCGTATCTGTATCATGCAGTAGATTGAAGCGGGCAACATCGCCGGCGTCGTTCAATCTTGGGTGCCTGTCCATAAAACTTTGGCTGCAAACTGGAGCGCTCGCGCCGGACAGGATTTGGACCGCATGCATCTTCGGCACAACGGGCATGTCTCTCGCATAAATAATTGCGATATCAACGTCCTCAAAGTTAATCTCATGGCCAAATATGGCGTAAATAATTTTAAGGTCGATTTTTGGCTCAAGCTCGCGAAAGAGCGGGAGCCTGGGGATCAGCCAGCAAATCGCAACCGAGGGAATAACCGCAACCGTTAGTTGCTGGTTTTTGTTTTTTCGGCGCACCTCCTGGCAAGCGCGGTCAATGTCAGAAAACGCGAGGCGCAGAGCGCCGGCCAACGAAATGGCGTGAGCGTCAAACTTAAGCTGCTTTCCACGCCGCTCGAACAGGCCTATCCCGAGCCATTCTTCAAGATGCCGCATCTGATGACTGATTGCTGATGGCGTGACGCTCAACTCTTTGGCAGCGCCATAGAAAGTTCCATGCCGGAACACCGCGTCAAATACCTTTAGAGCGTTTAACGGCGCATACCCCACCCTTGGCTCCTTTTTCTTGAGATTTTCTCACTATACGGTGAGATTTTCTCCTTTGACAAGTGGTTTCCGTTGAATAAAACTAAATATGGCAGCTCTTGAACGCCTTGGGAATATCCGCAGCGCCAACGCTAGCGACGGTTTTCCGACGTCTCCGGTGGATGTTGCGGCCGGGGGGGCGGATTTTTCGGTGCAAGAATTAAGCAAGCAAGGATTAAACGGGAAATGGAAAAGTCTACAAATAAAAAAAATATCTATTGCTAACAAGTGCTCGTGAGCCAAATCCCGCTGCTCCGAGAGCAGGTCTGTACGAATCGCTTTAGTCTTATCGTTGTGTGCTGGGGCAGGCGTGACAACGTTTTGCGTCTTTTATGGCAACGCTTAGCAGAAAGCCGGGCCAATACCCGGTCAATTAAGATAAACCGCGCGACACGGCGGGTTGCCGTTTTCAATACGAGGAATATGTTCTTATGGTTAACGTGATGATCGATGAATTGGCATGGACCGAATACCGCCGCCGCGTGGTTGACGAGCGCCAGCCCGTGTTGATTCCGTTGGGGGCGCTAGAGCAACACGGGCCGCATATGTCGATGAACCCGGATGTGGTCATCCCCTCTGCTATTTCTGGCGCCGTGGCAAGGAATATTGGCGCTCTCGTCGCGCCGGCCTTCGCATATGGTGCCAAGTCGCAGCAAAAGAGTGGTGGTGGCAATCATATGTGTGGCACCACCAGTCTGGACGGGCACACGCTGAGCCTCGCGCTGAAGGATGTCCTGAAGGAGTTTGGCCGCCATGGCGTACGCCGGATTGCTGTGATCAATGGTCATTACGAAAATCTTCCATTCGCTACCGAGGGGGTTGAGCTCGCTATTCAGGAACTCAAATGGAGCGGCATAGATGATTTTCGGGTGATCAACATCTCCTACTGGGACTTCGTGACGCAGGAGACGATCAAGAAGGTTTTTCCTGACGATTTCACGGGATGGGATGTCGAGCATGGCGGCATACTCGAAACATCGCTGATGCTGCATCTGAAGCCGGAAATGGTCGATATGTCGCTGGCGCCCATTCAGGCACCGGCAAAATTCCCGCCCTATACGGTGTTCCCGCCAATTCCGGAGTGGACCCCAGAATCGGGTTGCCTTTCTTCGCCCGCGGCGGCGACCGCGGAAAAAGGTCAGATCCTTTTCGACGTGACGGTGGTGGGAATTTCGGATGTCCTCAAGCACGAGCCGTGGTGGCAGCCGTCCTGAATCAAAACTCAGACTGAAAATAAAAATACGGAGGAAAGAATTATGAGTGACGATGTAGGTCACGCCTTTGTTAAGGCAGACAAAGTTGGTAGCATTGAACGCCATGGTATCGATCCGATACCGATCGGTGACCGGCACGGTTCGCCGTTTGAGTTATTCAAGCTATGGGTGGGTGCCAACGTCAATTACGTCGTTATCGTGACGGGGGCGTTTGCTCTATCGGTAGGCGTAACATTTGTTCAGGCTATCATGGCGATCATAGTTGGGAACCTGATTGGGTGCGTCATGGTCGGCCTTACCTCGATCCAGGGGCCGCGAACTGGCACTTCGGGTATGATGACTTCGCGTGTTTCTTTCGGGCAGTTGGGATCTGTTCTGCCTAAAATCCCCAACGTCGTTTCAGCCTTGAGCTGGTTCTCGATCCAGTCGATTGTCGCCACCGATGCGTTGCAGGAATTGTTCAGTCTCGCCGGCTATAATGGTCATAGTTCTGTATGGGTAGCACTCGGCTTGGTACTGGCGACTGAAATTATCATGGCCGTATATGGGCATGCCACCATCATTGCTGCTGAAGGTTTCATTGCCGTCGTGCTGGCAGTGTTGTTCTGCGGCTTAGCCCTTTTTGTGGCGCCGCATGTGCCAATGCAGCAGCTGATAACCTTCAACCAACACCAGGGCTCGTTTGGCTCCTGGTTGGTAGCAGTCGGGATTATCGTATCCTACCCGATAGCCTGGACAAACTTCGCCTCCGACTATAGTCGCTACTTCCCGTCGTCTTTGAGTTGGAAGCAGATCGCGCTTGCTGCCGGGCTTGGGCAGTTTGTTTCGCTAGCCCTGTGTGAGGTCATAGGCGTGGTGTTCGCAATCGCGGTAGGTGGTAATCTTGGCAATGATCCGGTTAGTCAACTCGGCCATTTCATTCCAACCTGGTTCATGGTGCCGCTACTGATTGCCGTGATTTTTGGCGGCATTGCAGCGAATGTTCCAAATGGTTACACCGCCAGCCTGGGGCTTCTGGCTCTGCGCCTGCCCATGACACGTCTGTTTTCGCTCGTGGTCATTACATTGTTTACGGTCTGTGTGCGGATTGCCGTGGTGTATTATGGCGCCTTCTTCGATGCATATCAGAATTTCCTGAACTACATGGTCTTCTGGACAGGTCCTTGGGCGGCAATTGTGATTGTCGACTACTTCATGCGTGGCGGAAATTACAATTCGGTCGATATGATGAAATGGGGTAGCGGGCGTTATTGGTATCGAAATGGCATATTCTGGCCCGGTGTTACCGCGTTCGCGGCGGGCATCATCATGTCGCTCGTTTTTTCGAATTCAGAAACATACGCAAGCCCGCTGATGACGAATGTGTTGGGGTGGGGCGATCTGAGCTTAGAAGCCGGTATACTTTCCGCTGCCCTCGTTTATTGGGCGTTGGCGAAATCTAAATATAAGGCTGGAGCATTTGCGGAGGTTCGTGGATGATGCATGGAAACATTGAGTTGGTTTAACAGGCCGCCGCAAAACTCTACAGGATAGCATTGTTTTCTCTGTTTAAAGCCTGTGGTTTGTTGTTGCAGGTCAGCCTGAGGCTTGGCTTTGTTCTGTTCCGAGGATCAGGCGGGCTGTTGGCTGAGCAAGTTTGGAAGTCTGACGAGATTGAATGCAGCGGCGAAGAAGGTGAATACGGCGTCGGCTTTTTTCTGTGATTTGACTTTGAACTTGCTCAATCCGGCGCTGGCCTTTTCCCAGCCGAAGACTTCCTTGATGCGTTTTCGACATCGCAGGCTGATCTCGTAGCCTGGATGGCGCGTGGTGCGGCCGTCGATGGCGCTCTTGCGCCGTGTGCCTGTTTTATAGACCGTGCCGTTGATGGCGATATGCGGTGTCACCTTGCGGGTGCTTAGTTCACCCATGAAATCGGCAACATCATAGGCTTTATCGGCCCCCAGCGTGATGCGCTGGCGTGAGGTGCGGCGGTCCAGCATGGTCAGCGTGGCGTCGCGCTCGGCGGTGCCGGTTGCATGGGCGAAGCCTGCCAAGGTTCCAGCGATACGATATATCGCTGGAAAGCAGGCGTCGGGGAGCGTGCTGTCCAGCACCAGGTCGTTACGGTTCTCCATCAGCACATGCCCCATATAGCACAGCCCGGCGGGCTGGCCCTGGCTCTTGCGGTACAGCCTCGCGTCCGGGCCGGTGGTTGAGGCATGGGTCTCGTTCGAACGTGTCTCGCCCCGGAAATCACGCTCTGCATTGCGCCCTGCGGGCGGTGCCGGAGGCTCGTCCCCTTTGTTCTTGGGCACAAAGCTCTTCATGCTGCACCACGCATCGATCAGCGTGCCATCGACCGAAAAATGCTCAGACGAGAGCAGCCGCTTGACCTGCTTCAGCGCCAGCAAGCCCTGCAGAAACGCCCGCGCCACATCGGCCTGCAGCAGCCGGTCGCGGTTATGTGTGAAACCCGTCGAGTGCCACACGGACGCGTCCATCGAGAGCTCGACAAACCAGCGATACAGCAGGTTGTAGTTGATCTGCTCCATCAGCATCCGCTCTGAGCGCACAGAATACAGCGCTTGCAAAAGCGTCGCCCGCTACAGCATCTCAGGCGGGATCGAGGGCCGGCCGGTATGCGCATAAAGCTTGGAAAAACTGTAGCTCAAGCCCACCAGAACCTCATCCGCAAGCCCCGGATTACCCGCAGAGGATGATCCGAAGGCACACGCTCCTCAAGACGCACAAAACTGAAAAGCTCGTCACCAGAACCAGAACGACCACGCTTCACATCCCCCCATAAGGAGAAAAGAATCGGTCAATCCAGCCAAATGCAAGGGTTTTGCAGCGGCCTTTTAGCCGACTGTCTTTGGTGGAGATGGATAGATCTGCGAATGATCGTTCGTCTTTCATGGCAGAGATCGGCTGACTATAGACGATAATCAATCGTGCCCCGACACGGGGTATGAAAAGGTGATCGAGCAGTCGAGTCGTCGATATCAGCTTGATTTTTGCAGCCGGACACGGTGTGTTCGGCTGCTCTTTATTTGATCGCGGTAAAATGATCCGAAGATTAAAACGCAAACATTTCACGAGTTTGATCGCCTGGTAATGTAAAGACCAATCGAGATATTCAGAATTTAATCGTCATTTACTTGTGATTTCAGTGCTGAATGTCGTAGCGATTAATGTGCTCTGAAAAGAGAAAAACTCATCTTGTCGATGAGAACTTATCATTTGACGTTTTCCAGAATACCTAACAATTTAAGCCTAGGCGGATGCGCCAGAGATGAAAAAAACTAACGGAGAAAATGGTTATGGAACGGGAGCGTTTACAGGATTTCACGAATAATGGCGCGAAGGTGCAGCCAACCTTCTCGGCGGGTGAGATGACCAGGCGTCTGACCTCAATTCGCAACCATATGGCGGCGAATAAGATCGATGCGGCTTTGTTCACGTCGTATCACAATATCTGCTATTATTCCGATTTCACGTATTGCTATTTTGGCCGCCGTTATGGCCTGCTCGTCGATCACAATAAATCGACCAGCATCTCGGCAGGCATTGATGGTGGCCAGCCCTGGCGCCGCACCTTTGGCGGTAATGTCACCTATACGGACTGGCAGAAGGATAATTATTTCCATGCCGTTCGCCAGTTGGTTGGTGGCGCCAAGCGTCTCGGCATTGAATTCGACCACGTCAACATTGACCTGCTGAACCTGCTCAAGGTCGAGTTCCCGACCATCGAATTTGTTGACATTGCCTATCCTGCACAGCGTCTGCGTATGATCAAGTCGGCCGAGGAAATTGAGCACATCACCAAGATGGCGAAGATTGCTGATATCGGCGGTGCAGCTTGCGTTGAGGCGACCAAGGTTGGCGCGCCGGAGCATGAGGTGGCGCTGCACTCGACCGCGAAGATGGTGCGTGAAATCGCGAAGACCTGGCCGCATGCGGAATTGATGGACACCTGGACTTGGTTCCAGTCTGGCATCAACACCGACGGCGCGCATAATCCGGTCACGAGCCGTAAGATCAAGCGCGGCGACATCCTCAGCCTGAACTGCTTCCCGATGGTGGCTGGCTACTACGTGGCTCTGGAGCGCACGCTGTTCGCGGAGACGGCGACCGACGAGCATATCCGGCTGTGGGATTTCAACTGCCGTGTGCATGACCGCGGCAAAGAGCTTCTGGTGCCGGGCAACAAATGCTCTGATGTGGCGAAAGAACTGAATGAGATGTACGCCTCCGAGGGGCTGCTGCAATACCGCTCGTTCGGCTATGGCCACTCCTTCGGTGTGCTTTGCCACTACTACGGCCGCGAAGGCGCGCTGGAACTGCGCGAGGATTGCGACACCGTGCTGGAGCCGGGCATGGTCGTGTCGATGGAGCCGATGATCACCATCCCCGAGGATAAGCCGGGGGCTGGTGGTTATCGCGAGCACGACATTCTCGTGGTTACCGAGGATGGCAACCGTAACATCACGGGTTTCCCCTACGGTCCTGAGCACCTGATTGTGAAGTAATGTTCTGCTGCGTGGTGGGATTAAGGCTTCGTCGCGCAGCATTGCTTTAAGTTTAGAAAACGACGGATGGGAAGGGGCGGGCTCATGGATGTTGTTGCAAGCATCAAGACCGAGCAGGTTATCGCATCGCAGGATGTGCGAGATTTTTTTGACCTTGATTTGGCGCGCAGCGATGCTGCGATCGCGGATGCCCTTCGGCACGAGCTTGTGCGCCAGCGTCACGGGTTGGAGCTGATTGCGAGTGAGAACATCGTTTCGCGTGCGGTGTTGCAGGCGCAGGGCAGCATTCTGACGAACAAATACGCCGAGGGTTATCCGGGCAAGCGCTATTATGGCGGCTGCGAATATGTCGATGTCATCGAGCAGCTCGCGATTGACCGTGCCAAGCGACTGTTCGGTTGTGAATTCGCCAACGTGCAGCCGCATTCAGGGGCGCAGGCCAATGGCGCGGTGCTGTTCGCGCTGTTGCAGCCGGGCGACACCATCATGGGCATGAGCCTGGCCCATGGCGGGCATCTCACGCATGGCGCCGCGCCGACGCTTTCCGGCAAATGGCTGCATGCGGTGCAATATGGCGTGAGCGCGGAGACTCAGGCCATTGACTACGACCAGGTGGCGGCGCTGGCGCGCGAGCATCGGCCGCAGCTGATCATTGCCGGCGGCTCGGCGATTCCCCGCATCATTGATTTCGCCCGCTTCCGGGCGATTGCCGATGAGGTTGGCGCGTATCTGATGGTCGATATCGCCCATATCGCTGGCCTGGTGGCGGCGGGGGGGCACCCCAGCCCGTTCCCGCACGCGCATGTGGTGACCAGCACCACCCACAAAACGCTGCGCGGCCCGCGCGGCGGCCTCATCCTCACCAATGACGAGGCACTCGCCAAAAAATTGAACTCGGCGGTGTTTCCTGGCCTGCAGGGCGGGCCACTGGAGCATGTGATTGCGGCCAAGGCGGTGGCCTTTGGCGAGGCGCTGAGCCCCAAATTCAAGACCTACGCGAAGGCGGTGGTCGCCAACGCCGCCGTGCTGGCCGAGCGTCTGGCGGGCCATGGCTGCGGCATCGTCTCGGGCGGCACCGACACGCATCTCGTGCTGGTGGATTTGCGGCCCAAGAGGCTGACCGGTAAGGCGGCGGAGCAAGCGCTCGACCGCGCCGGCATCATCTGTAACAAGAACGGCATCCCGTTCGATCCGGAGAAGCCGATGGTCACCTCCGGCATCCGCCTTGGTACGCCGGCCTGCACCACGCGCGGCTTCGGCACGGCGGAGTTCGCGCAGGTGGCGGACCTGATCGTGGAAATGCTCGACGTGATCGGCAAACCCGACGAAGAGGCGGTAACCGCGGCGGTGCGGCGGAAGGTCAACACGCTGTGTGAAGCCTTCCCGCTTTATCCGTCGCTCAGCTGAGAGATCCCCGCGGCAGCGGGATTTCCAAAACCAACACAAACCAACCCGAAGCTTAAGGCGTCATCATCTCATGCAACGCTACTCCGCTCTCGCGCTGATCAAGCAGTCGCTGAACGGCCACAAAGGCTGGAAGCCTCAATGGCGCGATCCCGAACCCAAATCGTCTTACGACGTGATCATCATCGGTGGTGGTGGTCACGGCCTTGGCGCCGCCTATTACCTGGCCCAGAAGCATGGCATCCGCAATGTCGCGGTGCTGGAGAAAGGCTGGATCGGTGGCGGCAATACCGGCCGCAACACCACCATCATCCGTTCGAACTATCTGTTCGACGAGAGCGCCGCGCTCTACGATCACGCGCTGCAGATGTGGGAGGGCCTGTCTCAGGACCTCAACTACAACGTTATGTTCTCGCAGCGCGGCGTGCTAATGGTGGCGCATAATGTACACGACGAGCAGAGCTTCAAGCGCCATGTTTATGCCAACCGCCTGAACGGCGTTGACAATGAATGGCTGACGCCGGAGCAGGCCAAGGCCTTCTGCCCGCCGCTGAACATTGCGCCCGGCATGCGCCATGCCGTCACCGGCGCGGCGCTGCAGCGCCGCGCCGGCACGGCGCGCCACGACGCCGTGGCCTGGGGTTACGCCCGCGGCGCCGACGCGCTGGGGGTCGATATCATCCAGAATTGCGAGGTCACCGGCATTGAGCGCGACGCCACCGGCCGCGTGACGGGTGTGCAGACCACGCGCGGGCGCATCGGCGCGCGCAAGATCGGAGTCAGCGCCGCGGGCAGTACCTCGCTGGTGATGGAGATGGCCGGGCTGCGCATGCCGTTGGAGAGTTATCCGCTGCAGGCGCTGGTGTCGGAGCCGGTGAAGCCGATCTTCCCCTGCGTGGTGATGTCCAACACCATCCACGCCTATATCAGCCAGTCCGACAAGGGTGAGCTGGTGATCGGCGCGGGCACGGATTCCTATGTCTCCTACAGCCAGCGCGGCGCGCTGCATATTCCGATGCACACGCTGGAGGCGATCTGCGAGCTGTTCCCGATCTTCCGGCGCATGCGGATGATGCGCAACTGGGGCGGCATCGTCGATGTCACGCCGGACCGCTCGCCGATCCTGGGCAAGACCCCGGTGCCGGGCCTGTATGTAAATTGCGGTTGGGGCACGGGCGGCTTCAAGGCCACCCCTGGCGCGGCGGATCTGCTCGCCTACACCATCGCCAAGGACGAGCCGCACCCGATCAACGCCCCGTTCAACCTCGAGCGCTTTGGCGCTGGCCGGCTGATCGACGAAGCCGCCGCCGCCGCGGTCGCCCATTGAAGGACGCCAAGCAATGCTCCTGATTCCCTGCCCCTATTGCGGCAACCGGCCCGAGATCGAGTTCGCCTATGGCGGCGAGGCGCATGTTGTGCGCGCCGCCGACCCCCGTAAGGAGGACGACGCGGCCTGGACCGAGTTCCTCTACTTCCGGAAGAACCCGCGCGGCGACCATGCCGAGCGCTGGCGCCACGCGTTTGGCTGTGGCCGATTTTTCAACGTCAAGCGCAACACCTATACTGACCATATCGAGGCGAGTTATCGCATCGGGGAGATGCTCCCATGACGCAATCTTATCGGCTTTCCGCAGGCGGCCGGATAGACCGCACCCGCACGCTCACTTTCAGCTTCGACGGCAAGCTCTACCTTGGTCATCCCGGTGACACGCTGGCCTCGGCCCTACTCGCCAATGGCGTGCATCTCGTCGGCCGCTCGTTCAAATATCACCGCCCCCGCGGCATCCTCACCGCCGGCGGCGAGGAGCCCAATGCGCTGGTCGGCGTCGGGCGCGATGATGCGCATTTCACGCCCAATCTGCGCGCCACCCAGGTCGAACTCTATGACGGCCTGACCTCCGAGAGCCAGAACCGCGCGCCTTCGCTGGAGCGCGATTACGGCGCGATCAACGATGTGTTCTGGCGCTTCTTTCCGGCCGGGTTCTACTACAAGACCTTCATGTGGCCGCGGAAGGCGTGGACGAAATTCTTCGAGCCGCGCATCCGCGAGATGGCCGGCCTTGGCCGCTCGCCCCAAACCCCGGATGCCGCCCGCTACGCCCAGCGCTTCGCGCATTGCGACGTGCTGGTGGTCGGCGCTGGCCCGGCCGGCCTAGCTGCCGCCCTGGCCGCCGCCAAGACCGGCGCGCGGGTGATCCTGTGCGATGAGCAATCCGAGGCGGGCGGGTCGCTGCTGGCCGAACCCGATGCGCAGATCGACGGCCTGCCCGCCGCCGAATGGCTGAAGACCGCGCTGGCCCAGTTCGTCGCCTATCCGCAGGTAAAGCTGCTCACCCGTACCACCGCCTTCGGCTACTTCCCGCACAACATGATCGGCCTGGCTCAGGCGCTTACCGACCATGAGGGCGAGCGCAACGACGCGCAGCCGCGCGGCCGACTGTGGCAGGTACGCGCCAAGCGCGTGGTCATCGCCGCGGGCGCCATCGAGCGGCCTCTGGTGTTCCCGGATAATGACCGGCCCGGCATCATGCTGGCCGAGGCTGCGCGCCTCTACCTGGAGCGCTACGGCGTGCTGCCCGGCCGCCGGGCGCTGATCTTCACCGCGCATGACGGCGCCTACCGCACGGCGCTGGCGCTGCAACGCGCCGGCTGCGCGATCGCCGGCATCGTCGATCTGCGGCCGAATGCGGGCGGGCCCTGGGTGGCCGCCGCGCAAAAGGCGGGGCTGGCCATATACCCGGCCTCGACCATCGCTACCACGGATGGGCGCCTGCGCATCACCGGCGCTACCGTCAAGCCGATCGCCGGCGGCAGCGGGCAGCGCCTTAGCTGCGACACGCTGCTGATGTCTGGAGGCTTCACCCCGAGCGTGCATCTGTTCTCGCAGAGCCGCGGCAAGCTGGTGTTCGATGCCACGCTGGACGCCTTCCTTCCCGGCGCGCCGGCCGAGGCGTGCAGCGTCGCCGGCAGCGCCGCGGGCGTGGCCGCCCTGGCCGAAGTGATGGCTTCGGGCGCCGAGGCGGGGGCCGAAGCCGCGGGTGGCAGCGCTTTCAGCTATCAGGTGACCAACGCGCCGGAGGCGCAAGGCGGCTTCATCGGAGCCGTGCCCTATCATGGCGATCCCGGTTCGGTCCGCGCCTTCCTCGACTACCAGAACGATGTCACCGCCAAGGATATCGCGCTGGCGATGCGTGAGGGCATGAAGTCGGTCGAGCATGTCAAGCGCTTCACCACCAACGGCATGGCCACTGATCAGGGCAAGCTGTCGAACATGAACGCGCTCGGCATCATGTCGCCGGTGCTGGGCAAGCCGGTCCCCGCTATCGGCACCACCACCTTCCGCATGCCCTACACGCCGGTGCCGTTCGGCTATTTCGCGGGCTATGCGCGCGGAGAGCTGTTCGATCCCGAGCGCCACACCGCGATCCATGGCTGGGCCGAGGCCCAGGGCGCGGTGTTCGAGGATGTCAGCCTGTGGAAGCGCGCGCGTTACTTCCCGCGCGGCTCCGAGGACATGCACAAGGCGGTGGCGCGCGAATGCCGCGCCGTGCGCAACGGGGTTGGCATTTTCGATGCCTCTACCCTAGGCAAGATCGAGGTCGTCGGCCCGGATGCGGCGGAGTTCCTCAACCGCATGTACATCAACGCCTGGACCAAGCTGCAGCCTGGCAAGCTGCGCTACGGCATCCTGCTGCGCGAGGACGGCTTCGTCATCGATGACGGCGTCATCGGCCGCATCACCGATACGCGGTTCCACGTCACCACCACCACCGGCGGCGCGGCGCGCGTGCTGACGATGATGGAGGATTACCTGCAGACCGAGTTCCCCGAACTCAATGTCTGGCTGACCTCGACCACCGAGCAATACGCGGTGATTGCGGTGCAGGGGCCGATGGCGCGCAAGGTCGTAGCGCCGCTGATCACGGGGGCGGATATCTCCGCCGAGGCGCTGCCGCATATGAGCATGGTGGAATGCAAGATCGCCGGTGTCCCGGCACGCCTGTTCCGCGTCAGCTTCACCGGCGAGCTCGGCTTCGAGATCAACGTGCCCGCCGATTACGGCCGCGCCGTGTGGGAGGCGCTGATGGCCAGCGGCAAGCCGTATGACATCACGCCCTATGGCACCGAGACCATGCACGTGCTGCGCGCCGAGAAGGGCTACATCATCGTCGGCCAGGAGACCGACGGCACGGTGACTCCGGATGATGTCGGCTATGCTGGCATGATCGGCAAGGCCAAGCCGGACTTCGTCGGCAAACGCGCTCTGGCCCGCAAGGCCTTTGCCGAGCAGACCAACCGCAAGCAGCTCGTTGGCCTGCTCACCGACGACCCCGCGCTGGTGCTCGACGAGGGCGCGCATATCGTCGCCGATCCCGCGCAGCCCAAGCCGATGACCATGCTTGGCCATATCACCTCCTCGTATTGGAGCGAGACGCTTGGCCGCTCCGTCGCGCTGGCCCTGCTGCGCGATGGCCGGGCGCGCACCGGCGAGCAGCTCTACGTACCGCTCGCCACCGGCAATGCCCGCGTCAGCGTCGTCGCGCCCGTCTTCTATGATCCGGAAGGAACCAGGCTCAATGGATAATCTTGCAGAGACGACCTCGCTGTCGCGGCTGTTTGCGCTCAGCGGCCAGGCCGGAGACAGGCATTGCCGCCCCGTTACCGGCGGCGCCCGCTTCTCGCTGCGCGTGCCGCAGGCATCGCTCGGCGCGGCGGGCGAGGCCCTGGGCCTCGACCTCACCGGCCCGATCAACCGCGCGGTCAGTGCGGGCCAGCGCACCGCGCTGCGCCTCGGCCCCGATGAGTGGCTGCTGCTGCTCGCAGAGACCGATGCCGCCACCGTCGCCGCCAGCCTCTCGCAACGGCTGACGGACGGGCTGTATTCGCTCGCCGATATCAGCCACCGGCAGACGGGCATCGCGCTTGAAGGCGTAGCGGTCACCGACATCCTCAACGGTGGTTGCCCGCTCGATTTCGACCCCGCCGCCTTTCCGGTCGGCATGGCCACGCGCACCATCTTCTTCAAGGCCGAGATCGTGCTGTGGCGTCAGGATTTGACACGCTTCCACATGGAAGTCTGGCGTTCCTTCGCGCCCTATGTGTGGTCGCTGTTGGCCAATGTCGGCTGTGAATACGCGGATTAACCGATGATCAGCGCCTTTGATCTGTTCAAAATCGGCATCGGCCCCTCCTCATCGCATACCGTCGGGCCGATGCGCGCCGCCCATCTCTTCACCGGCGGAATGAAGCAGGCGGGGCAGTTGTCCAGCGTTGCCCGGCTGCGGGTGACGCTGTATGGCTCCCTGGCCTGGACAGGCAAAGGCCACGCCACGGATAAAGCCGTGGTCCTCGGCCTGGCGGGTGAGTTGCCGGAGACGGTCGATCCCGACCACGCCGACACCCTGGTCGCCGAGATTTCCACGTGCGGCGCGCTTAAGCTGGAGGGCAGGAACATCGCCTTTGCCCCAGCCGAAGACATCGTGTTCGACCGTGAGACCGCGCCGCCGCGCCACCCCAACACCCTGGCCTTCGAGGCTTTCAATGCCGTCGGCGCCCTGGTGGCCGCCGAGCGCTGGTGCTCGGTCGGCGGCGGCTTCGTCACCCGCGAGGATGAACCCGCCGCGCTCGGCGCAATCACCACGCAAGTGCCCTATCTATTCGCCAACGCGGTCGATCTGCTGCGCATCAGCCAGGAGACCGGGCTAACCATCGCCGAGATCGTGCGCGCGAACGAGGTGGCGTTGCGCCCGGCTGCCGAGGTGCTGGCGCATGTCGACCGCGTGATCGCCACCATGATGGCGGCGATCGACCGCGGCCTGCAGGGCGAAGGCGTGCTCCCCGGCGCGCTCAAAGTACCCCGCCGAGCGCGCGCGTTGCGTAAGCGGCTGGAGGCCGATACCAGCCGCAACGACCTCGCCCCGCATGAGAAGATGGACTGGGTCAGCCTGTTCGCCATGGCGGTGAACGAGGAGAACGCCGCTGGCGGGCGCGTCGTCACCGCGCCGACTAACGGCGCAGCCGGCGTCATTCCCGCGGTGCTGCGGTATTACAGCGACATGTGCCCCGGTGCCTCACATGAGGGCATGCGCAATTTCATCTTCACCGCCACCGCCATTGGCGGCCTATTCAAAACCAATGCCTCGATTTCCGGCGCCGAGGTCGGCTGCCAGGGCGAGGTCGGCGTCGCCTCCTCGATGGCGGCGGCGGGGCTGGCGGCGGCGCGCGGCTGCACCAACGCGCAGGTCGAAAACGCCGCCGAAATCGCCATGGAACACCACCTCGGCATGACCTGCGACCCCGTCGGCGGGCTGGTGCAAATTCCTTGCATTGAGCGCAACGCCTTCGGCGCGATCAAGGCGATCAGCGCCGCTTCGCTCGCTCGCCGCGGCGATGGCTCGCACATCGTCTCGCTTGACCAGGTGATCGCCACCATGCGCCAGACCGGCGCCGATATGAACACCAAGTACAAGGAAACCTCGCTCGGCGGCCTCGCCGCCAATTTCATCGAGTGCTGAGCACTCCGGCCCGCCCGCAACCGCAAACGGATTTGAACGAGATGCACGAGGAGATGACGGCGGCGATGCAATGGAACTGTCTGGACGGGTGGTCGATGGAGGCCACGGCCCGCGATATCCCGAACCTCGCGGCGATGGCGTCCCGCTTCGCGCCCGGCACCATCATCGCCATTCCCTACCTGGCCAGTGAGTCCGATGCCGACCGGCTCGACGCCGCCGCCGCCATCCGCGAATTGGGTTTCACGCCTATGCCCCACATCGCCGCGCGCCGCCTGAGCAGCTGCGGCGCGTTAGAGCGCCTGCTGGAAGGTTGGGCGGCGCGGGCCAAGGTCGAGCGGATGTTGGTGCTGGCGGGCGATTGCGCGCGTCCGGCGGGCCCGTTCGAGGATGCGCTGGCGTTGCTGCAAACCGGCCTGCTCCGCCGCCATGGCGTGCATACCGCCGTGATCTCCGGCTACCCGGAAGGCCACCCCAAAATCCCCGACCCGCGCCTCGCGCGCGCCATGCGCGACAAACTCGCCGCCATCGCCGATCAGGGACTCACGGCCGAAATCGCCACCCAATTCTGCTTCTCCGCCACGCCGCTGCTGGACTGGCTGGAGGAACTGCGCGCCGGGGGCATACTGGTCCCGGTCCGCCTGGGCGTGCCGGGACCCGCCAATTTGCGCACTCTGCTGCGCTACGCCGCCCTGTGCGGCGTCAGCGCCTCCGCCGCCGTACTCGCCCGCTACGGCTTCTCCCTGACCAAGCTGCGCAGCCATGCCGGCCCTGACCAACTCGTGCACGCGCTGGTCAGCGGCCTCGCGCTAGAGCGCCACGGCCAGGTCTTCGCGCATTTCTATCCATACGGCGGCATGTCGAGCCTCGGCGCCTGGCTCGAGCGCCAGCGCTTCGTGCATGCGCCTCTCGTCAAGGTGAGAATTTCATGACCGTCTCCTACACGCTCAGCTTCTCCTGTCCCGACCGCGCGGGCATCATCGCCCAGGTCAGCGGCGCCATCTTCGAGCATCGCGGTAATATCCGCGTGCTCAACCAGTTCAACGACCCCGATACCGGCCTGTTCTTCATGCGCATGGCGTTCGTCACCGATTGCACGCGGGCCGAGCTGGAGCGCACCCTGGGCGCTCTCGCCCAGAGCCTGCAGATGAAATGGGAGCTGCGCTCGAAAGACGAGCGCCAGCGCGTGCTGCTGCTGGTCTCCAAATTCGACCATTGCCTCGCCGATCTGCTCTACCGGACCCGCATCGGCGAGCTGGACATGGAGATTTGCGGCATCGTCTCCAACCATCCCAAAACCGCGCTCAAGGTCACCGAACTCGGCGCCGTTCCGTTCCACCATTTGTCGGTGGGGGCGGAGAACAGAGCGGCGCAGGAAGCGCAAATCCTCGGCCTGGTCAAAGACCTCAACATCGATCTCGTGATCCTCGCCCGCTACATGCAGATCTTGTCGGATTCCTTCGCAGCGGCGCTCAGCGGGCGCTGCATCAACATTCATCACAGTTTCTTGCCCAGCTTCAAGGGCGCCAAACCCTATCACCAGGCCTATGCCAATGGCGTGAAGATGATCGGCGCCACCGCCCATTACGTCACCGCCGATCTCGATGAAGGCCCGATCATCTACCAGGATGTGGAAGCCGTCAGCCATGCTGACATGCCGGACGACCTCGTGCGCAAGGGCCGCAATATCGAACAGCGCGTGCTCTCCCGCGCCGTCTCTTGGCACCTCGCCCAGCGTGTGCTGATGAATGGCAATAAAACCGTCGTATTCTGGAGTTAAGGGGATGATCCTGGCATGAGGACCGGAGCGCCATGGGCGCGACCATGACGCCAAGCCGCGTCGTGGCGCACAGGATGCCGGGGTTTCCGGTCATCCGCACGGCTCTCAGCGGCTTGCTGGCTATGTTTGTGGGCATTGGCGTGGCGCGTTTCAGCTTCGCCCCCTTGGTGCCGGCGCTGGTCAAGGCGCAATGGTATAGCGCGTCCAGCGCCTTCTGGTTCGCAACGGTCAATCTCGCGGGTTATTTCATCGGCGTCGCCGCCATCCGCGCGTGGCGCGGCGCTTATCCGGCCAAACCGGCGATGGTGCTGGCCATGGGCCTCACCGCCGCCGCCACCCTGTGCTGCGCGCTGAACTGGGGGACAGCCTGGTTCGGGTTCTGGCGGCTGGTGTCGGGGCTCACCGGCGGGGTGCTGATGGTCCTCATGGCCTCAGCCGTCGTCGGGCGCGCACCGCCCGCTTCCCGCGGACGGGTCAGTGGGTTCGCCTTTTCAGGGATGGGCGCGGGCATGACCTTCAGCTCCCTGGCGATCCCGCATCTGCTGCTCTACGGGCTGGTGTTCACCTGGGCGGCGCTCGGCGCGCTCTGCGCGGGCGCCACGCTGATTGTGGCGCTGATCATGCCGCCCGCGCGCATCGAGCCGCCGCAACGGCATGCGGCCAAGGGCTCGCCGCCGCTCGTGGTGCTGTTGCTGATCTCAGCCTATGCGTTTTCGGCCCTTGGTTTCATGCCGCATATGTTGTTCTGGTCGAGCTTCATCGCGATCGGGCTGGGGCGCGGCGTCGCCGCTGGCGCGGTGATGGCTGCCTGGATCGGGCTGGCCGCCACGCTGGGGCCGCCATTATTGGGCCGCGCGGCCGATCGCTTCGGCTTTCTGCCAACGCTGGCGGCGGGGTTTGTGGTCATGGGCGGGGCCGTCGCCATCCCCCTGTTCACCGATGCCGTTCCGGCCCTGGTTGTTTCGGCCCTCTGCGTGGGGGCGGTGGCATTGGGCACGGTCATGCTGGTCGCCGGCGCTATTGCCGGGATGGTGCCGCCCGCGCGTCTCTCCACGGATTGGGGTTTGGCGGCGATGACTTACGCGATCACGCAGATCTCCGCCGCCGCCTTGCTCTCGCATTTATTCCGGCTGACGGGGAGTTACGGCATTCTGTTCCGGTTCGGTGTCGGCGCGCAGGCGCTGGGCTTGCTGTTCATCTCGCTGGCCGCGTGGATGGCGCGGCGCTGAGGGCTGAGCCACGCCGGTGCTGCGCGTCTGCGATGAATGAGGCCAGAACTAGCGCGTGATTATGCGCTGTGTCACGGGCGCCATAGAGCAATGTCACGCGGCCTTGCCGCAGCAGCGCCGCCAGCGCCTTCAACGGTTCGTCCTTCGTTTTGAGTTCCTCGCGGTAAAGCGCCTGGAATTCCGCCCAGCGCGCCGGATCATGGCCAAACCACTGGCGCAGCGCCGTGCTGGCCGCGATCTCCTTCAGCCAAAGCGTCAGCGCCGCATCCTCCTTGCGCAAGCCGCGCGGCCATAGCCGGTCCACCAGCACGCGCGCGCCGTCGCTGGTTGCGGGCGGGTCATAGACCCGTTTGACGTGCAGATCGGGAGTCGCGTTTGTCATTCTCACGCCGCCTCATGTGGCTGAAATCATGAACAATATGGAGATAGGCGACCATGTCAGGATTGCGAGCCCAGCACCCGCCGGAGATTGACATGTAAAAGGAAAAATTGATTAAATATGCGTTCAATATGAAGGTTTTTTGGCTCAAAGCCAAGGCGGCCGCGTGTCGGCCTGCGCAAGGGGGATGGTTTGGATATCAACGCGGTGCGGACATTTCTGTAAATCGTGAAGACCGGCAGCTTTGTTAGCGCGGCGGCCAATCTCAACCTCACCCAGACCGCGGTAAGCGCGCGGGTGCGCTGCTCACACGCGAGGGGCAGGAGTTCTAGCGTTACGCCGCGGCACTGGTGCAGGTGTGGGAGCGCGCGTTCCTGGCTTTCTCGGCCTCGTCGACGACGCCCTTGACCTTGCAGCACCGGTTGGTGAAGTCCTTGGCGCGCGGCGCATGTTCGCGAACGACATCGCGCTGGCCGCGATAAGCCTGGTCGCCCCAGACGCGGGTTTCCTTTCCATGCAGCAGATCGCCCAGAACTGCGCTGTCATGCACATTCGCCGCCGTCGCCACCACCGCGTGAATGATCTTGGTTTTGCTGTCCACGCCCACATGCGCCTTCATGCCGAAATACCATTGCTGCCCTTTGCGGGTCTGGTACATCTCCGGATCGCGCCGGCCAGACGCATTCTTGGTCGAAGATGGTGCCGCGATAATCGTCGCGTCCACGATCGTGCCCGTGGATATCTTGATCCCGCGCGCTTCAAGGTGCGCATGAACCTGCTCAAACAGCACCCGCCCGAAATCGTGCGCCTCAAGCAAGTGGCGGAATTTGCAGACGGTCGTCTCGTCAGGGACCGGCTCCTGACCCAGGTCAATGCCAACAAAACGGCGCATCGAGGCTGATTCGTAAAGCGCTTCCTCAACCGCGGGGTCAGACAGGTTGAACCCGTGCTGGAGAAAGTGAATGCGCAACATCCGCTCAAGCCCAACAGGCCGGTGGCCCCTCCCGGCCTTCGGGTACACAGGCTCAATCAACGCGTGGAGATCGCCCCAGGGGATGACCTGCTCCATCTCCGCCAAAAATGCCGCGCGCCGCGTCGTCTAGCCGTAACGCTCAAAGCCAACTCCGGCAAAGCTCGACTGACGCATGCAAACGCCCCCCGCAAAAAACAGAGTTTAAGAAATGCCGTCGTTGCCATTCAAGGCGACTTATTCAGAGATGCCTTAACTGAGACAGGTGTGTGTAGCGTTTGGAGCAGATCCGTAGCTATTCTCAGTTGAGCTGCGGCCCCCCGAGGGGAGGCGTCGAACATTGCCGGGTGGCTAGCATGCACTAGATGATCGAGATCAGAAAAAATGATCCAGATCCACTCGCGCGAAATAATAAGTTAATTTTTATTTCGGATTTATTTATGTTACGATATATTTATGACGACGAAAACAAAGCTATTCAATGTGGACGACCTTTACTTGGAATATAGGCTCCTTAGGTCAGGAAAAATTATCCCCGACACGGGAACCCGTGAAGCCCGCATTCAGCAGATAGAATTAGATTTGTTTCCAGACGATAAGGAAAAAATCAAATTGCCAAAAATAAAATAGTTCAACTCGAATCGGTCTGTTACTAAAATAATCGATTCTAGTAGGGTCGCTGAACGTTACCTTCTTCGCTTAATCAGGTAATGCGTTGGTCTTTACCACGCACTCTGCTAGTGCTGCGTCCAATTCCAAGTTCTCGGGTGTGCTTTTGCTAACATGATGCTTTTGCAATTTCGGACAGTCGTTTGCAAAAAAGAGGTTGCGTGGGGCATTAGAAACCTCTGAAAAAACTCATTTTAGCAAGGCAAACCAATTTAATTTAATGGGTTAATTGTGGGTCGGGAGACTTAATCAGAGACTCACTAAGTCCCGAAGCGTGAGGCAAAACTTACCTTCAGCGACTCAGACCCGGCGCTACCTTGACGGGTCTGAACGGATGATACCGGCCATGACAGCTCTCAGCACAAGCTGTGCACGGGAGTTCGCATCCAGCTTGTACTTGGCGGACTCAACATGCCCGTGGACCGTGTTGGCGGAGAGCCCAAGGATCATACCAATTTGCTGGTCGCTGCGGCCGACGGCAACCCAGTTCAGGCATTCGACCTCTCGTCGGGTTAGCGCGCGCGGCTCTGGCTCGGCTGGCACCAGCGCCAAGCCCGCCCGAGCATAGGTTTCGCACATACCGTGAATCAGGAAGCGCTCCCGGTCGCTCGGTTCGATGGAGGTCGCAGAGCTAAGCAGGACGAAGCCTACCTCATCATAGCCCGCGCGGATTGGAGAAACGAAGCCGTCAAAGAGGCCGAGAGTTCTGCTTTCAGAAAGAATCCGTATGCCTTTGTCCGAACGTCCAGCAACTTCGATCAGGGTAAACGCGGCTGTGCTTCGGCAGCACTGCGCAAAAACGGGGTCGTCAACCCAGAAGCGCTGCTGTTGATAGCGTTCCGACCATCCTGGTGTCGTTCCGCCGAACAGATATTTCGCTCCGTGGAACTGCCGCGCGCCGAAAATGCGAAGGTAGCCTGCATTCAGAAAGCCCAGAGGCGAGATACGGGCGGCGAACATCTCGCCAAGTGAGGCAAGGTCCTTCGCTCGGGCAAGTTCTTCTACAATGCCAGTGGCTGAGGCATTTACGGCATCAACCCTGGCTTTAGTACCCGCAGAGGTTGTCATGCTCATTCCTCCCCTAATTAGGTCGGTTGCATGGCGCATTAGTAGAGCAGACATTCATCTTACAAGCAAACACGAGGATGACATGCGCAAAGTATTGGTAACAGCCGGTGCCAGCGGAATTGGCAAGGAGATCGCAGCCGCTTTCATCTCGGCCGGCGACACCGTATATGTGTGCGACATCGACGAGAAGGCTCTCGCAGCGGCAACCAACGAACTCCCCGGCCTTAAAACCGGTCGGTATGACGTGGGTGATCGCGCACAGGTCGTGGCGATGGTCGAAGAGGCTACATCGCAGCTTGGTGGCCTCGACATTCTCGTGAATAACGCCGGTATCGGCGGCCCAACCGCCCCAGTCGTCGAACTAGCCCCAGATCAATGGGAGGCCGTCCTGAAGATCGACTTGACTGGCACCTTTCTGGTTACAAAGGCTGCAATTCCCCATCTCATCAAGGCAGGCAAGGGCGTCATCATCAATATGTCGTCGGCCGGAGGACGCTTCGGCTATCCAAGTCGCAGCCCTTATGCGACCGCCAAGTGGGGCATCATAGGATTTACCAAGACTCTATCGATGGAGCTTGGTGAACACGACATCCGGGTGAATGCGATCGCGCCGGGTGCAGTGGATGGCGATCGCATCCAACGCGTCTTTCAGGGCCGAGCCGAGGCTACCGGGCAATCTCTTGATGAGGTGAAGAGAATTTCTATGGCCAACCAATCGATCAAGCGTCTGGTCGATCCCGCTGATATCGCCGCGCTTGCTGTCTTCCTCGCTTCCGACGCCGCAAAGTCGATCTCGGGTCAGGTGCTGCCGATCGACGGCGACTATCAGCGCAACTAAGGAGATCAAGCATGAATCTACGTGAGAAGCTTATTGGCGCTTGGATCCTCGAATCCTACGTCGAGCACCCAGTTGACGGATCGGCTCCGTTTTATCCACTTGGGGAAAACGCCAAAGGCATCATTCTCTATACGCCAGATGGCTACATGTCGGCGCAGCTCATGCGGGTCGGGCGGCCAGAATTCGCGTCGGGCGACTGGTTCAGGGGCACACTCGACGAGTATCGTGCTGCGGCTGGCTACATTGCCTATTCGGGTCAATTCCACGTCGACGAGACCAAGGGAGAGCTCACCCACAGTATGTTCGTCTCCTTTTACCCGAATTGGCTCGACCAAACCCAAGTCAGGACGGTTGAACTGAATAATGATGAACTGCATCTTGGACCCGCGGCACCGATACAGTCGGGCGGCAAGATGGTCATCTCACGTCTCAGGTGGCGGCGAGCTCCTTGCTGAGAGATATGATATTTCCACTCAAAACGTGTGAGAGGATGGGATGTGCATTCTATGTGCAACTGACACGGTCGGTTACGACAGCTTTCGACGCGTTAAGGCACTCCAGCTTTTGGCGTTGGTCGAAGATGATAGCGCCCTCCCGGTGGATGCGGCGCTGCGGATAGCTCGTGAGATTCTCGTCCTAACCGAATCAGAGCGATCGGTCCTATCCTGCGATACGGTAAATCCCCCTGACGAATATCGGATATATTCGCTTAAGGAGCCAGATGATGATTGTTGATTCCGATAAAAATCCCCTGCCACCGGCTCTGTTGCCCGGCCCGTCCGATAAGCTGCTGTTCGAACTGGAGGAAATTTACAAAGACCTACATGCTAACCCGGAATTGTCCATGCGGGAGTACCGAACCGCGGACATTGCCGCTGCGTGGCTGAAGCAGCATGGTTTTGAGGTTACCGAGAAGGTCGGGGGCACTGGTGTCGTTGGACTGCTCCGCAATGGAGAAGGCTCAACCGTCATGTTGCGTGCCGACATGGATGCTCTGCCGATCAAGGAAAGCACTGATCTGCCCTATGCCAGCCAGGCAACGGGCACTGACCGCTTTGATCAGCCCACCTCGATTGCGCATTCGTGCGGCCACGATATGCATGTGGCTTGGCTAATGGGAGCTACAAGGATTTTAGCTGAAAACCGCAGCGCTTGGCGCGGCACGGTGATGGCGGTGTTCCAACCTGGCGAAGAAACCGCTCAGGGCGCCCGTGCCATGATCGCAGATGGCATGGTGACGCGATTTCCCAGGCCCGATGTAACACTAGCACAGCATGTAATGCCGCTTAGCGCGGGAGAGATAGGTTGGCGGACTGGTACGATGCTCTCGGCCGGAGACAGTTGGGAGGTAACCCTCTTCGGACGCGGCGCGCATGGCTCGATGCCGCAGAAAAGCATTGATCCCGTTGTTATGGCGGCCTCCGCCGTCATGCGGCTGCAGAGCGTGGTGTCACGGGAAGTGGCTATGACAGATAGCGCGGTGGTCACGGTCGGGACCCTAAAGGCGGGGTTAAGCGAGAATGTAATTCCAGACCAAGCCATGCTACGGCTTAATGTCAGAACCTTTAAAGAACAGGTACGTAACCGGGTACTCGCCGCAGTAAAGCGGATATTGGAGGCGGAGGCAGCAGCCTCGGGAGCATCAAAGCCGCCCGCATTTTCCGTTCTTAGCGAGTATCCTGTAACGCGTAACGACGAGGCGGCAACACGGGCCGTCGCCGCCGCCCTAGAAGAGCATTTTGGGACCGCCCGCGTACATGAAGTTCAACCAGCCACCGCCAGTGAGGATTTCGGCTTGTTCGGAGCGGCCTGGGGCGTGCCGGTCGTATTTTGGGTGGTTGGCGGAATCGATCCTGACAAGTTCGCAGCCGCTGAAATCGCCGGCAAAGTAGATGAGCTGCCTGCAAACCACGCACCGGATTTTGCACCCGTGATCCATCCGACGCTGAGTACCGGCATTGAAGCGATGCTCGTCGCCGCAAGCAATTGGCTGGCACCGAATATAACAAAGGCCTAACCGGGATGAATTCGGCAATTTTATTGGTCAAGATCCTTGATCTGATTGGCACGTTTGTGTTCGCGATCAGCGGTGCGGCACTAGGTGTCGAACGCGACATGGATTTATTCGGCGTTCTTGTCTTGGCCTTTGTGACCGCCGTTGCAGGTGGAATCGCTCGCGACGAACTCATCGGGGCGATTCCACCCGAATCAATTGCGAATTGGCATAATTTGGCACTCGCTGTCGTCGCCGGATTGCTGGTTTTCCGCTTCTCTAAATCATTTTATCGTCTTCAGCACCCCGTGCAGTTCTTTGATGCAGCCGGGCTTGGTGTCTTTGCTGTAGCTGGAACACAAAAGGCTTTGGATTATGGCATTAACTGGCCAATGGCGGCCGTTCTCGGGATGATCAGTGGGATTGGCGGCGGCATGGTACGCGATATGTTAACCGCACAAGTTCCTACAGTGTTGCGCGCAGATGTTTATGCTGTGGCTGCACTCGCAGGCGCGTTGGTCGTGGTTGTCGGGAGTTCGGTTGGGTTGCAACCTATACTTTGTGCCTTAGTGGGGATTTCATTATGCGTGTTCCTACGTCTGATGGCACTCTATCGGGGCTGGAAGCTACCTGTGGCTTCATCACGTCCGCCGGGATCAAAGCAAGATTGAAATCCACCAAATGATGAATATTTCTCATGTCTGCTAAATTTAGTGACCTCATCAACCGCCTTTGATCGACATGTGAATTTCAACTGAGATCTAACGGGGAAGATGCCGGCTCCCGACTTTATCGCGATGCGCCAGTTTGCGCGCGCGTGCAGACTCAATGCGCCACTTTCGGAACTGGTGGACTGGATTGTATCGATTTAGGCATTACCAACATGAAAACATGTTTACATGTACTCATCCGGCTTCTGGTTAGGCATTAAGCGGCCAGCTCCATCAACGCCGAGGGGGCAAAACGGTGAACGCATACCGCTTCACCGGCCAGCCCTGCGCCCATGCATGGAGTTGCAGTTGCCAGCAACGCAGCCGGTCATTGAGGAGCAGGCTGGCGCGTGAGAGCGCCATCATGAGGATGCCAGCGCCGAGTGCGAAGGCGGCCAAGCGGAGCTTGTGGACCTCAT
The DNA here is from genome assembly GCF_900129125.1 of Acidocella aminolytica 101 = DSM 11237. Taxonomy (GTDB): domain Bacteria; phylum Pseudomonadota; class Alphaproteobacteria; order Acetobacterales; family Acetobacteraceae; genus Acidocella; species Acidocella aminolytica. Next base: position 37,067 of record NZ_FQVJ01000021.1, on the reverse strand, counting down.
AATTCAAAATGCAGGATAGAGCGGAGAAGAAGCCCAGCCAGAACAGGAGGCGGCGGAACCAGAGCACGAACCGCACCGCGAGAATGAGCACGTCGAGCACAACTACCACCAGAAAGCGCAAGGCGCCCCGGAGCAGGCCGAGCAAAGCGCGGCCGAGCTGGGAGGCGAAGCCAGCCGAGCGGCCCGGCGCATCCGGGGGAGGGGTAAAATCCTCCTCCATCCCGCTACCCGTGCGCGGCCGAGGCGACATTTGGCGTGGTCCATAGCCAGAGATGGCAAGCCGTGCGGCCGTCCTGATGCGCCACGTTCTTGCCGGTGCAATCGGATTTCATCGTGTCGATGATGGCGTTATCGCGCATGAGCTGGTGCCATTGCGCCAAGCCAGCCGGGCCTTGCGAGGCGAGGACGGATTGCCCAACGGCCCCGGTAGCGTGAATCGTCCCGGCGGCCTGGCTGTACCCGGCCGCGTTGCCGCGCCAGTAGCCTAGGCCGAACCCAAGGGCGAGGATCACGATTGCCAGCGCCGCGCACGAGGCGAGCGTTCGCCACCATACCCACCGCGACATGCCCTTGAGGCGCTGTTCAGCCGCTTGAGCAAAGGAGGCTACGAACTGGCGCGACAAATCCGCATGCGCCGCCTCTGCCTGGGCTTTCGCGGCCTTGAAGGCTTGATCGATGGTTTGCGCCAAGCCGTCCCGCGCCTGGCGCACGGCGCTGAAATCCCGATCGACATGCAAGCTGTGCTCAGCCATAGCGCGGCGCTGATCGGCGGTAATGGCGGCGGTCGAGCCCAGGAACACCCGGAGCGCGAGGAGCGTTTGAGTGGTGGGGTCATTGTCGAGCCGGGCAAGCTGTTCGGCCCGGTCCAGCTCCGCTTGAGCGGCGCGGATCGCGGCCTCTGTCTCGCTCTGATCGAGGGCCTCGCTCATGGCATCCACGATTTCACGCCGGCGAATTGTGCATCCATCGCCTTGAGCCAGTGGCCTACCCGCGAGCGGTTGAACACCCCGAGCGGCGGTTCGGTCTGACCGTCCCGTGCGGCGACGAAACTCGCGGTGCGAGCCTCGACCGCCTCGGCCGCGTGCAGGCGCGGCATCCAGAGGGTGAGGGCACCGTCCGCTGTTTCATCGCGATAGACGTTGGAGGAGATCACGCGGCTGAATACCTGATCGCGCGATTGCCCCGGCGGTGTCACGCCTTCATTGAGCACGAACGCGCGAGCGCGAGGCTTGAAGCCCAATGCGCCGAGCGTGGCGGCCGGGGTTAAATCCTCGGGATGCGGGCCGGCGAGGTAGAACATCACCATGGCCAGGCCCGCCTCCTCAATCATTGCATCGAAGCCGGGCATTTCTGCGGCTATGGTGCGCAGGATCGTATCTCCACCCCCCAGATCGATGACGGCGGTTTGCTTTTCCTTGATGGCATATTCCATGAAGTCTTGCAGCCAGTCGCGGACAGCGGTCTGGTTGAATGTATCTGGTCTGGAAACATCCTCGAAAAAAGTCGAGAAGGTTGCATTGGTTGGATCGATATCGGCCAAAAGTGGGGCTTTATTTTCCATAGTTGCCATCTCGACGATCCAGCGCAGGAAGGTGGTTTTGCCGGTTTTGCCCCGGCCGGCCGTCAGGATGATCTTGGGTCGATCGGCGAGATCGAGGCCCTGAGCCACGGGTTCGGAGCGGGTTTGCTCGCTGGTCAGCAGTGGCTTGATTTCCGCCGGCTTGAGCCTGGCGGTCGAGCTACCGGCGCGGAATACGGGGGGTGCGGGTTTTTGCGTGCCGATGGGCTTCTTTTCTGATGAGGGGGCCTCAGTCATCAAATTCTCCTATCGGGATTTATCGCCACTCCATTTCGGATCGTCAGGATTGGCGGGAGCAGTTGGATCGCCGAGGGGCTGGCGTTCTGCTGCGGAAACACCCCGGTCCTCATTTCTCATCCATGATGGTTGAAATTTAGATGCTGCCGGTGCCGCCGGCTCTGTTGGCGCGGCGGGGCCGCCGAGGGCCTGACATTCGTCTGTGGTGGCTGGTTGATCGTGTTCCCTGGCTCGTCGCTGGGCGATGAGTTTCCGCGCCCGCCCCCAATAGGACCGCACGGTTCTTGGGGTCAGAGGTTGCCCGCCGGCACCGGCATAACCGTTTTCTGAGAAAAAAGCGGCGATCCGGTTCCAATTGACGCCCTGCCGGTCGAGGAGGGCGGCGAACTCGTCGTGGCGCTCGCACATCCAGATCACGAGCGGCGCGCGGGTTCAGCGCCCTGTAGAGGCGGCTTGAGCAAGGGCGTCAAGGCCGATTTCCGGGAGCATGACGCAGCGATTCTAGCGATCCTGCCAATTGAACGTCAATGTTCTGGCATGAAATGCGACGATATTTCGACAATGATCAGACATATTACCGTCTATTGTTCGCTATGATTTCGTCATTAGTCCGTCGTGAATCTCGTTATGTATCCGTCAATGAAGCGGCATGAATGTAACGGATAAATGTTTTCCGGTCATAAGGTGGATTGAATAGCCTCTTTGACCGCTATGACTACGTTGATATTCCCGGAACGGCTGCTCCAATTTTATGCCGTCTTTATGCTGCTGGTCAGCTTTACATATATAATTTTTATCCCTTCCCACGCAGGCTGACAGGCTGAAAGGAGCCTGTCATGGGTGATTTTATTTCCGTATTCGCAGGAGTGATCATTTTCGCTCTGTTACTTCTCTACGTTCCGGCTTGTGAGCGTGTGTGATGCCCAATCTCATCGCCGGGGGCGTCATTTCCGCTCTGCTTCTCGTTTACCTCGTCTGGGCCTTGTTACGGCCTGAGGATTTCTAATCCCATGACAATAGATGGTCTCCTCTATATCGCCCTGCTGTTCGCGCTGGTGCTGGGTGCAGCCTTTCCGCTTGGTAGCTATATGGCTGCCATTTTCGAAGGCCGTGTAGCCTGGCTGCGCCCCCTGGAAATGGGTTTCTATCGCCTAGCCGGCATTAACGAGGCGCGCCAGATGGGCTGGCAATCCTATGCCATCGCCTTGCTGCTGCTCAGCGTCATCCATTTCGGGTTGCTCTACGCCATTTTGCGGCTGCAATATTATCTGCCCTTCAACCCGCTGCATATCGCGGGCATGTCGCCACGCTTGGCCTTCAACACGGCGGCCAGCTTCTCAACCAACACCAACTGGCAGGCTTATGTGCCGGAGCAGCAGATTTCCAATGGCGCGCAGATGCTGGGGCTCTGTGTGCATATGTTCCTCTCCGCCGCTGCAGGTATTGCTGCCGCTGCGGCCGTTATGCGCGCCTTTACCGGCGGCGGGTTGAAGACGCTTGGCAATTTCTACACCGACCTCACGCGCATCACGCTGTATCTGCTTATACCCGGCGCGCTGATTGCCGCCACGCTGCTGGTTCTGGCGGGTGCGCCGCAAACATTCGCGCAGGCCGTGCAACTGCACACGCTGCAATCGGGCGCGCAGCCGTTGGCCATTGGGCCTGTTGCGTTCCAAGAGGCCATAAAAGAGTTGGGTACAAATGGTGGGGGGTTCTTCAACGCCAATTCCGCGCATCCGTTCGAGAACCCCAGTGCTTGGACGAATTTACTCGAAAACTGGCTGCTACTCGTCATCGGGTTCGCGCTGCCCATCGCCTTCGGCCATATGGTGAAGGACAAGCTGCAGGGGCGCACGTTGATGGCTGCCATGGCCATCATCCTCGCGCTTGGCTGCGTGGGCGCTTACGCGGCGGAGGCCGCGGGCAACCCGCAGCAGATTGCCGCGGGTGTGCAGGCCAACGGCAATTGGGAAGGCAAGGAGATGCGCTTCGGCATTGCCGCAAGCACCACATTCAATGTTTCCGCCACCGGCACCTCCACCGGCGCGGTGGACAGCTTTACCGACAGTTATACGCCCCTAGGCGGGGAAGTGCCGCTATTCCTGATGCAGCTTGGCGAGGTTACACCCGGCGGAGTGGGCTCGGGCTTCTACACTGTCATCGTCTTTGCCTTGCTCTCCGTGTTTGTCGCGGGCCTCATGGTGGGGCGCACACCGGAATATTTGGGCAAGAAGGTGCAGGCCAAGGAGATCAAGCTCGCCATGCTGGGCGTGCTTATTCTAACCTTTTTTATCCTGGCTGGTGCCGGCTTCTCGTTAGTCACGCCTTCAGGTGTTGCTTCGCTCGCCAATGGTGGCCCCCATGGTCTCTCGGAAATGCTCTATGGCTGGACATCGGCCACCGAGAATAACGGCTCCGCCTTTGCGGGGCTCTCGGCAGATACGCCGCTGCTGGATTACGGGCTGGGCGCCGCTATGCTGTTCGGCCGTTTCGCCTTCATGGTGCCTGTTCTCGCCATTGCCGGGTCTCTTGCCGCCAAGCCAAAGCTGGCGGAAAGCGCAGGAACCTTCCCTACCACCGGCCCGCTTTTTACCTTCTTGCTCATCGGCGTCATCATCATTCTGGGCGGGCTGCAATTCATGCCGGCTGACACGCTCGGGCCGATCGCCGAGCATTTTCTCCTTTACGCTGGAAAGAGCTTCTGAAATGTCAAAAGCTGAAACCATCTCCATGTTCGACGCCGGCATTATCCGCCGCGCCGCGTTGGAGGCACTCGCAAAACTGAATCCGGTAACGTTGGCGCGTAATCCGGTCATTTTTGTAACGGAAATCGTCGCGGCACTGGTCACCGTCACGGGTATCGAGGCGCTGCTTGCTCACCGACCGGCAGGTTTCTCCATCACCATCGCCGTCTGGCTGTGGCTTACAGTCATCTTCGCCACCTTTGCCGAGGCCGTGGCGGAAGGCCGTGGCCGCGCCCGCGCCGAGAGCCTTCGCCGCGCCCGCTCTGACACGATGGCTAAACTGCTAGTGGACCCGCGTGACCGCGCGATTTTCAAACTCGCCCCGGCGCCGGATCTGAGGTGTGGCGATATGGTGCTGGTGGAGGCGGGCGATCTCATCCCCTCGGATGGTGAGGTGATAGACGGTGTGGCCAGCGTGAATGAAAGCGCGGTAACGGGCGAATCCGCTCCCGTGGTGCGCGAGGCCGGGGGCGACCGCTCCGCTGTTACCGGCGGCACGCATCTTGTGTCCGACTGGCTGGTGGTACGCATCACCGCCGATGCCGGGGCTACTTTTCTCGACCGCATGATCGCGCTCGTGGAAGGTGCCGAGCGCCGCAAAACGCCGAATGAGATCGCGTTGAACATATTGCTTGCTGGTCTTACCATCGTGTTTCTCATCGCCGTGGTCACGCTGGTCGGGTTCGGCCAATATTCCGGCACGCGCTTCTCCATTCCGGTGCTGGCTGCCTTGCTGGTCTGCCTCATCCCCACCACCATTGGCGGGCTGCTCTCGGCCATCGGCATTGCAGGCATGGACCGCCTGGTGCGCTTCAACGTTGTTGCCACATCAGGCCGCGCGGTAGAGGCTGCAGGCGATGTGGATGCACTGCTACTGGATAAAACCGGCACCATCACCTTCGGCAACCGCATGGCCGCGGGTTTCTACCCCGTGCTGGGCGTGAATGAGCGTGCTTTGGCGGAGGCTTGCGTCATGGCCAGCTTGGGCGATGACACGCCGGAGGGCCGCTCCATCCTGTCCTTCGCAAGAGACCGTTACGACATCAGTCTGGCCACGCCGGATGATGCCGCCATCATTCCCTTCTCGGCCAATACCCGTATGTCGGGCATTGATACGGGCGGTAAATCCTACCGCAAGGGCGCGGTGGACTCTGTCCTCGCCGCGCTTGGCGTTGCGCCGGACCCCGCCTTTACCGAAAGTATTGCCCGCATTGCCCGGGCTGGTTCCACGCCGCTTGCCGTCACTGCGGATGGTAAGCTGCTTGGCGCAATCGAGTTGAAAGACATCGTCAAGCCCGGCATAAAAGAGCGCTTTGCGGCGCTGCGCGCCATGGGCATACGCACCATCATGGTGACGGGCGATAACCGCATCACCGCCGCCACGATCGCGGCGGAAGCCGGAGTGGATGACTATATCGCCGAGGCCAATCCGCAGAACAAGCTTGATTATATCAGGAAGGTGCAAAGCGAAGGCCGCCTTGTGGCCATGTGCGGCGATGGTACGAACGACGCACCCGCACTGGCCCAGGCCGATGTGGGCGTGGCGATGCAAACCGGCACCCAGGCTGCGCGCGAGGCGGGCAACATGGTCGATCTCGACAGCGACCCAACGAAGCTGATCGAGATCGTGGAAATCGGCAAACAGTTGCTCATCACCCGCGGCGCGCTCACCACTTTCTCCATCGCCAACGATATTTCCAAATATTTCGCTATTCTTCCCGCCATCTTCATAACTACCTACCCGCAGCTCGGCGCTCTCAACATCATGCGCCTCAATACGCCCGAGAGCGCCATTCTCTCGGCTGTTATTTTCAACGCGCTCATCATCGTGGTGCTGGTACCGCTGGCGCTGCGCGGCGTAAAATTCCGCGCCATCGGCGCTGCCGCTTTGCTCAAGCGCAACCTGCTTATTTACGGGCTGGGTGGCATCATAGCGCCTTTCGTCGGGATTAAGCTCATCGACATGATCCTCGGCCTATTCCACATCTTCTCGTAACGGACGCAGAAAATGATCCTCCGCGAACTCCGCCCGGCCTTTTCCCTGGTCGTGCTTTTCACCCTCCTTATAGGTTTTATTCTGCCCGGCATTTTTACCGGTGCTATGCAGGCCGTGCTGCCCTGGCAGGCCAATGGTTCGCTCATAAGGCAGAATGGTCAGACAATCGGTTCCGCGCTCATCGGCCAGAATTTCGAAGGTCCGCAATATTTCATTCCGCGTCCTTCGGCGCTTAGCCCCCGCCCTTACACGCAGGATACTTCCGGTGCTTCGAACCTTGGACCCACCAACAAGACATTGCTCGCCAATGTGAAGCAACGGGTTGCCGCTTATTTGAAGGCTTATGGTCCTGGCCCTGTTCCCGCTGATGCTGTCACCGCTTCAGGTTCGGGGTTGGACCCGGATATCTCGCTGGAGAACGCGCTACGCCAAGCGCCCGCCGTAGCTAACGCACGGCATTTATCGGCCGTCACAGTAATCGCTCTGGTAGAGAATATGGCACACCATCCTTTCCTCGGCATTATCGGCACGGCCCATGTGAATGTGCTGAAACTCAACCTTGCGCTGGAACATCTACCAGCCTCATAAAGCTGTATGGCAAATCAAAATGATGGCCGCCCGGATCCGGATGCGTTGCTGGCAAATGCGCAACGTAGCGAACGCGGCCATTTAAAAATCTTTCTCGGGGCTGCTCCCGGCGTTGGCAAAACCTGGGAGATGCTTACCGCCGCCCACGCTAAACGCCAGAAAGGGGTGGATGTCGTAGCGGGGCTGATCGAGACCCATGGACGTGCTGGCACGATAGAGGTGATTGGTGAGCTTGAGCAACTCCCCCGCCTCAATGTTCCTTATCGTGGTCAAACATTGGCGGAGTTCGATCTAGACGCTGCGTTGCTGCGTCGCCCTGCCTTGTTACTGGTGGACGAACTGGCCCATACCAATGCCCCTGGACTGCGTCATGCTAAACGTTGGCAAGATGTGCTGGATGTACTGGATGCAGGTATCGACGTTTGGACCACTGTGAATGTCCAGCATCTGGAAAGTCTCAACGATCAAATCACCCGCATAACCGGCGTACGAGTTGGAGAGACAGTTCCAGATACGGTGCTGGATATCGCAGATGAGATCGAACTGATTGATCTGCCCCCTGCTGAATTACGCGCCCGGCTGCAGGAAGGTTTTGTATACCGCCCCGACGTTGCCGCAAGAGCCTTGGAAGGCTTTTTCCGAGAAGGCAACCTTGGAGCTTTACGTGAAATTGCCTTGCGTCGCGCAGCACAGCGGATTGACAAGGACGTAACGCGCTATATGCGTTCGTCTGCGATCCCTGGTCCCTGGCCCGTCGCGGAGAAGGTGCTGGCACTTATTGGGCCGGATGACGCTGCCTCCAACGTTGTGCGTCATGCTGCACGCTTGGCGGAGGCCCTGCGCGCCCCGCTTACCAGTTTCTACATTGAACGTACGGATGATAATTCAAAAGTCCAGGCTGCATTGGACCTTACCGTGCAGCTTGGAGGCAATGTGGTCACGCAATCAGCACCGGATATGGTGCGCGCTGTGATGGACTACGCAGCGGCGCAGAACATCACCCATATCGTTGTGGGCCGCGCCGCGCGGGGACGCTGGCCGAGACGGCGTTTTTCCGAAGCGCTGACCCGCCAAGCCTTGGCCTATACGCTGCATTTCGTGCCCGTTCCCGCCGCAGCGCCGCAACGTCCTGATCCCCTCCCACAGGGCAACTGGACTACTTATCTTTGGGCAGCGGCTCTGCTTGCCGCCATTACCTTCAGCGGCTCGGCGTTAAAGGATATCCTACCGCAAGAAGCCATGGGACTGATCTTCACGGGGCTCATTGCCGCCATGGCCAGTCGAGAGGGGCGCGGGCCAGGATTATTCACTGCCATAGTTGGCTTCTTCTTATGGAATTTCTTCTTCCTGCCGCCGCTGTATACTTTTTCAGTGGCCGACCCGCGCGATGTGGTTGCCCTTGCCGTATTCCTTCTGGTGGGAATTGTCACCGGCACTTTGGCAGGGCGCGTCCGCAAGGAGGCTGCCACTGCCTCCGCAAGAGTAGAGGCGCTACGCCGCATCTCGCTCTTCGGACAGCGCCTTTCACGTGCCGTCACATTATCCGATATTCTTAACACGGCCATCGAGGAAACCACTGCTATCACTGGCGCGGGCATTGTACTGTTGGCACATAATGGCGCACTTACGCCTGAGGCAAGCCGCCCTGCCGGTACTGAGTTAGACGAAACCGCTGAGGCTGCTGCTGAATGGTGCCTAACGCATGATATGGAAACCGGGACCGGTACCGCTACCTTGCCATCCGTGCCCTGGCGCTTCTTCCCGCTTCGCGGCCATGGTACAGTCGTGGGGGTACTAGGCGCCCGCGCAGATACGCCACCGCCCGCACCTACTGTGCAAACCCTGGTGACATTGGCCGATCAAACCGCCCTGGCTCTGGAACGCGCCCGACTGGCATTGCAAACCGCCCGTACAGAGGCGCATCAGGACAGCCAGAAGCTTCGTAACGCCTTGCTCTCGTCGCTCAGTCATGATCTGCGCACCCCCCTCACTGCCATACGCGGGGCGGCCGAAACACTTGCAGCCTCTGGCGAAGTGCTGAGCGAGGCAACTCGCGCCGACCTGCTGGCCGCCATAATTCAGGATGCTGCCCGAATGGGCAAATTCCTAGCCAATATTATCGACATGGCTCGGGTTGAAGCAGGAGCGCTGGACATAAAGCATGAGAGGTTGTCACTAGAGGCCATAGCAGAGGCCGCTATTGCCCGTGTGCCGGGTGCACTTTATACAGCCCTCAATGTCGCGCGTGACGCCACCCATGTACGGGCCGACCCCACGCTGCTTGAACAGGTTCTGGTCAACTTGCTGGACAATGCAGTTAAATATGCTCCACCTGGCAGCCGAATTAGCATTTCCACCCAACGCGAGGGTAGTAATGTGCGCTTAAGCGTGGCCGACGAAGGGGTGGGTATAGTCCCGACTGAGTTGCAAGCTGTTTTCGATAGCTTCTTCCGTGCCAGCCGAGGTGATCGTGTCGCACCGGGTACAGGGCTTGGCCTCGCTATTGCCAAAGCATTTACGGAAGCCATGGATGGACGCATCTCGGCACAAAGCCCGCGACTGGATCTACCCGCAGATGGTTTGCCAGGTACGGTCATCACATTGGAACTTCCTGCAGCATGATCTCCGGCCGCATTCTGGTTGTCGATGACGAACCGCAGATCCACCGGTTCCTGACACCTGCCCTTACCGCTGCGGGTTACGAGCCGCTGCGTGCGGAGAATGCCGTCGAAGCTCTACGCCAGGCTGCTGCCCAGGCACCTGACTTGGTGCTTCTGGACCTTGGGTTGCCAGATATGGACGGGCAAGAGGTGCTGCGCCGTTTGCGTGCATTCTCGTCTGTGCCTGTGATCGTCCTCTCGGCCCGAGACCGCGAAGCGGAGAAGATTGCGGCGCTTGATAACGGCGCCGATGATTATGTAGAAAAACCTTTTGCGCTGGGCGAATTGTTGGCCCGCATCCGGACGGCTCTGCGCCGCACTGGAGCCTCTACACCGCCAGCCGAAGCGCTGCATGTGGCAGATCTCACCATCATGCACGATGCCACACATCGCGGTGATGCTCCTTTGCCGCTCACCAAGAAAGAGCATGCGCTTCTGCTTCTGCTAGTCCGCAACCGTGGCCGGGTGCTCACTCATCGCCAGCTTCTTACTGCTCTATGGGGGCCAGCCCATACCGAGGACGTTGCGTATTTGCGCGTCTATATTGGTCAGCTCCGGAAGCATCTGGGCGAAGGAGCAGCAAAACTGATCGTCACCGAACCAGGGGTAGGCTACCGCCTCCTCGACGATACCTGACCTTCGTCACAGAGCCGTTCATGCAGCCAAAACCATCCAACTGAGACTGTCGAAAACGGCACCGCTGTTGAGAAGGGATACTGGCGAACAGTAACAAGGGAGATCGAATGCATGACAGATGAAACTCGCGGAAAGCCATTACTTCCCAAACCAAGCAGACATTTTCACTGGCCGACGCATCATGCATCTTCAGTATTCGGTGACGACTGGTTCGGGCAACGTGCCGAGACCTTTGCGCGCTTCTTTGGTACTCCGACCTTCCTGATTGCTCAGACCGCCGTCGTGGCCCTGTGGATTCTCATTAACATGATGGGTTGGACAAAATTCGATCCATATCCGTTCATTCTTTTGAACCTAATGTTTAGTCTTCAGGCCGCCTATGCCGCGCCCCTGATCCTTCTTGCCCAAACGCGTCAAGCTGACCGGGACAAGCTGGATTCGGCAGCAGAAGCCCATCATCGCGAGGCACTGGCCGACGCTTCAGAGCAACGTCAGGCCATCGCTGCACAGCAGACGGCACAGCTTATAGAGTTGTTGAAGCAGAATACTGAACTAACAGAACTTGTACATGAGCTAAGTGAAAGAATAGAGAAAATGACGATAGAGTTGCACCACAAAGTTGTCAGTAGCAACGGCTGAGGGACATTTATATAAATCTGTAGAAAATGTGACGAAGCAATCAAAGTAATGGAAATGTCGTTATGGAAAGCCTTGCGTCTGCAACGAGGTATTAGCTCGGTACCCGATTGACGATGAATAGTGGCCAATTCTTTGCGTTTCAACAAAAGCGGCCGCTTCGTTTTGGCCGACTTTCCCCAAAACCAGTTTGCCGATTGCTTCCGTAGCGGAACTTAATGTCGTGTTGCTGGGCGCAAGTACTGGTCCGTTCCTAGTTTTAAGGCAGCCGGCCAAAGTGATGTTTTGGTGTAGACCGCTCGTTTGCTAAAGCCCTCACCAACCTCATGCTCGGCCAACAAACCTACCCAGCATAAGGGCCGCAAGATATTGAGATAGAATGTGGAAGCCAGCCTGTAATCCGCGATCCAAATATCAGTTTCTGTAGAGCCAAACAATAGCTTAAATAGCCGCTCTTCGCTCACCGCATGGTCTGCTTCGACGTTGATAACATTCAGGAAGACATCCCAGTTACCAATTATGGCGTCGTCGAAGCCGGTATATTGGCGGTGATCAATGGTATAGAGCAGCGTAGTGGCTAAAACTTCCCATAATTCGCCCGGCTTTTCACGCAAGAGTTTGGCCTTGGCCGTCATTCGCATTGTGTCTTTGTAGTGCCTTGCTAGCTTAGCCGCGAGCAGGACGTCATGTAACACGCTCAGTGGCGGAAAATCTGCCTCGTTTAGCACCTTGTTGACGGCATATAGCTCAGCGGCCGTGTAATTTGGCCAGGCAAAAGCCTCTGCAGCCCATTGCACGAAATATCGTTTCAAGGCTTTGGTGGCGGTTAAACCGATCGGGCCGTGCTGCTCGATATAATCGAAGGTAAGAAGCGTCGCTTTGAGGATCAGCGCGTTTGCGAGTGCCGGGTCTTTGTCGAGGATTGGCTTGAACGGGACCATGAGGGGTTTGTGTACCATCCTCGTTGGGATGCCAAGACCTGAACCTAGCTTGGCAAAGATGCGCGTTCTCGTCGCATCGGCCAGAATCTGCCATGATGTCCAGAGCAACTTCGCTATACTTTCCTAGTTAGCGTCAATCTGCGATGGGCGATGTTCAAATAGATATCCCTCATGCTGGTTGGCCGCTTGACGACGTTTTAGTGTTAACATGGCATACAATCTTTGCGTGTGTATTGTTGTCCGATGTCTCGAAATACAGCCACACTGAGGTCAAGATGGCAGGCATCAGGAGGTTACGAGACGAGGCAGCCATGACGACGGCGTAGTCATCATTATAATATATTTGCTGCCCCAGGCGATGGCCGCGGCCGCCCCTGCTTTTGTGGTAGCCGAGGCAAATGTGAGACGCCTTCTTCCCTGATCCGCCTGGTATTCAGACCGTTGCAAGGACGAAGAGGTAGTGGGGCCCCCAACTGCGATAAGTCCTTCTCTTGCCGCCTCTCCTTTATGGATTAGTGCCACCGCGAAGCCTGGGACCTAGAACGAGGCAACTAAGTCAGGCAACTCGGCAACCCTAACATTCTGCAATTGGCTGGGGACGTTGCCGGTTGGGAGGCGCTTTGTCCATACAGAAGGAGACTATGTCTGTGGTGGTGTCACCTCCCGCGGCCAGCGGTGGTTTTTCGTTTGTCAGGGTCTTCCCGGCTAGCCAGCCCATTTGGGCGGCATTGCTGGCTTTGCGCTTGTCGCAGATAATGATCTTTTGAAGCCAGCACAGATCAATCTCAGAAATAAATTGATGGGTTAGCAACATGCTGTGCCGGGCTGGAGCTACCAATAGATTTCATTCCAGGTGTCACGGCGCCCCTCGTCTGGCCCAAAGTATATCCCTGCATGCGGTCTTCCTGCTCAAGCATGGTTTGGATCCATTCGCGGGCAAAGGGGGCTTGGGCTTAAAGTAGCGGTCCTATTTGAAAAAGCGCGCTAAAGTTACATCTTTGGTCTCAGTGTGGAGGCGTTTAAATATAAGCTCTCAAAAATAGCAGGGCGGCGTTTCATCGATTCGGACAGGGCGTGCAAGATTCCATATCAGAGAGTGGTAAATATTTATCTCATTCTTCAGAGCAGTCCCAAGTTTACTCTTGTTGCGGATTTTTGATCTCTAATCCTGAATGTCCTGTGTAGTAATGTTTGTATAGCTGCAAAAAAACAACGAACGCTAGCACATGCACAATTTGAGGATTTAGATCAGTATCCTTTGATTTGCGAAGATTTCAAGGTCCCCTGTCAATGGGACGGCATAGCAGTGCGTCTCCTGTTGCTTAGCTAATCCGTTCATCTTTACGAGGCATTTTCAGTGCGTCGCGGCGCGACAGTGATGCTGCTTCTCGATCTAATAGGACTGGCGGTTCCGGGAGCCAAGCTGCCTGAGGAAAACGCTGAGATACGGCTGTTCAGACGCATAGCTTAATCGTCGCCTTTCTTTGACTGCTCCCTAGGAAGTGGCTGTCTATTAATGCATGTTACACAGATGCCTTTGATAAAAATTTAAGCGTTTTGGCGCCCGTCTGCGCTGCCTTTGCACGCGATTTATGCGTTTTTGGGTTTGGTTGTTAAAAAACTTTCCCAGGCTCGAAATTGATTGTTGACGAAGGCTGGAGGGGGAGCTACTCATTCGTATACAAATAATATGCTCTGGCCGCTCCTTCGAGCGGATAGATAATCTATTGGGTGAGTTCCAGCATTTTTGGGGGCGGTATGGCTGCATATCTTTGGGCTGAGATGTTTATCTCTTGCCGGGTAGTCTCAGTAGAACGTTAATTCGTCTATAAATTGGGCTGGACACATGGCTGATATCATTGTGTCTGCTCAGTCTTCATGTTGAGCATGGTTCTGCAGAAATGCTCGTAAAGAGTAGGACGGGTGTCTCGGTATCTTTGATGCCTTGCGTCCAGATGTGTCCTGCCAGTCTTTCCTCTGGGTGGCGCGAGTGTAAAAACTGAGCGCCGATTTCTCCCGTTTTTTGCTTTTTTTGCGGAGGCTTTTATGGGTTTTACGCGTCGTCATCTTATGGCTGCTTCGGCAGCGTCCCTGGCTGTTCCTTATGTTGCAAGGGCGGCCAGTAGAGATCCAATTCTGATTGGGGAGGTCAATAGCTACGCGGCTTTTCCCACATTCACTATGCCCTATCGCAACGCGATGGTCATGGCAGTTGAGGAAATCAATAGCAAAGGGGGTGTTTCTGGCCGGCCGTTAAAGCTGATCACCAAAGATGATGGTGCCAACCCTCAAGATGCAATCCGTGCGGCGACCGAACTGGTCCGAAGTGATCGCGTAAATGTTCTTGCCGGCGGTTTCCTTTCAAATGTTGGCTTGGCACTTAGCTCCTTTGCAAAGCATTCCAACACTCTATACGTTGCCAGCGAGGCTTTGGCTAATGAGCTAACCTGGCAGGATGGCAATGCCAATACGTTCCGTTTGACGCCGTCCATTTATATGCTCGTAGCCATGATGATCGACGATGCAGCCAAGCTTCCAGCGACCAAATGGGCCACGGTGGCACCGAATTATTCCTACGGCACCTCGGCTGTGAAAACCTTCCAGAAATTGCTCAAAGCCAAGCGGCCGGATGTGACTTTCGTGGCCGAGCAATGGCCAACACTCGATCAGATCAATGCTTCGGCAACCGTTGCGGCGCTGGCCGCGGCCGAACCTGACGGGATTTTCAACGCCACTTTCGCGTCGGATCTTGTTGCCTTTGTCCGCCAGGGTAACACGACTGGTCTGTTTAAGAACAGATCCGTTGTTTCTTTGCTGACTGGTGAACCAGAATATTTGGACTCTCTTGGTAGTGACACACCGGACGGATGGATTGTCACGGGCTATCCTAGCGCCGCTTATACCGCGCCCGGTAATGAGGCTTTTGTGACTATGTACAAAAACCATTTCAAGGATGATCCGGATTGGGGGGCGGTAATTGGTTACACGTTGATCCACTCAATCGCTGCCGGTGTTGGGCGTAGCAAGGGGCTGTCTCTGGCGGAACTTGAGCAGGGATTTGCGGGCGTAACTTTCCCGACACCGTTTGGTCAATGCCAGTATCGTGCGATCGACCATCAGAGCACGCTCGGCGCCTTTGTTGGTAAGCTTGCAAAGAAAGGCGGGAAGGGCACAATGGTCGATTTCCGTTATGTCGATGGCGCTTCTGTTCTGCCGCCTGATTCGGTTGTGGAAAAACTGCGCCCGAAGAGCTGAGAGAGGCGAGCGGAAAGCGTCTATGATCCTTTTTCAAATCTTGACCGCATTGGGGACAGCTTCGTCGCTGTTCCTGGTGGCGGCCGGGTTGACCGTGATTTTCGGTGTTACCCGGGTCGTAAATTTTGCCCATGGCAGCCTTTATATGCTGGGCGCCTATGTTGGTTGGGTTGTTCTATCGCATTTGCCGCAGACGATTTTCGGGTTCACTCTTGGCTGCCTCGTCACGGCGGCTATCATCGGCGTTCTCGGTGTTCTTATTGAAATCTGTATTTTGCGCCGCTTGTACAGAGTGCCTGAATTATATCAGCTTCTTGCTACCTTCGGAGTGGTGCTAATCGCGGGGAATGTCGTTCAGCTCCTGTGGGGGACACGCGTTGTCACGCTACCTCGTGCGGCTTGGATGCAGGCGACAATCTCTGTCTCTGGCCATCCTTTTCCGGTTTACTCGGTAGTGATGATGGTGGTTGGCCCGTTGGTGCTGCTGGCGCTGTGGCTGCTATTCTCCCGAACACGCTGGGGCGCCTTGGTGCGCGCCGCGACGGAAGATCGTGAAATGGTCGGGGCGCTTGGCATTCGACAGAATATTCTCTTTACTACGGTATTTGGCTTAGGAGCAGCGTTAGCGGGGCTTTCCGGTGCGCTGTCACTGCCGCAGGTCGCGGCTACGTCGCAGATGGCGCTTTCCGCCGTTTCTGATGCGTTCGTCATCGTAGTGATCGGTGGGCTCGGCAGTGTGACAGGGGCCTTCCTGGCCAGTGTCCTCATTGCGGTTCTCCAAACATTCGGCGCCATCATCATTCCTCAATATGTCATGGTTGCGGTGTTTTCCGTGATGGCTGTGGTGCTTGTTCTCAGGCCCAATGGGTTGTTAGGACGAGCGGGCAAAGGTGGGCGCGCTATGGGCGATCTACCGAAGCTAGTAGAGGGCGCCACCAAGCTGGTTATTGGGCTTGGGGTGATAGCTTTCATCGCCGCCGCGTTGGTGCCAGCCTTTGACACGGGTTATGTATTAAGCATCATGCAGGATGCGCTGATCGCAATGCTGTTTGCTGCCAGCCTCCATTTTGTCATGGGACCTGGGGGTATGCCGAGCTTTGGTCATGCGGCCTGGTTTGGAATTGGAGCATATGGTGCGGCACTTTCGGCTTCTTCCTGGAATTTACCGATGTCGGAGTCTATTGTTTTCGGTGTAGTGACCGCTTCCATTCTGGCTGCGTTGGTGGGAAGCTTCATGATCCGCTTGTCGGGCATCTATCTCGCCATGCTGACATTTGCGTTCGCGCAGGTGATTTGGGCACTGGCCACGCAGATGACCGGCTTCACCGGTGGCGATAATGGCATTCTGAATCTCTGGCCAGACGGCGTTTTTGCTTCTCCCACAGCCTTCTATGCGTTGGTTCTGGCGCTGTGCGCAGGTGGTGTTCTGGTTTTACGGCGTGTATTATTCTCGCCTTTCGGCTTCGCATTACGTGCCACCCGTGATGCATCCGCTCGTGCAGCTGCATCTGGCATTCCGGTCGGACCTGTACGACACGTCGCCTTTACCATTTCCGGCGGCTTTGCAGCACTGTCAGGTGGGCTGTTTGCTTTTGCCAAAGGTAGCGTATTTCCTACCTATATCAACGTGTCTCATTCTATTGATGCGTTAATTATCGTACTGCTTGGTGGTATTCAGACTATGGCGGCTCCTGTGGTTGGCGCGCTGGTTTACACTGGATTGCGCGATTATCTTCAGGCAGCAACAACGATCTGGCCAATGCTGCTGGGGATTGCAATTATTGTTATCGTTAGTCTGTTCCCGCAAGGCATTGGCGGTGCGGCAGAGCATTGGTGGGCCCGCCTCGGCAGCCGTGCTAAGTCGAAGGGAGGCTGAGACATGGCGCAGATGCAAAAGACGCTGGAGGTTAGGAATCTTCGCAAATCCTTCGGTGGCGTGATGGCAGTTGATAGTGTCTCCTTAGAGGTGGCGCAAGGCGAGATGCTGGCGCTCATTGGCCCAAATGGTGCCGGTAAATCGACCTGCTTCAATATGGTCGGCGGACAATTTCCGCCTACTGAGGGTGAGATTCTGCTAAATGGTGGCGATGGCACGGCCGTTCCCATTGCGGGGATTGGTTCGCGTCGGATCTGGCAGTTGGGTGTTGGTCGTACTTTTCAGATTACCGCGACCTTCACCTCCATGAGCGTGCGACAGAATGTGCAGATGGCTTTGCTTTCGCGTCGTCATATGATCTGGAAATTCTGGCCCCGTGCGGATGATCTTTTGAGCGATGAGGCGCTAGCCCTTCTCGAACAGGTCGGGCTACAGGCGCAGGCGGAGCGTGCAGCGGCCGTACTTGCTTATGGGGATCTCAAACGACTTGAACTGGCCATTGCGTTGGCTGGTGCTCCAAAGTTGCTGTTGATGGACGAGCCGACGGCAGGTATGGCCTCGGGTGAGCGTACGGCATTGATGGCGTTGGTGCGGCGACTTGTTTCCACCACCGGTATCTCTGTTCTCTTTACGGAACATGACATGGATGTCGTTTTCGAAGTGTCTGATAGGATTCTTGTTCTCGACCGTGGTCGCCTTATTGCCACCGGGACAGGAGCAGAGATCAAGGCCAATGAACAGGTGCGTGCCATTTATCTTGGTACGGGCCGTACCAGCGGGGGGCATTGATGTTAGAAATTTCAAAGCTCGTTGTGGCATACGGCCAGGCAACTATCTTGCAGGGGGTGGAGTTTCAAGTTCGCCAGGGTGAAGTTCTCGCTCTGCTTGGCCGTAATGGTGCAGGTAAGAGCACAACTCTGAAAACTATCATGGGTTTGCTGCGCCCCGTAAGTGGTCATATTAGCTTCGCCGGCCAGAACATCGACGGCATTGATCCGTTCCGTATCGCTCGTTTGGGGATCGGTTATGTGCCGGAGGAGCGGCGCATTTTTAACGAACTGACGGTTATGGAAAATTTGGAGATTGGCCGTCAACAGGCACGCAATGGCCATGCTTGGAGTGAGGAGGAGCTGTTCGAGATCTTTCCTAATCTTGGTGGCATGCGCGCGCGTCGTGGCGGCGCGATGAGTGGCGGGGAACAGCAGATGCTTACCATCGCACGTACACTTATGGGAAATCCTAGTTTGGTGTTGTTAGACGAACCGAGCGAAGGGCTGTCTCCGTTGATCGTTGAACAGATGGCTGAGGCGATTCAGATTTTGAAGCGTCGTGGCATTACGGTTCTATTGGCCGAACAGAATCTCCATTTCACGGAATATCTGGCAGATGATGCGGTGATTATGGAAAAGGGACGTATCGTTTGGTCAGGAGCGATGAAATCATTAATGGCAGATGCGACGCTGCAAGCGCGATACCTTGCGGTTTGAGTTTGAGTGACAAGGGGCTTGGTTGATGGTAGAGGAGTTGAAGAAATCTTCGCGTCGTGCGGGCACGACCGGGGTACGAAAGTCCCGCTACATTCTGGAAGAGCAGATTGGTTTCGTTTTGCGTCAAGTTACGCAGCGGCACGTCGTGATCTTTGGAAGCTTGATGCCGTCAGGTATTACGCCAACTCAATTTTCGGTGGTAAACATGCTGGACCGCCTGGGGCATTGTTCGCAGAATCAGCTGGGGCGCCTGGTTTCCATGGATGCTGCCACCGTAAAAGGTGTCATCGACAGGCTAAGTGCAAAGGGTATTACGCAGACAGAGCAAGATCAGAATGATGCCCGCCAACTGCTGGTCTCATTAACCGCTGAGGGGCGTGTTCTGGCAGCAGAGTGTCAGAAGGCAGCGATAAAAATTTCTGATGAAACTTTGGCTCCTTTGACAACAGCTGAGCGGAAACGGTTGCTTACTTTACTTAAGAAGGTCGCTTGATTGCGTTAGGCGAGGTCGCTGGAAGAATAACCTTTGGCAAATTTGTCGCGGCGGGGGAGGTGCAGTGGGCCTGATCTATTTTGAAGTTTTCTGCAAATCGGTTTGATACTGACGGCTTGTCGATTCGTTTGATTTAGGTCTATGCGGAATGTATTCAAAGAGTGATTCCAGCGTCCCAGATAAAATGTCGGTCTGAAATAGCTGTCGAGGGTCGGAACATAACACTAGAGTGAATTAAAAAAAATATCATTGGCGGTTGCCAGTATTGTTCGTATACAAATGAATGACGAGCCCTATGAGCTCCAAATCTCAAGCAAAGAAGGTTTATCGTGGAAAACATTGAGGCAATCGATATCGCGGTGATTGGTGCGGGTCTTGGCGGTGCAGCGGCGGCGGCGCTTTTGCATAAAGCTGGCTTTAGTGTCCATGCGTTTGAACAAGCGCCGGTATTCGATCGCCTCGGTGCTGGAATTCACATTGGCCCGAACGTTATGAAAATATTCCGCCATCTTGGTATAGAGAGCAAGCTTGCGGAGATCGGCTCACACCCAGACTTTTGGTTCTCGCGAGATGGGCGTAGTGGTGAATATCTTTCCCGTATCAGGCTGGGGGAATTCGCGCTGAAAGAATATGGCGCACCCTATATCACAATTCATCGTGGAGATATGCATGCGGTGCAAATGAGTTTGCTGCCAAGCAGTCAGGTTCATTTCGATCATCGGCTGATTGGGCTTGAGGAGCGTGAGGAAGGGGTGCTGTTGAAGTTCGAGAATGGTACCCAGTATGTAGCGCGTTTGGTGGTGGGTGCGGACGGAATTAACTCTACCATTCGGGAAGTTTTGCTTGGTGCAGAGAAGCCGCGATATTCCGGTTGGGTTGGGCATCGTGCCCTAGTAAATGTTGAGAAGTTGCGCGCCAGTGGCTTGGAATTTGAAGCTTGTGTAAAGTGGTGGTGGGAGAAGTCCCGCCATATTATGGCCTATGATACCAAGGGTGATGGTTCCGAATATTATTATGTCACTGGTGTACCTGATCAAGCGTGGGACTACGGAACGAGCTTTGTGGATTCGTCCCGGGAAGAGATGGAAGAGGTGTTCGGCGTCAATGCACATCCCGTAGTTTTGGCGCTGATTGATGCCACCACCACCGTCACCAAATGGCCTTTCTATAATCGCGATCCGCTGAGCCTTTGGTCCCGTGGGCGACTTTGTTTGTTGGGCGATGCTTGCCACCCAATGCGACCGCACATGGCACAGGGTGCGTGCATGGCGATTGAGGACGCTATGGTACTCACGCGCTGCCTTTCCGCGCAGGGGCTGGACCATTATATGGATGCCTTTACGCTTTATGAGCATACGCGCCGGGAGCGCGCGACCAAGGTGCAAACGATCTCGAACGCTAACACCTGGTTGAAGAATCCTGAAGACCCCTCTTGGGTTTATGCGTATGATCCGCTCACTGCCCCGCTTGGATGATGTTTGCATGGGTAGGTCTCGGATGATTCTGGGTATTCACGCATGAATGTGGCACAGCCTCTGGAGCTACTGGTGAACGGGCAACTGCATACGCTGGCGGTGCTTCCCACTACTAGCTTGCTGCATGTTTTGCGCAATGATCTGAGGCTGAACGGGCCGAAATATGGCTGCGGGCTGGGGGAGTGTGGCGCCTGCACGGTGCTTATTGGTGATCGTGCGGCGCGAGCTTGCTGCACTCCGGTGTCGCAGGTGGGCGTATTGCCGGTTACTACGTTGGAGGGACTGGAGCAGGATGGCGTGCTGGATGAGGTGCAGCGTGCTTTTGTACAGGAACAGGCTGCCCAATGTGGCTATTGTCTAAACGGCATGATTATGACGATCCGCGCCGCGTTAAATCAGGGCTGCGTGAAAAGTTTTGAGGATGCAAAACAGGCGTTGCGTTTCAATCTGTGCCGCTGCGGTACGCATGTGGAAATTCTGCGGGCGGCCTGTCTGGCCTGCGGAGTGATGCTGGATGACGCGTCATGACTGGGTTTTTGGAGATTGTTCGCGCTGGGCAGGCGCCAAAGGGTCTTTCTGCGAGGTCGGGGCAGAAGCTTGAGAACCTGCCGGATGAGCTGTTCATACGGCTCGATGAAACGGGGACAGCGACGGGCTATTGTGGGCATGTGGATCTTGGCACGGGTATTCGCACGGCGTTGACGCAGATCATCGCTGAGGAGTTGGATTTGCCCTTCGACCAGGTCGGGATGGTTCTGGGCGATACGGAGAAAGCGCCCAATCAGGGCGCCACTATCGCCAGTGAGACGATCCAGGTGAGCGCCGTGCCTTTGCGCAGAGCAGCCGCGCAGGCGCGGCTTGTGCTCCTCACCCTTGCGGCGTCGCGCGCCGGAATCAGGGCTGAGACATTGCGGACCGAGGATGGCCAGGTGCTTGGTCCGGAAGGCAGTAATGTGCGCTTTACCTATGGCGAGTTGCTGGTGGGGCACGAACTGCGAGAACGGTTAGACGAGGCTCAGCCGGTGAAGGATCCGGCCAGTTATAAGCTCGTTGGCACCCGCGTGCCGCGCGTGGATATTCCGGACAAAGCCACAGGCCGGGCCGTTTATGTCCATGATGTAGGTGTGCCCGGCATGCTGCATGCGCGCGTCGTCCGCCCACCTTATGGTGGCTGGGATCATGGGCCATTCTTTGGTTGCTCGCTGCAAAGTGTGGACCGCGATGCGGTGGCGCGGATGCCTGGGTTTGTCGATCTGGTGGTGGTCGGCGATTTCATCGCTGTGGTGGCTGAGCGGGAGGAGCAAGCGGAAGCCATAGCCGAGGCGCTTCCGGTGAAATGGGCCCCTCTACCGCCGGTGCCTGATCTCTCGGATTTAGCCGAAGCGCTGCGCCAGAACCCTGATACGCCGCGTGTTGTGAGTGAGGATGGAGATCTGGGGGCGGCGTTCACCGGTGCGGCCATTGATCTGCAGCGCAGTTATCTCTGGCCCTACCAGATGCACGGCTCGATCGGCCCCTCCTGTTCCGTGGCGGATTGGCGCGAGGGAGTTCTTACCGTGTGGTCCGGCACCCAGAATCCGCACATGCTGCGTGCCGATCTGGCTTTGTTAACTAACCTGCCTGAAGCGTCCATCGAGGTCATCCGACACGAGGCGGCGGGATGTTATGGTCGCAATTGCGCTGACGACGTTTCGGGAGACGCTGCTTTGCTGGCTCTGCGGATCGGCCGTCCGGTACGCGTGCAACTCACCCGTGCTCAAGAGCATGTCTGGGAGCCGAAAGGTGCGGCACAACTCATGGATGTCCGCGGCGCGGCTGACGCGGATGGTAAGTTGCGCGGCTACGAATTCAACACGCGCTATCCATCGAATGTCTCGCCTCTATTAAGCCTTGTGCTTACCGGCATCGTGCCGGCCGCTCCCGTGGCTGTGCCGATGGGCGATCGTACCTCCGTGCCACCATACGATTATGATGCTCGCAAGATCACGGTGCACGATATGGCGCCCATCGCTCGGGCCAGTTGGTTTCGCGGCGTTTCTGCCATGCCCAACAGTTTTGCGCACGATTGCTTTATTGATGAGCTGGCGGTGGCGGCCGGGGAGGATCCAATCGCCTACCGGTTGAAACATCTCCCAGATGAACGCGCAAAAGACCTGCTTTCTGCTGTGGCTGAGCGCGCGGCTTGGCAGCCGCGCCCTGGGCCCGCCCAGCCGAATGTTCAGGCGCGCATATTGCGCGGTCGCGGCGCGGCATATGCTCAATACGTCCATGGCACTTTTCCCGGCGTGCCTGCCGCCTGGAGTGCCTGGATTACCGATGTGGAGGTTGACCGCGCCACCGGTCGGGTTTCCGTCACGCGTGTGGTCGCGGGCCAGGATTCGGGCATGATGGTGAACCCCGCCGGGGTGCAGCACCAGATCGAGGGGAATGTCATTCAATCCGTCAGCCGCGCGCTGAAGGAGGAGGTACCGTTCGATGCCACAGGCGTGGTGGCGAAGGAGTGGGGGGGGTATCCAATCCTGACCTTCCCTGAGCTTCCGAAGATAGACGTGCTGATGGTCCCAAGGCAGGATCAACCGCCAATGGGGGCAGGGGAGTCTGCCTCGGTACCGAGTGCGGCGGCTATTGCCAATGCGCTCTACGATGCCACAGGGGTGCGGTTCTATGAGCTGCCTTTCACGCCCGAGCGCGTGAAGGCAAGGTTGGACGAGGCGCTCTCGCCTTTGTCTCTGCCGGAGATGTCGGCGCCGATGTCGGCGTTGCCGCGGCCGGGCACGCAGGGGCCTGCCAGTGTTGGCTGGGGGCAGCGGATCGGCCGGTTGGTCAAAGTTTCAGGGCTGGCTGGGCTGGCGGCGGGCGGCGCGGCTTTAGGGGCGCTTGCCGCCGGGATGCTGCCGCTGCGCGCTCCGATTGCTCCCGTTTCGAAGCCAGACGCGGCTTTGTTTTCGCAGGCGGCCATCGCGCGTGGGCGGCAAGTGGCTGCGGCGGGGGATTGTGCGGCTTGCCATACTGCCCCCGGCGGCACACCGATGGCGGGTGGATTGAAGCTGGAAACCGCTTTCGGAACTATCGTCACTACGAATATCACACCCGATCTCAAAACCGGTATCGGCGCTTGGTCTTACCCGGCCTTTGCACGTGCGATGCGTGAAGGCATCAGCCGAGACGGCAAACATCTCTATCCGGCCTTTCCGTACACGTCATTTGCGAAGATCGACGAGGACGACATGCAGGCGCTTTACGCCTATTTGATGTCACTTAAGCCTGTTGAGAATGTCGTCCCCTCAAGTCAACTGAAATTTCCCTTTAACCAACGTTGGCTTTTGGCCGGCTGGAATACGCTGTTTGCCAGCTCTGCACCTTTCACACCCGATCCTACGAAAAGCGCGAGTTGGAATCGCGGCGCTTATCTAGTGGAAGGGATCGGTCATTGTAGCGCCTGTCATACGCCGCGCAACGCACTCGGAGCGGAGAAGCTTAAAACCGCCTACCTGGATGGCGGCGAAGCAGAAGGCTGGGACGCGCCGGCCCTCTCCAGCCTATCGCGTTCGCCGCTGCCGTGGACCGAGCAAGATATTTATGATTATCTGCGTACCGGCTTTTCTTCTCGCCACGGCCCCGCAGCCGGGCCAATGGCGCCCGTGGTGGAGGGGATGCAGCATCTGCCGGATTCAGATGTTCGCGCGATAGCGGAGTATATCTCGTCCTTTGATAGTCGGAACGAAGAGGCCAGCGCTACCCGGCTTGATGAAGCTGCAGCCCAGCGCCTCGCCGCTACGGCAGGTACTTCGCTCGGGGCGCGGATTTTCTCCGGTAGCTGTGCTGCTTGCCACGAAGGAGATGCCTCATTCATGTTTGGTAACCGTCCTTCTTTGGCGTTGAACACCAACCTATTCGCGACTAAGCCGGACAATTTAATTCGTATCATTCTGGACGGCTCCACCGCCGCGCTTCCAAGTGGAGGTGCAATGCCTGCTTTCGGGAATGTGCTCAACGACAAGCAGATTGCCGCTCTCGTTGCCTATCTGCGCCGAACGTTCGCCCCCGATGAACCCGCTTGGCACGATCTGCCTAATTATATCGCCAAGATCCGCCAAACGGCACACTGAACCTGTAAGGGAGTTTCCGCTATGCCCGTAAGTGACCACCAACTATATGATGCCTGGCTGCAGGTTCTGAGTCTTTCGGAACTGCAGGCAGGGCAGACAGTGACGATTTTGACGTCGTCGAATACTCATCCGCAGACATTAGCAATGGCCTCGTTGGCGGCACAGGCGAAGGGGGCGATTGTAAATCGATTGGATCTGCCCCCAGTGAATGGCGAGAAGTCCCTGACGCGAGATTTGTTGTCTTACTTCGGCACAACACCGCTTACAGGCAACAAGGCTGCGCTCGCGATGCTTAAGGCAAGCGACCTCGTTCTTGATCTAATGGTTTTGCTCTTCTCCAAGGAGCAGCATGAGATTCTTGCCGGTGGTACGAAGATACTACTCGCCGTTGAACCGCCGGAAGTACTGGTGCGCATGGTGCCGACTACGGAAGATCGCGTGCGCGTGTTGAAGGCGTCGGCCCGCCTACGGGCGGCAAAAGAGATGCATGTCACCTCTAAAGCCGGCACCGATGTACGCTTCGCTCTGGGAGATTTCCCGATCCTAGAAGAGTATGGATTCGTGGATAAACCTGGCCGCTGGGATCATTGGCCGAGTGGCTTCCTCGCCACTTGGTCTAATGAAGGCACAGCGCAGGGGAAGATCGTGTTGGACCGCGGCGACATCCTACTGCCGCAAAAATCTTATGTAACTGAGCCGGTAACGCTGTCTGTCGAAAATGGCTATGTCACAAAGATCGAAGGAGCGCTCGACGCCGAATTGCTCAGCGAATATATGGCGAGTTTTAATGATCCAGAGAGCTATGCAATTTCGCATATAGGTTGGGGGCTACAGGAACGAGCTCACTGGTCGGTGCTATCGCTTTATGACCGTGAGGCAACTACGGGTATGGATGGCCGCGCCTTTGCTGGTAATTTTCTTTGGTCCATGGGTCCAAATAATGAGGCAGGCGGCAAGCGTGAGTGCGCCTGTCATATTGATATCCCGATGCGAAATTGCAGTGTGGCGCTGGATGGTGAGTTGATGGTTCAGGATGGCAAGGTGCTACCCGTCGGTGGCGGAAAGGCGTAAGGCAATGAGCGAGATTGAGATTTATCAGCGGCAAGGTTTTGGCGGGTCTATCGAGATCATAGGCAAGATCGGTCTACTGATCGTCGATTTCGTGAATGGTTTCGCCGATCCCAACGCTTTTGGCGGTGGCAACATTCCACCGGCCATCAAGCGTACGAAAACGTTGTTGTCGGAAGCGCGCCAGCGTGGGTGGAAAGTGGCCCATACCCGCATCGTCTTTGCCGATGACGGAGCGGATGCGAATATATTTTCGCTGAAAGTACCGAGTCTTCTGAAGCTTACTGAGGACAACCCTCAAAGCCACGTGGTGCCCGAGTTGGCCCCGGCTCCTGGTGAGTATGTGGTGCGCAAGACCGTGCCGTCGGCTTTTGCGGGCACTGCGTTGGCGTCCTGGTTGTCTTCGTTCGGGATTCAAAGCTTGGTAGTCGCAGGCTGTGTCACCAGCGGCTGCGTTCGTGCTTCCGTTCTGGATGCGATGCAACTCGGCTTCCGCCCTTTCATTGTCTCCGATTGCGTCGGTGACCGTGCCATCGGTCCGCATGAGGCCAATCTGTTCGACATGGCGCAGAAATGCGGCGAGGTGCTGAGTCTGGACGAACTTCTGACGCGGCTCAATTAGCAAGAATTTTTTCGGCGGTCGTTCGAAACTGTAAAAATGAAACGGGTGAGTGATGACTAAAATCTATAAGATTGGCCAGATCGTGCCATCTTCTAATACGACTATGGAAACGGAAATTCCCGCCATGTTACGCGCGCGTGAACTGGTTCGGCCAGAGCGCTTCACCTTTCATTCAGCACGCATGCGTATGAAGCATGTAAAGAAAGAAGAGCTGGCGGCGATGGACGCGCATAGCGACCGTTGCGCTGAGGAGTTGAGCGATGCGGCGGTGGATGTTTTGGGCTATGCTTGCTTGGTCGCCATCATGTCCATGGGGCTTGGCTATCATCGTGAGTCCCAGGCGCGGCTTAGCAAGGTGACTGCGGCAAACGGTCATCCGGCACCGGTGGTCACCAGTGCCGGCGCGCTGGTGGAGGCGCTAAAGGTGATGGGGGCAAAGAAGATCGCCGTCGTTACCCCCTATATGAAGCCGCTAACCCAACTGGTGGTGGATTATATCGCCCATGAAGGATTCGAGGTTCTGGACTCTATCGCGCTGGAGATTCCCGATAATCTGGATGTCGCGCGCCACGATCCCGGCAAGCTGCCGGAAATTGTTGCGGGACTGAGCTATAAAGATGCGGATGTAATCGTACTGTCCGCCTGCGTACAGATGCCTTCACTGGCCTCTGTCGCGAAGGTTGAGGCGCTTACCGGCAAGCCGGTGATTTCAGCCGCGATCGCTACCACCTATCAGATGCTAAAGGCGCTAAATCTGGAGCCAGTTGTCCCAGGTGCGGGGGCGTTGCTCTCCGGAGCTTATTGAGATGAGCAAATATCTTTATGGTGCCAATATCCACGCCAACGGTATCCGCCAGCATTTTCTGCGCTATGGTGGCAAGGGGCAGCCGTTGCTGCTTATCCCCGGCATCACAAGCCCAGCCATCACCTGGGGGTTTGTGGCGGAGGAACTGGCTGAGCAATTTGATGTATATGTGCTGGACGTGCGTGGCCGCGGCCTTTCTGAATCGGGTCCGCATCTAGCGTATGATCTGGACAGTTACGCTGCAGACGCCGCCGCCATCATCGAAAATTTAGGCTTGAGGGACTGCGTCCTGCTTGGTCATTCCATGGGCGCTCGCATTGCGTTGCGGCTGGGGCACCTTCATCCTGCCAATATCGCCCGTATGATCCTGGTGGACCCGCCGGTTAGCGGTCCTGGCCGACGCGAATATCCCTCCAAGCTACCATGGTATGTGGACTCCATCAGGCAATCGCTAAGGGGCATGAGTGCCGAAGACATGCGCGTCTTCTGCCCGACTTGGACCCAAGAACAGCTGAAACTGCGCGCTGAATGGCTTCATACCTGCGACGAAGCTGCAGTGGTCGAAACGTTCGAACGCTTTCACACTGAGGACATTCACCAGGATGTCCCACATATCCCATGTCCGGCCCTGCTCATCGTCGCCACTCGTGGCGGCGTTATTCTGCCAGAGGACGAGGAGGAGTTGAAAACTCTTTCGTCGCAGATAACCATCGTCAGAATCCCTAATGCGGGACACATGATCCCGTGGGACAACCTCCCAGACTTCGTCACAACCATCATGGAGGCCGTACCAAAAGAAGGCTAAAGTTCATGTACCCAACCTTACAAAATGCGATCAGTTGGGCTGCAAAGGGGGAGGCGGTGGCGCTGGCAACGGTGCTCCGCACCTGGGGCAGCGCTCCTTGTCCTGTGGGGAGCTTCATGGCCATTAGCGTATCCGGGAGCATTGCCGGGGCGGTAAGCGGTGGATGTGTTGAGGGTGCGGTCTACGAAGCCGCCCAGGATGTTCTGAAAAGCGGTATGCCGGTGCGCCTGAGTTTTGGCGTGGAGGATGAGCTGGCGTGGTCCGTGGGGCTGGCCTGTGGCGGGCAGATTGAGATTCATATCGAACTCTTCGCGTCATCTTTGTACACAGCTCTCCTACAATATGTTGAGGCTCGCCGCCCGGCCGTGCTGGCTAGGCAACTGGATGGGAAGGAAGGGTGGCTGCTGCCTTCTCCAGGCGCCCCGGTCGAACTGGCACAGTTAGCCGCTTCCATGCTCGAGAAAGAAAAGCCGGAACTTATAACGTTGCATGGCACCGATATTTTCTTTCAACCGATTACTCCGCCGCCTCGGCTCATCATTGTCGGCGCCGTACAGATCGCTCAGTTTCTGGTGCCTATGGCACAAAGTGCTGGCTATGATTGCGTGGTGGTGGACCCTCGGGGCGCCTTCAGTACGCCGGAACGCTTTCCCGATACGCAATTGGTATGTGAATGGCCTGAAGCGGCTTTCGCCATGTTGGGTCTGGATGCGCGTAGCGCCGTCATTACCCTGACACACGACCCGAAATTCGACGAACCGGCCCTGCGCGCGGCACTCCTGACACCGGCATTCTATATCGGTGCGTTAGGATCGAGGCGGACTCACGCGGCGCGATTAGCACGTTTGCGCGACAGGGGGGCGGATGAAGGGGCATTCGGCCGCATTCAATCCCCCGTTGGCTTGGACATAGGCGCTGTTGGAGCGGGAGAAATCGCTGTGTCCATCCTCGCCGCGGTTATTGCCGCAAGGCGCGGGAAAAGCTGATGCGTCTTGTCACCGGGGCCTTTTGTCCAGGCGAGATTCCTTTTGCTGACCTATATCATGCAGGCCGGACGGAAGCGTTTGCGCAGGGGGTATGCTCACCTGACTGACGCACCAATGGCTGCCCGTAGTGAATTCGAAGGGCTGGCGGTCGTTGAACTCCCTTCGGGCGACCTGCCGGCGGGGGAATCTGGCCGTGCTGTTGTCAGATCACTGATATGTAATCCCCCGTTTTTATGCGAGCCTATTCATAGAACCCATACGGCCAGTTTAGGATTTTGAATGGACGTGAGCCCGTCTAAAGGCCATTGCTGAGCGGGATTATCGTTATACATGAATTAACCGTTGCTCGCTTTCAGCGTATTTCAGCGTTCATTCGCGGAAAAGCATAATCAGCCCAACCAATCACGGAATGCGTACCAGGTCATAGCAAGAAACAGTAATGGGAAGCGCGCTGCCTCGCCGCCAGGAAAAACTCGGCAGGGAAGGCGAGACAAGAACCCGAGGCGAGTGTCATCGCCTTTAATGGCGGAGGCCAAGATACGCCCGGCGATAAGTGATTTATCAAGTCCGTTTCCAGAGTAGCCGCCAGCGGCCAGCACGCCGGAAGTCAGGCGGCGGATCATCGGCAAACGCGGCAATGTGAGGGCGATATTGCCACCCCAAGCATAGTCTATCCTAAGAGCGGCCAGCTGTGGATAAAGTTCAGCCAAGTTTCGGCGGAGTTTTCCAGCGATATCAATGTTTTCGCGCTGATGGTAGCCATCACCTCCACCAAAAAGCAGACGGCCATCATGGGATTGGCGCCAGTAGCGCAGAAAAAACCTGTCGTCAGCCGCAGCCCAGCTGCCGGTCAGTGGCTGCAGGGCCGGCGTTAAAGGCTCTGTGGCGATAATGAAGCTTTTTACGGGTAATATGCGCTTGTGAGCCTCAGGTTCGAGCCCTTCGACATAGCCGTTACAGGCCAGAATCACTTCACGCGCGATGATGGTTGCGTTGCTGGTTTCAACCCGGAAACCCTCTGCGCAGCGTGTAATGCGCTGGGCTGGGCTATTCTCGCAAAGGCATGCCCCAGCGTCTTCTGCCAAGCGGGCGAGGCCAAGACAGAAGCGCAGAGGATGCAGATGGCCTCCATCGGGCTCAAAAATTCCTCCGGCGTAAAAATTAGTACCCAAGCGGGCGGCGGTGTCTTCAGCATTGAGCCAAGTACAGCCGCAGGACGGGGCGGAAGTCAGTCGGTCTTCAACATAGGCTTGGGCAACCGTGTTATGGCGAGGCTTGTGGATAGCTGTGAGCAGCCCTGCGCGCCAGTTACAATCCAGAGTCATCCGTGCCCGTAGATCGTGCAGAAGCGCGCGTGCATCATGTGCGATCTCGCCCAATATGGCGGCAACTTCATTGCCATAATTGCGGCGGAGTTCAATTGGAGATTTGTTGAACCCTGGATGCAGTTGCCCGCCATTGCGTCCAGACGCTCCCCATCCGACCCGTCGCGCTTCGAGTACCAAAGTAGGTACGTTGGCCTCCGCCAAGTGCAACGCTGCTGAAAGGCCGGTAAAGCCGGCGCCAATGATGCAAACGTCGGTACGGAGTTCGCCCTGCGCAGCCGGTGCCAATGGCCTTTCGGGCGCGCTGGCGGCATACCAGGAGTTTGTATGAGAGGCAGGTGCATCAGCCATTGGGCTTGGCCCTTACGATTATAAAAGCGGCCGCTCGGGCAGCCCGCAAACGATAGATAGTTTGCGCCTTATTTAGACGCAGCCTGTACGAGGGCATCGAAGAGACGTTGTTGAACGGGGTCGCTCTCGGCGCTCATTTCCGGATGCCATTGCACGCCGATACACCAGGGATGGTCTTTCAGTTCGACGGCCTCGATAAGACAATCGTCAGCGTAAGCAACGGGTGTAAGGCGGGGGGCAAGTGTGTTTATACCCTGATGGTGCCATGAAACGCCCTCGGTCACGTTATAGCCGGATATCTCGTGTAGCCTGCTCCCCGGTACCAAATACGATGAATGGCGCGCGGGCTTATCCCCGGAGGCACGGTGAGCAACAAGTTCGCCAATGCTTTCTGGCAGATGTTGATGGAGCGTGCCATCGAGGGCGACATTCAGTATCTGAAGGCCGCGGCAAATAGCGAGCATCGGAATGCCGCTCTCGAGCGCAGAGTGGGTCAGGATCATTTCAGATTGATCACGCTCCTGACTGATTTGCTCGGTGGTCGGGTGGCGTTGCTCGCCATAAAGAGCTGGGTCTAGATCATGACCGCCGGTGAACACCAGGCCGTCGAGACAATCGAGCCAGTCCGGCACCGACTGGCCGCTGCCGACTGGCGTCAATACTACCGGTGTGCCGCCGGCGCGGTATACGCATTCTAGATAGTTTGCCGGCAGTTCATAGCGATTCTGCTCGTTTCTTGCGTAAGAAGTCAGTCCAATCAGAGGTTTTGGCATTCATGATCCCTTTTGAAGGTCCGGTATGGCGCTACTGCCGCAGGCGCCCCACGCGGCTGAGAAATGCTCTGGTGTGCGCTTCCTGTGGAGCATCCAGGACTTGGGACGGGGGACCTTGTTCGAGAATGACGCCCTCATGAAGGAAGCAGATCGTGTCGGCGACTTCATGTGCGAACGACATTTCGTGCGTGGCAAGCAACATTGTAAGCCCATCATTCGCGAGTTCACGTACGATATCCAGGACCTCGCCCACGAGAACGGGGTCAAGTGCCGAGGTGATTTCATCGAGAAGCAGCACCTTCGGATCCATAGCCATGGCGCGAACGATTGCGACACGTTGTTGCTGGCCGCCGGAAAGCTGGTCTGGGTAGGCATTCGCCTTGTCGCCAAGTCCGATGCGACGTAAAAGTTCCATGCCTCGTTCGTGGGCTGTTGCTGCGTCAATTCCATGTATTTTAATTGGCGCAAGTGTCACATTTTTAAGAACGCTCATATGAGGAAACAGGTTGAAGCTTTGAAAGACGATGCCGATGTTACGGCGCAGTAGATCAACGTTGATGCCTTCACCAGAAATAATGTCGCCGTCCAGCCTAATTTCACCCTCGTTGATGTCCTCTAGTGCGTTAATACAGCGTAGGAGTGTAGACTTTCCACTGCCTGAGCCGCCGATGAGGCACACCACTTGGTGTCGTTCCACGTTAAGATCGATACCTCGTAGGACCGTGCGTTCGCCATAGGATTTTACAACGCTGTCCAGGGTCAGGAACGCCATGGCTATGATCCTCCCCGAAGCTTGCGCTGGTCACGGTCAATAAGGTGATCGACGAAACGTGTTTGTGGAATAGTCACAATTATGAAAAGTATGGCAACAACTGTTACTGACGACAAATTGAAATAGTTGCTGGCATAGATTTTTGCCTGGTTGAATGCATCGACAGTCCCGATCACCATCACCAGAGCTGTGTCCTTTTGTAAGCCGATAAAGTCGTTGAGAAGAGGCGGGATAACGCGACGAACGGCCTGAGGGACCACGACGTAGCGCATGGTAGCGAGGTGTGAGAAGCCGAGGGAGCGCGCCGCGGCAACTTGGCTGTAATGAACGCTTTGGATGCCGGCCCGATAGACCTCGGCTACATAGGCGCTGTAGGTCAGCGATAGGGCTAGAATTGCGAATTCCATCGGACCGAGTGCGCTTAGTAGCGGGATGTGAGCGAGAGGCAAACCAAAACCAACTAGATAGATCACGATGATTGCCGGAACCGCTCGGAAGATATCGATATAGGCAGTAGCGACCAATGAGATCGGGCGTCCGACTTTTCCCGGTGCAAGTCGGACGAGGGCTAGAAGAAGCCCCAGGACAAGCACGATTATTTCAGAGAGCAGGGCGATCATTACGTTTTCGCCGAAGGCTTTCGTAACGTTCAGCCAGCTTCTTCCAATCATTGCAGGATTAAAGAAGGTTTGCTGGACTGCGTGGTTGTTCGCCATCAGGAAGAGAACGAATAGGGTGATGCAGATCGTGGCAAATGATGAAACTACAGCTAACCAGGCAGCGGTGCGGAACCGAGAGGCATATTTCCGTACCCCCGTAATGTCACCGGCTGCCTGAGCACGTGAAATCTTCGTGCGTATACGCAGCGCATTGCCAAGCGGAATAAACAACGTCAAGGCTGCCAGCACACTACAAATGGCAACGGTTGTCAGGGCGATATGCCAAGGTCCAGACGTCGGAGCAATGCGCCAAAGGCTACGCGCAACCCAAACGACGAAGGCGAAAGTGCCCGCCACGGTCATTGAAGCTGCTAAGAGCAGATGGGCAAGGCTGCGCGGCGTTTGTGACGCCGCGTGCCGTGTCGTAAGACGGTTGGTCAACGCCGTCACTTGGCAGTCCAAACCGGGATTTTTTCAGGATCACCGCCAAAGGCTGGACCAAGATAGGTCGTTGAAAGATACTTCATATAGCCATGTGCTTTGCACCAGGCGAGGATTTTATTAACGGTGGCGATATTGGGCGAGTCTTTCGGAAACATGATTCCGTAAGACTGATCGGTCTCATACCGCCCTACGACTTCAACTTGGCCGCCCGACTGCTTTGCCTGTCCTAGCTCAATTGCGGCATCCTGCAGATAGGCGTCGATTTGTCCTGAGACCACTGCGGCCAGTGCTTCAGCATCGCCCGGATAAACTTTGATTTCCTTTTTCGGCTTCAGGACGGTTTCTGCCCATTGCGCGGCCGTTGTCCCTTCCTTCACGCCGAGTGTTTTGTCTTGGATGTTGGCGGCCGTTACGTTCGCGCCGGAACGGACCATTACGCCGATATAGGAATTATAATAAGGGTCTGAGAAAGAAACGACCTTGGCGCGCGACGGGGTAATTGAGATTTCGTCAAGCGACATGTCATATCCGGTGAGCGTTCCGGAAACGAGTTTATCAAACGAAACATTGTGGAGGCTGATTTTCTTAAGGCCGCTGAGGTAGGCTATTTCTGAGGCTAGGCAGTATTCGTAGCCGCTGTTGATTTGGCTGATGGTATCGCCATTCCACCATCCCGCGCTCGGCAAATCCGCTTTTATAGTGAGGATGTCGGGTGTCACCGTCTTGAGGTGAAACTGCCCAGGCTTGCCTATGAGGTGGCATTCGCCAAATGAGCCCGATCCGGGGGTGGCTGCGTTCGCATTGCTGCTGACGAAGGCTGTACCGGCCGCCAAAGCGACCATCGCGATTGCGATTCTGCCGATTTTTTTCATTTTTTATTCCTTTGGTTTGGTTTGGTTTTGTAGGCTTGATTTGATTGTAGGCTTAAGTAGGAGTTTGAAAAGAACATAAACTATCTATTTTTTCCATAAATTGCTAATATCGTCACTCTAATTGACGGAATCGACTATACCTATGGATGATTTGGATAGAGCCCTTATTGCTGAGCTGCGGATCAACGGGCGTGCTTCTGTGCCTCAGTTGGCCGCTATTCTAGGTGTTGCGCGGGGCACGGTTCAGCGGCGGCTAGACCGGCTGATCGACAGTGGAGAAATCAAAGGATTCACTATACAGCTTCGTGATGACGTCAGTGAGAAGCAAATCCGAGCTTTTATGATCATCGAGATGTCCAACGCACCGTTACGGGCGTCCATCGCAGCGATCAAGCGAGTTCCGGGGTTGGTTGGTGTTTATGATACCAACGGAACCTGGGACCTGATCGCAGAAATCGAGGTCTCTACGATGCCCGAACTAAATCAGGTCATCACTGCCGTACGTGGAGTAAAAGGTGTGCTCAAGAGCCAGACTTTTATTATGCTTGGGCTGGCTTGAAATAGTGGTCGGGCGTTTTCTGGTTGTAATTTCTTGATCACCGTTTTGGGCTTTGCTGAGTTTGAGTGATGGCATGTGTAGCGGTGGCTGAAGCCCGCAGCGCCTGAACCGCGCGACATGCGCACCCTTTTAAAATCCGCTGGATGCTTTGATCAGAACGATAGCTGTGATCTGCACCGGGTCTTGGCGACGCTGTCCGGGATTGGCGAACGGTTGGCTGACGCCGGCGCAAATATAACGCCGCCATGGTGATAAGTTTAAAAATGAAGTTTCGCGTTACGTTTGGCGGCGGTTCATAGTTGGGGAAGAGGCGTAGAAATCTCGTTTATTCTCGTACATGGCAATATCGGCGCGCAGGATAGCGGCCTCAATCTTGCCGCCGGCATCGCAGGTAGCGGCACCGACGGAGAATAGGACCGGCGGTTTGCTGGAATGAAACTGGTTGTTTAGCTCCGCCACCTTCGCGAGATTCTCGAGTACACCCTGCATATCCTGCTCACTATTTGCGGGCAGCAGAATCACGAACTCGTCTCCGCCGATGCGTGCGGCACAGCCAGGGCGGTCCACTACCTGCTTCAGAATCTCACCAGCGCGGCGAAGCATCGCATCGCCTTCGGCATGGCCCAGTTCATCATTTACTGGCTTCAGGCCATTCAGGTCGATGAGGATGATGGCAACGGGAAAAGGCCCCTTGCGGTTCAGCCGGTTGATCTCGTCCGTGTAGTAGGACCGGTTATGTAGGCCAGTGAGCACGTCGTGCTTGCCGAGATACTCCAGATATGCTTCGGCCTTTTTGCGGGCGGTGATATCGGTAAGTGAGACAAGCACCTTCGCCCAGTCGGTCTCTCGGCCAGGCATAACGGAAAATTGTAGAATGAGGTTCAGAGGTTCCCCATCCAGCCGGTAATTCATCACCTCGCGCTCATGGAAAAGCTTGCCATCCCAGAGGGCGATAAGTTGCTCCGCGAAAAAATCACGCATTTCGTCGCGGAATACCTCATCCAGTCGGTTGAGAAGCTCGCCCTTGTTACGCGCACCGAATAGGGAGAGAGTGTGTTGGTTTACGTCTAATACATGGATGTCCCGCATGCAAAGCTCGACGAAGTCTGGGTGTACGTCGATGAATGTGCGGAAGTCGACGATGCCGCGGTTGCGCAGTTCGTCGAGCCTGACCTTAATGAGGTTGAAATTCTCCAGCCAAATGGAAACGGGTGAATCATTAAATAACGCACGTGCCTCGGCTTCACTGATCAACAAGGCACGGCGAGCGGCCTCTTGCTCGGAAATATCTTCAAAGGCAACGATCACGCGAGACCAGCCGCCGTGCCCATCTGGATGGATGGTGCCGTTCACTCGCACATCAATTCGCGAACCATCCAACCGGTAATTCACAGTTGTGGAAGAAAAGTTGGTGTTCCCCTCCCAGATCTGTAATAGCT
Source organism: Acidocella aminolytica 101 = DSM 11237 (assembly GCF_900129125.1). GTDB lineage: Bacteria > Pseudomonadota > Alphaproteobacteria > Acetobacterales > Acetobacteraceae > Acidocella > Acidocella aminolytica. Next base: position 875 of record NZ_FQVJ01000021.1, on the reverse strand, counting down.
CCTGCATATAGGGCAGGAGAGCCTCGCCCCGGATAACACGGGACAAGCTATCAGAAAGCTGCTCCAGGCTGTTTGCCCCTAGCATGCTCAGAGCACGCTGGTTGACCCGCTTGATCTGAATGGAGTGGGCGCAGAGGCTCACACGATCCAGGTCCTCTTGGAGAAAACTGTGCAAATCCGTCACGCCCCTGGCACGCCATTCGTCAAAAATGGCTTTCAAGGCGGTGAAATCCTCTTCCCACAACGCCACAGGCATCAATTCAAACAAATCCCCCTGGTCTGGGATGCTTTGCAGGAGAAGTGAAGTGGCCATATATCTATGTCTCAGATCGAGTGAAAGCGGTCAAAGTTACCATATAAATTAATGATTGTTTTCTAACAAAAAGCTTACACCAATAATGAAAAGCAGCAAGCAAAACACAACGATAGGTTGTTTTGCTGCGGTAAGTGCATGACCAAGCATAAGAAAGGACGGAACTATCAAGTTTACGTAGGCGCTAAATAGAGGTAGTGTGACAACCATGAGCCGCCCGTCCATGTCCCTCCGCACCTTCAACGAGATGTTCCCCGACGAGGACGCAGCGCGGGCGTGGTTCGAGAAAGCGCGCTGGCCGCATGGTCCCGAGTGCCCGAAATGCGGGTCTGTCAACCACTCGGCTTGGCTCAAGACGCCACGGCGTTGGAACTGCATGGGCTGCCGCCACCAGTTCAGCGTCACCGTGGGAACGCCGATGCATCGGACACATTTGCCGCTTCTGACATGGGCACATGCCATTTACCTGATCGTGTCCTCGTCGAAAGGTATTTCCGCTGTGAAACTGGGCGAGATGCTTGGCATTTCGTATCCATCGGCATGGCATCTCGGGCATCGCGTG
>NZ_FQVJ01000002.1 GCF_900129125.1 Acidocella aminolytica 101 = DSM 11237 | reverse complement strand
CACAAAACAAAGCTGATCCGCAACTGGTTCGTCAAGCGGCCACGCTGGCATGTTCACTACACACCCACCTCAGCGTCTTGGATCAATCAGGTCGAACGTTTCTTCGCTTTGTTGACAGATCGAGCCATCAGACGCGGCGTGTTCCGCTCCGTCGCAGAACTCGAGCGCGCCATCACAGCCTATATCGATACCAACAATGCCAATCCAAAGCCGTTCAGATGGACCAAGAGCGCCGACGATATCCTCGCCTCAATTCAACGCTTCTGCCTGCGGTCCCTCACAAAAATGCCCAAAATGAAGACAAATTCCGAATCAGGACACTAGAAGGGAGGCATGAGCTTCGTGCTTGAACGATTTGGCAATGCAATAGCCCGGGGGAAGCCCTCTCACGAAGAATACAGAGGGAGATAACCCAAATCCGTCGATTGACGGCCAGATCTGCTGGTTGGTTATGGCATGCTACCCGACCCATCCTCCTTGACGCGCATCCGCCAGCGATGTGCCCCCCTTTTGCTGCGCTGGCGCTATACTGCGCTTTTGCACCGCTTGCCCCGACGGCACCATTGGACCAGCCAATACGGTACATAAGGATGATTTACGCCCTAGGGCCCTACATTATGCGAGCTTTTCACGAACTAAATTCTAGATGTAAAAGATATTCGCTTGCTTGGTGACGGTCATCGGAACGGAAAAGTTATAACGTCTGCCTTTACTAAACTTTAAGGAGGAATCTTAAGGCGTACAAATTTCTCCGATTTTCCACGCGACTTAGTGGCTTAAATTCGCCAGCAGCACCGCTCCAAAAAAGCCAACCGCCAATGCCGGACCAAATGGAATCATGGTCTGTCGCCCCTGCCCGCGCCACAGCGCAACTGGCAGGGCAACCGCTATCCCTAAAAGCCCGGCCATAAGCAAAATACCTGGCAATGCCGACAGCCCCACCCATGCGCCAGCGGCGGCCAGCAGCTTTGCATCACCTTGCCCCAGCCCATGGCGGCCGCGCAGCCGCAGATAAAGCAAATCCAGCAACCTAAATGCGGCATAGCCAATGCCCACCGCCAACGCGTGATCATATATTGCCCAAGGCGCATTGAGCCACGTAACCACCAACCCTGCAAGCAATAAGGGCAGCGTTATCACATCAGGCAGCCAGTAATGCCGGGCGTCAATCCAGGCGGCGGCCAGCAATGCCCAGCCAAGCGCGGCATAAACCCATATCCCCCACCCCTCCGGCATAACCCAGAACACCATCAGCGCCACAAGAAGCGAAGCCAACTCGATAGCGGGATGAAACCAGCCGATCCACGCTGTACAATGAAAGCATCGGCCGCGTTGAAAAACAAAGCTCAGTAGCGGGATCAACTCACGGGCGCTCAGCGCATGTCCACAGCTTTCGCATCGTGACCGCGAAATTACCAGCGTTTTTCCCACAGGCAAACGGTTGATCACAACCCCAAGAAAACTGCCGATAACAAGCGATATCGGCAGTATTATCCAGCCGGGCGGCGCTATCATGTCATGGCGCCTCTATCTCATCCGCCTTTCTGCTTATAGCCATCGGTGAGAGTTTTCAGAAACGCTACGATATCATTAACTTCCTGGCTCGTCAGCGCAGGCTTTTCCCCCAGCTTCCTGTTCAAAGGTGGGTCGGTATGGTCGATATTTCCCCAATATTTGTGTGGCAGATCATTAAATTTCTCCACCTTGCCATTCGGCCCGGTCGGGTAAATCTTACCCGGCTCCACATCACGAAGATTGTAAAACTCCACGACATCATGAAGGTTATGATAATATCCGTTATGGAAGAATACATCGCGCGTGGCCACATTCCGTAGCGTCGGCGTTAGGAACATCCCGCAATATTGCGTCTGATTCTTCAAATCTGTGCGGTACGGTCCGCATAGGCCCATGTCGTAATAATTCGGGTTCTTGTTGGCCGGAATATGCGGATTCCGCGGCACGCCCAGGGCCTCATACTGCGTATCCGTAAATAATGGCGGCCGGTGATCAGGCGTCGGCTGGTCCAGATGGCAGGCTCCGCAATCTCCCTTCTTAGGATTATTGAACAGCATATAGCCGCGCATCTCCGCCCACGTCATCCTGGCTTTGCCTTCCAGCCAATAGTCATACTTGCTCGTGAACGGATGAAAGTCTTGATTCTCAATCTGATAACGCGCTACCGCGAACATGGCTTCCGATACCGTAAGCTGAGGGTCACTAAAAATGCCATTTCCGAAAAGTTTCTTGAACATATCCGCATAAGGCGCGGCCTGCAGCTTGGCGGCAACGGCTTGAATCGTGCCGCCATCCATTTCAAACGGGCTAGTGAGCGGCCCCATCGCCTGCTGTTGCAAGGTATTGGCACGGCCATCCCAGAACAAACCACCCGCAGGCACAAAATTAGAGACACTCTGCGCTGTATCATGCGCGGTTTTGGCAATCCGGGTAGAGTGTATTGCAGCTTTTGCCACCTGCGGTAATGTGGGCATTACATCGAAATCACCCGGCGGCTCGGGGCCGATATAAAAATTACGCTGAAAATTCAGATACGCCAGAGATGGCACGGCCCGCACGCCAGGGCTTTTCAGATCTGGGCCGCCATAAGCAACCGGGCTGGCGGTCGGCGGACCATAATGTTTCGCCGGATCGTGACAAGACGAACATGAAAGCTTTCCGGAACCAGACAGGCTTGGGTCGTAAAAAACCTTTTCCCCTAGTTCCGCCATGGCTGAAAGCTGTGTTGGCGGAACAGGGCGAACAAGCTGAATGGGATTGGGGTTTTCGCCCTGGGCAAGCTGAAAGCTCGCCGCAGGGTTGGAAAGCCAGTACGACACGGGAATGGGGCCTCGCAGAACCCACACCCCCGCAGCACAGACGCCAAGCGTCAAAACGAGAACGAGACTTGTAAAGATACGCATGGCGGCTGTGTATAACCTTGGGCTTAGATTTTAGAACTGGAAGTCATCGTGGTCGTGATGGTGATCGTGGCCGTGATGGTTGTCATCGCCATGATGCCCCCAAGCCTGACCAACAATCTCACCCGTGCTGGCACTCAGGATTAGACGATCCTCAGACGGACGGTGAGACGAGAAATTAAACATATCCATAATCGATCCAGCGTCGGCATCGAAGGAACCGCCGCCAAGACGCTCGCCATGCAGCCAGTTATCCTCGATGAATTTCACGATGGACGCCTGGGAGATCAGCGTATGAGACACAAAATCCTGACGGGCATAAGGCGAAATCACCAGGAACGGAATGCGCGTGCCAGGGCCACAACGGCCATGCACGGGCTTGCCAGACAGACCGTTCGGCTCAGTACCGGAACCGCAAACATTGGCGCCGTTCAGCTCATCCAGCGATCCGTAGGAGGAAGTGGTCGGTGTTACGAAGGCATGGTCATACCAACCGTCGGAGTCATCGTAAGAGATGATGATGGCAGTCGACTTCCACTCAGGCGACTTCATGATTTTATTAACCAGCTCCACGATGCCGGTCTGTGCGTCGAGCGGATCGGAATAGCCCGCATGTTCATCCTGATAAGCGGGCATCTTGATGTAAGATACAGCCGGAATCATGTTCATACGCAGAGCGGTTTCAAAATCCCGCAGGCCGTATTCATGGTTCGCCGGGTCAGCAGCCCCGTTCGGCTGGAAGGAGAAGCCGATATCACCGGCCCGCGCCGGACGGGCATGGGTATAGTTGGCTGTAGAAGCGTAATACTGGAACCAGTTATGGTGCGGAATGTAATCCGTAACCGTCTGGTTCACCGTGGTGGATACGGTGGAGCGCCCACACCCGGTGGTACCATTGGCGTTAGTCTGGTCCAGATTGAACCCGCCCATGAAGCCGCCCCAGGTAATCTTGGAGGCATTCAGCAGATCGCCGATATTATCGCCGGTCATCTTCACGGTTCTGGTGGTGCTGGAACACACATCATAAGCAGGATCCACGTCACCATCCAGCGTGTAGCCGCCCTGGCCGTCGGACACTTCACCAGTGGACGAGCCAAGCACCGGCACCACACCATTGGTCTGGCCGGAAACCGCTTCCAGAGCCCCAGGGGTGGAGGGGCCATAGGTATCGGTATACGCATTATCGCTCATCGCGTAATACTGCGCATAGTGCCAAAGGGCGGTAACGATATTGCCATCAAAATAGCCCATAACCTGGCCCTTGGTGCCAAACGCGCCAACGCCGCCGGAAGTGCCCGCACCCGTATATTCGGGGAACAGATCCATCTTGCCGCCGTCAAACGCCTGCTGCTCGGCCTGATAGCCATGGTTTTGGTCAGCCGTGGCGGCTTGGGTACGATCAAGACGGAACGGGTCAGCTGCGTTCGTGCCGTTGGCTGTGTTGGTCTTGTTCGGGTTATTGGTCAGCAGATTGTTGTTAGATAAGTTATTAACCGCATTTTCTTTAATGTTACCGCCAATGCTGATTGGGCGCGGACGAGGATTAAAGGCAGGCTCCCCAGCCGGATTCGTGGCATGCGGATAGGTAGCGAAATAATGATCAAAGGAGACATTCTCCTGATAGATCACGACGACATGTTTAATTGGCGTCGCTGTATGCAAGTGATCAGTATATTCAGCAGCCCGCTCAATATTCCGCGGCGCCTTCGCACCGTTCACATCGGTTGCGGCAACGGCTGGGGCAATAGCAGAAAATACTGATGATACGCAGAACGACGCGCACATAAGGGATCGGCGTAAATTCATGACTTTCACCTGTTTGATTCTTTTGGAGCGTTTAAAAAACGCGACGCCTCGTAATCGATTGAGCGGCGTTTGCGTGTGACGCAATTGTGATTTCTTAACGTTCTACAACTTTATGCAAAAGACCGTAACATGAGCGAGCTTTAGCAAGAGCTGACACGATACTGTCACTTGCAGTTCGCCGGGACGCACCTGAAAGAAGCGGGCATGGACGTTCCCGCCAGCCATTCCGCCTCTTCCACCGAATCTATACTTAACTTTCTTGCCGCCGAAGGCGCCTGTGATTCGATGGCTCTCGAACGGGCTCGCGCCGTTGCTCGGGAAGCTCGAATAAGCCCGGCGCAAGCACTCGTTCAACTCGGACTTGTATCTGAGCGCGTCTTGGCAGAAAGCTGGAGCCGCGTCCTTAATCTGCCTCTGGCCGGTCCGGAGCGTTATCCTGATTCGCCCTTATTGCCGGAGCGTTTGCGCTCGCGCTTTCTCCGCGCCGCGCGCTGCCTGCCAGTGGCGCTAGAAACCTCACCTGACGGTGCCACAACCCTTTCATTGGCAATGGCCAATCCGCAGGATGAATTTGCTGCCTGCGCCATTGGACTTGCTTGTGGTGCCAGAATCAACCGGGAAGTCGCCACTCCGATCGAACTAGAAGCGGCCCTCACCCGTCTCTACCCGGAGGAAGAACGGGATAACTCCCCCCAAGACGCTGACATAACAGTAGAAGACGACACTGAGCGGCTCAAGGACATGGCCAGCGAAGCACCAGTTATCCGCCTCGTCAACCAGATCATTGGCCGCGCGGTGGAAAGTATGGCCTCCGACATTCACGTCGAACCGTTCGAGGACCGTGTCCGCATCCGCTACCGCTATGACGGCGACTTGCAGGATGCTGAAACCCAGCCCGCGCGGCTCGCCCCCGCCATCATCTCGCGCCTCAAGATTCTCGCCAAGCTGGATATCGCCGAACGCCGCCTGCCGCAGGATGGCCGCATCCGCATCGCCGTACGCGGGCAAGAGGTTGTGTTCCGCATTGCCACTGCCCCCAGCCTGCATGGCGAGATCGTCGTGATGCGCATTCTGGACCGCTCCTCGGTAACTTTCGATTTCGCGGCCCAAGGCCACGATGAACAGGTGATCACTCGCCTGCGGACCGCTCTCGCCGCGCCCAACGGCATCCTGCTCGTCACTGGCCCCACAGGTTCGGGCAAAACAACCACACTCTACACCGCCCTGCTCTCCCTCAACGCGGAGGAAACTAAGATCATCACGGTCGAGGACCCGATCGAATATCAGCTCCCCGGCATCAACCAGATCCAGGTAAAACCCCAAATCGGGCTGGATTTCGCAACCTTGCTACGGTCCATCGTCCGGCTTGATCCCAACATCATCATGGTGGGCGAAATCCGCGATCTTGAAACAGCGGAAATCGCCGCGCGCGCGGCGCTCACGGGTCATCTCGTGCTTTCCACCTTGCACACCAACTCCGCCGCCGCCGCCATCACCCGCTTGCGCGATATGGGGATGGAGGATTACCTCATCGCCGCCGTGTTGCGCGGCATTCTGGCGCAACGCCTGGTCCGGCGGCTGTGCGAGGATTGCAAAACCCCCATGGAAACGCCAGCAGAATTCCGTACACGCTACAACATCAAAGCGGATACTATTTTCCGCCCTCATGGATGCCCCGCCTGCCGCAACACAGGCTATCGCGGCCGTCAGGCCATTGCAGAATTTCTTACGCCAGATGCCGAAATCGAACGTCTGCTCTTCGCCAAGGCTGATCAAAGTGCCATCGAGCGCGCCGCCATTCAGGCAGAGATGAAAACCATGCTGATCACGGGCATGGAGGCTGTGGCGCGCGGCGACACCACGGTTGAAGAGATTCTCCGCGCCGTGCGGGCGGACGACTAATGCCCCTCTTCACTTACCGCGCCCTAGAGCCGGACGGCACTGTACAAAGAGGCCGTCAAGACGCCCCCAGCGCCGCCGACCTCGCAACACAACTGCAAAAGCGTGGCGCCATGGTGCTTGGCATTAGCCCGGTCGGGCGCAGCGGCGGACTCCTCGCTCTGGAACTCGGCGGCACCTCCTTGCGGCGCGGAGAACTAACCGAGGCCACGCGCGAACTCGCCAGCCTTCTCACAGCCGGACAAGATATAGACCGCGCCCTGCGGCTAATGGCAGAGGAAGCCCCCAATAAACGCATAGGCGCCGTGCTTGGTCGAGTCCGCGATTCGGTACGGGACGGCATGCCCCTGGCCAAGGCTTTACAGCGCGATCCTAAGAGTTTCCCGCGCCTCTATATCGGGCTCGTCCGCGCGGGCGAAGCCGGGGGAGATCTGGCGGGTACGCTGGAACGCTTGGCCGGGCTATTGGAGCGCCAACGCAGCCTCACCGCCGCCGTGCAATCCGCCATGATCTATCCGGCCATTCTGCTGCTCGCCGCTATCGGATCCATTGTGCTGCTTCTCACTCAGGTGCTGCCGCAATTCGTACCTTTGTTCGCGGAGAACGGCCTCGCACTGCCCGCCTCCACGGCATTTCTTCTAGGAATGGGCAACGCCGTCTCCGCTTATGGCCTCTACGGCTTGCTGGCCATGGCAGCGCTCGGGCTGGGGCTGCGTCAGGCTCTCACCCGGCCTGAAATCCGACTGGTTTGGGACAGGCTGATGCTGCGCTTGCCGCTCACCGGCCCCATCGCGCAGGAAATTTTGGCCGCCCGCCTCTCCCGTACGCTCGGCATGTTGCTCATCAATGGTGTCGCGCTGCTGCCCGCCCTTGCCATCGTGCAGGAGGTTCTGGGCAACAAAGCAGCGCAAAAAGCGCTGGGCACCGCCGCAGAAAGCGCAAAAGGCGGCCACGGCATGTCCCGCGCACTAGGGGCAACGGGCATTTTTCCAAGCCGCCTCATTCATCTTCTCAAACTGGGTGAGGAAACCGCGCAGCTCGGCCCGCTTTCTCTGCGCGCCGCTGATATGTTTGAGGAACGCACCCGCCTTGCTTTGCAAAGACTGGTGGCTCTGCTGGTCCCGGCCATCACCATCTTCATGGGCGCGACGGTAGCGGGAATCGTCTCGTCTTTGCTGCTCGCCATGCTCAGTCTCAATGACGCCGCCCAGTAAAGCCACATATGGCTTCACGCTGCTGGAAATGCTCATCACCATCGCGGTCATGGGCCTCGCCATGCTGCTCATCACCTATTACGCCCAGCCCCACAGCCGCAAGCTGGAGGCTGACCGCGCGGCACAGCATGTCGCCGCCATCATGCGCCAAGACCGCGGCCTCGCCATAGCCACAGGCCAGCCTGTGCGTTTCGCCCTCCCCACTTTACCCAGTTGGCTCAGCGTCTCGGCCCAGCTACCCAAAACCGGACTGGTTTTTGAGCCAGATGGCAGTTCCAGCGGCGGCACCGTCCTGCTTTCAGCTCCAGGCATGAGCAGCCAGATCCGCGCCGATTGGCTAACCGGGCGCGTGAGTATCCATGCAGGCTGAATCAGGCTTCACCTTGCTGGAAGTGATGGTCGCCTTCATCATCGCCGCGCTGGCTTGCCTCGTGCTCTACAAAGCCGGCTTTTCCGGCGTGGGCGAGGGCCTCACCGCCGCCCGTTATCAGGAAGCCGTGGTCCGTGCGCAGTCGCATCTCGCGGCTCTTGGCCCGCTGACAAAATTGCAGCCCGAACATCTTAGCGGCAATGATGGCAGCGGGTTTCACTGGCAAATCCGCATTTCCCCTGGTCCCAGCGTCGGCACGCTGACGTTATACAATCTGCAGGTCACTGAGCGTTTCGGCAACCGCGCCGTCACGCTCTCCACCAAACGCCTTGGCCCCAACGCATGAAACGCGGTGAGGCTGGTTTCACGCTGCTGGAGATGCTGGTGGCCCTAGTGGTGTTCGGTCTGGTCATGGCCGGAATAGCCCAGGCTTTCCGTTATGGTTTCACGGCTCTAGCCACGGGACAACGTGCCATTCAGGTCCCCGAAACGCTGGCCGCAATGGATATGGCACTCCGACGGATGATCGAACAAGCCCAGCCCGACAGCATGAAAGGCGGGCCGTTTTCCCTGGCCTTCACTACCCGCCTGCCGCAGGGCGCGGGTCCGGTCGGCGGATTGCAGGATGTCGCCCTGCAACTCGCCCCCGGCGGTCTGCTGGTTTTACGTTACGCGCCGCATCCGGCAGGCTTACCGCTTAGTCCCGCCCCAGAGCCCGAAACTGACATTCTGGCCACTAACGTGAAAGGGGTGCGATTCAGCTACCTGCATGCTTCGCCCGGTTCAGCCCCTGTCTGGGAAGATGGTTGGTCCGGAACAAACCTGCCATTGCTTGTTCGGTTGCACCTGACGCTGGCCAACCGTTTTTGGCCGGACCTGGTTGCGGCACCCGCAGCCCACAAAAATTAGGGCGACGAAATGACGCCAAAGCTTCATTGTTCAAGTCCTGAAGAAATACTTAACCAGCCTGCCATGAATTTGTCATGGCCTTGCCGGGCACGAAGCTGATGCTGGCTGAATTTCTCTCATGGTGGCTCAGCCAGATGCGCCCCCTGGCCGCTAACATATTAGGTCCCGCGCAGGCGCCTGACGCCTTGATTATCAAAATCGACGAGCCAGGTCCGCCCCCCAGCGGTGCCCTGTTGCTGCGCCAAAAGGGGCAGGAACACCACTTGAGCGGTCTGCAAGCCCCGCAACGCCGCTCGGCACCGCCTGCCCTGCCGGTCTTTCTGCGCCTGCCCCAAAACCTGCTGCTAAGCCGCGACATCACCCTGCCCCTCACCGCCTCACGCGATGTACGAACCATTTTGCAGTTCGAGATGGACCAACTGACCCCCTTTTCAGCCGATGAACTTTTCTGGGGTTTATCCTCGCAATTTCAGGATCGAAAACAAAACAAATTGCATCTGCGGCTCGCCATCGTACCGCGCGCCAATCTGGCTCCCACACTCACCTGGCTGGCATCGCAAAAGCTTACCCCAGGCTGGATCGAGCATAAAGATGGACGGATCCCGCTTAATATAAGTACCTCGCGCCCGCGCCGCCAAGCCATACTTGCCGCCGCCTGCATTGGGCTGGGTGCTACATGTCTGGCGCTGCCCTTTATCCGTCAGCAGTTCGCATTGCAGGAGGCCGCATCCCTGGTCGCAGCCCGCGCTCCAGCCGCTCATATAGCTGAAAAGCTGCGCGCCCAGCTCGCCGCAACGGCATCGGGGCGCGCAGCCATTGAAGCCGCTCGCCGCCAAGGCGACGCCTTGCAGATATTAGCCGCACTCACCAAGGCCCTGCCGGACGACACTTGGTTGGCAGATCTATCCTTGAAATCAGGTATCCTCACAATGGATGGCCAATCCGCCAACGCCGCAAAGCTGATCGCCCTGCTTTCAGCTGTTCCAAAGTTGCGAAACCCCAGCTTTACAGCCCCCGTTACCAGAACCAACGATGGCAGGGCCGATTTGTTCTCCATACGCGCCGAGGTCACAGAATGACCCTCGCACCGCTTTCATTACCTGATGGGCGACGCGGCCAAATTCTGGCTTTGGGCGTCGCCCTGGCTGGACTTTTGTTGCTTTGGCTCGCCGTATTCAGTCCGCTTCTGGGATGGTATCAGCAACGCGCGGAATATTTGGCCCAGCAACGCGCCCTGGCCGCGCACATGGCAGCGCTGGCACAGGAAATTCCAGCCCTTCGCAGAGCCGTCTCCACTCAAAAGCCCGAGGATGAAAGTACAACCTTGCTTCTGCAAGGCGGCAGCGACGCCATTGCCGGTGCCAATTTGCAATCCGCATTGCAGGACCTAGCCACCAAATCTGGCGCCAGCCTGGACAGCACCTCCCTGGCACCTGTTGTGGCCCAAGGGGGGCTGCGCAAGATCGGGCTGGAAGTTAGCCTGACGGCGAGCTGGCCCGCACTGATCAAACTCCTGGCGGCTATAGAAATATCCAACCCGCGCATGGTCGTAGACGGCTTGAATCTCAGCAATGCTGGACCGCAAAGCACAGATAATGCGCCCCCCGTGCAGGCCAGCTTCACCGTCAGCGCCTTCCGGGCCGCAGGTGGCGCATGAAACTTCGTTTGCCTAATCCCCGCCAAAAACTGCCCAGCTGGATAACCCGGCTCAAACCGCTCCCAGTGCTGGCTGGGGGCCTTGCCTTACTTCTGCTGATTGAGCTGTTACCGGGTAACGCTACGTCCCCTCATTCCATCAGTCCGGCCTTGCCAGGAAAAAGCGCCCAGTTGGCAGAGGCAAACATTTCAGGCTGGACGCAAACCATTCTGGCCCGGCCCTTGTTCAACCCAAACCGACGCCCCACAGCCAGTGATGACGCGGGCGGCGATGGCCTGCCCCGTTTGTCCGCCATCATCATCGGTCAGGGCATCACCAGCGCCATTTTCGCCATAGTAGGGCAGAAGCCCTTGGTGGTGGAGATGGGAGGAACCGTGAACGGCGACAAGGTCAAGAGCATTAACGCCGACAGCGTCGTGCTGTTGACAGCCAACGGCCCTATCAGGATACGCCCGCAATTTATTGAACGCACGAAGGCCCCCGTAGCGTCGGCTATGCCAACCATACTTGTTTCGCCCAAAACCGGCCAGCCGGAAGAGTCCACTACCACCGCCGGCCCTTACGACAATGAGTGACAATGCGTAAAACCCAGCTTCCCTGTTTGTTCGGCCTGCTCGTTCTGGCCTCCTGCCACAGCGCGCCACCGCCGGTTGCATTAACGGGCGCGCCGCTGACACCCGCCCCGTTATCGGCCAAGGGCAGCACGTCCTCCGCACCTCGCGTCAGCGGCCCCGTCGCCGGACAAAGCGCACCCCCAAGTCCGGCGGCCTCCTACGGCGCACTCGCCACCGGCACTTCAACCAACCCGGGAACAGCCCAAACCAACGGGCAAGGCAATATTAGTTTCAACTTTGCCGACACAGACATACGCACCGTCGTCGCGGAAATTCTAGGGAATATCCTGCATGTCAATTACACAATCGATCCGGGTGTTTCAGGTACGGTAACCCTGCACACCGTAACACCACTCACTCTCAACCAAGTCTTGCCCACCCTGCAGACGCTGCTGGCCCAGAACAATGCGGTGCTGGTGCATACAGACGGCCTCTATCGCGTCATGCCCGCCTCAGATAGTGGCGGCGCAGCGGCACAAACACAGGTGATCCATCTGCGCTATGCCAGCGCCACCCAGCTTGCCGCCGTATTGCAGCCTTATGTCGCCAAAGGCGGAAAGCTGGCGGCAGACCCTAACAGCAACGCCATCGTGATCCAGGGCGACCCGGAAACTCGGGCAGCGCTGGCAGGACTTGTCTCCGCGTTTGACGTCGATGCCTTGGCCGGACAATCTTATGAGCTGTTTCCCGTTTCCAGCGGCGATGCCAAGGAATTCGCCTCAGCTTTCACAACTGCTTTGGGCAAACAGGCTGGCAGCAAAGGGGCAGCGGCGGTCTCGGTGGTGCCCCTAGATCGCATAAGCGCGGTGCTGGTTATCGCGAAATCAAATAACTATCTGAATGATGCCGCCCGAATTTACGCCGTGATCAACAAGGTGCAGATGGAAACGGTGCGAAGCTGGCATGTGTTCTATCTTCGCAATAGCCGCGCCAACGATGCTGCCTATCTGCTGCAACAAGCCTTCACGCCGGACAACGTAACCGCACAACCCACCGCAGCCGCGAAGCAAACCGTCTCCGACATGATGGGCAACAACAGCAACACCACCCCTCCTACAAGCACCAGCAGTGCCGAAAGCAGCAGCACCAGCATTTCAGGCGGCACGGGAGGCGGAAGCGAATCAAGCCCCCCCAACAGCGCCAATACCGGCAGCGCCAGCGCACTGTTGGGGCCGCTCACGTCCAATTCAACTAGCACGAATACAGACCAGATGCGGATTATTCCCGATACGCAGAACAACGCCGTGATGGTTTATGCCACCGCTCAGGAGGATGACCAGATCGCGGGCATGTTGAGCAAGATCGACATTCAGCCCCTGCAAGTACAGATCGACGCCACCATCGCCGAAGTTGATCTGACCGGGCAGCTTCAATACGGCACTCAGTTCTTTTTCAAATCCGGCGGTATCAACGCGGTCCTTAGTGAATCCACCACATCGGCGTTATCAACCAGCTTTCCCGGCTTTGTTCTCTCCGGCCATGGCAGCGACGCTGCCCCGTTGGCGCTCTCGGCACTGGAGGCTGTAACCAAGGTGCGGGTGCTTTCATCGCCGGAGCTCATGGTTCTGGACGGGCAGACCGCGAGCCTCAAAGTGGGCGACAGCGTGCCTTATCTCACGCAAACCTCACAGAGCACCGTCACCTCCACCTCTGATGTGATCCAGTCCATCAACTACCGCGACACAGGCGTGATCATGAAGGTCACACCGCATATCGGCGGTGACGGGCTGGTGACCATGGATATCAGCCAAGAGGTCAGCGGCGTGTCGCCAACCTTGACGACCACAGGCATCGACTCGCCAACCTTCACCGAACGTACGGTGACATCTCGCGTTGCCATTCAGGACGGACAGACAATCGGTCTCGCCGGGCTGATCTCGGACAATGATTCGAACAAAAATGAAGGTCTGCCATGGATTAAGAACGTGCCCGTGCTGGGCGCGCTGTTTGGCACCCAGACCAATAAACGTGTGCGAGAGGAATTGCTGGTTCTGATTACCCCGCATGTTGTGCGTAATCAGCAACAGGCTCTGGATCTGACACAGGACATGGAGCAACAGCTTCCCAATGCCGCGCTGGTGCCCGGCGCTCTGCAAAGCCAGCCTTTCACTGGCTCGGCCGACCCCAACCAGAAGGTACGGGCAGACCTGACCAAATGAGCCCGCCGCGCGAACGAGGGTTTGCATTGCTCATCGTGCTGTGGAGCATGGTTCTGCTGGCATTGATTCTAACCAGTTTGCTGGCCAATGGCCGCAGCGCAGTCGCGCTGGCCGCGAATATACGTAACGCCGCCATGGCCCGTGCCCGCGCGGATGGCGCCATTAACGAGGCACTGTTTCATTCTCTGGCCAACGGCCCTGCCCATTGGTCGCCGGATGGGCAATGGCATGAGCTTCCCGATAACCTGCGGGTGCGCGTGCAAACACTTGGCGGGCTGATCAATCCCAACGAGGCTTCCACCAATCTGCTAGCCGGATTTATTCAAGCCTGCGGCGCCAGTGAGACAAAAGCGCAAAAGCTGGCCGCCGCAATCATAGACTGGCGCACCCCGCCTTTAACCCCGCAAGCGGAAGCCGCTCGTCAACAGCTCTATCGCCAAGCAGGGCTGCGTTTTGCGCCGCCAGGCGCGCCATTTTCTGATCTTGCAGAATTGCAGGACGTCCTGGGCATGACGCCGTCTCTGCTGAAAACCATGCTACCTTACATGAGCCTTTACCAGACCGACGACCCGGATCCAGCATTGGCCAGTCCGCTGGTGCGGCGCGCCCTGCAACTGGCCCACGATCCCGGCAGCATCCACAAAGGCTTTACCGGAAATTTTCCCGTGGTTGAGATTGAAGCCCAGGCACATGGACCCGGACGGGCTTATGTGGTCCGACGCGGTGTGTTCAGCCTCGCCAGTCCAGAAGAGCCGCATCCTTACACCGTTTTGCAACTCACCGGCGGATGAACTCAGGCGGATATCTCGGCAGGCAACTTACCATCTGCCAAGGCTTTGGCGAGCGAGGTTCCATCCAGCTCATTGGCAATCGCGTCCCGGACACGGCGCATAACGCGCCTGATCTCACATGCTTGCTCGTCCCGGCATTCATCGCAGCGGCGATAATAATTCACTGAAACACAGGCCAGAGGGGCCAAAGCGCCGTCCATAATTCGGATAACCTGGCCAAACGTAATCAAATCGGCCGGCTTAGCCAATGCATATCCGCCTCCCCGGCCACGGCGAGAGCGCACTAAGCCGTTCCGGTTCAACTCGAGCAAAATTGCTTCCAAGAATTTTTTGGGCAGGTTTTCGCGCTCCGCGATCTCAGACACTAACAAAAGCTGGTCGGAATTCTCCCTGGCGAGGACCATTAACGCCTGCAGGGCGTATTTGCACTTCTGGGACAGCATGAATCTACTCCTCGGCCGGGCGAATTTACCATAAACATCTATATTATAGTTGTAAGATAGGAAATATACTTAAGCAAAATTTTTCTTAAACTCTATAGAGTTACAGAAGAAGGCTTAAGAACCCAATCTTTACACAGAGATGCTGTTGAAAGACACGCAACAAGCAAGCGTATTCAACCTTCATACTCTATGACAGTTCTTAAAACGGCTTTAAGCTGGCTTTTGGGAGCGCTCGAGCGGATTTATCCCTGGCCGATCAGGCTTTTCGAGACCGCTTCGGCAACCTTGATCCCATCCACACCGGCCGAGAGAATACCCCCTGCATACCCAGCCCCTTCGCCAGCGGGGTAAAGCCCTTTGACGTTGAGAGAACAGAAATCCTTGCCTCGAGTAATGCGTACTGGGGAAGAGGTCCGGGTTTCCACTCCGGTCAGCATTGCATCCGGCCTGTCAAAGCCATTGATCTGTTTGCCAAAGGCGGGCAGCGCCTCGCGGATGGCGACGATGGCGTAATCGGGCAATGTGGGCGCCAGATCCGTCAGATGTACGCCAGGCTTATAAGAAGGCAGAACCTCTCCAAGCGCCTTTGAGGGCTGGCCCGTAATAAAATCACCAACAAGCTGGCCTGGGGCTTTGTACCCGCCCCCTCCGGCAACGAAAGCGGCACTCTCCCACCGGCGCTGAAACTCTACCCCCGCCAGGACGTGGCCAGGATAATCGTCAGGGGTAATGCCGACGACAATCCCCGCATTGGCATTGCGCTCGGCCCGGGAATATTGGCTCATCCCGTTGGTCACAACGCGTTCGGGCTCAGAGGTGGCGGCCACCACCGTTCCTCCAGGGCACATGCAGAAACTATAAACGGAACGACCATTTTTAGCGTGGTGAACCAGCTTGTAATCAGCCGCGCCCAGAATGGGGTGACCCGCAAAAGCGCCAAAGCGGTATTTGTCGATCATGCCTTGCGGGTGTTCAATGCGGAACCCGACCGAGAAGGGTTTGGCTTCCATGAACACGCCACGCTCATGCAGACGGAAGAACGTATCCCGCGCAGAATGGCCGATGGCAAGAATAACGTGGTTGGTTTCAATCCGCTCGCCATTATCTAGGATCACGGCGTTGATCTGGCCGTTCTGGATGTCGAAATCATCTACTCGGCAGCCGAAGCGGTATTCACCGCCCAGAGACGTGACTTTCTCGCGGATCGATTCAACCATGGAAACCAACCGGAACGTGCCGATATGGGGCTTGGCGATGTAGAGAATTTCCTCCGGCGCACCGGCTTGGACAAACTCCTCCAGCACCTTGCGGCTCAAAAAGCGCGTGTCTTTGATCTGGGAGTACAGCTTGCCGTCAGAGAAGGTTCCGGCGCCGCCTTCGCCAAACTGCACGTTGGAGGTGGGGTTCAACTCGCCCCTGCGCCAAAGACCCCAGGTGTCCTTAGTACGTTCACGCACCACCTTGCCGCGCTCCAGGATCAGCGGGCAGAAGCCGGCCTCGGCCAGGATAAGAGCCGCCAGAATGCCGCAAGGCCCGGTACCGATGATAATCGGGCGTTTTTCCAGGCGGTGAGTGGTGGTAGCCGGGAATTTATAGCCCATGTCCGGAGTGGGTTCGCCTTTGCCGGTCTCGGCCGCCAGTGCCGCGTCGATGGTGTAAACCAGTATGATCTGCGATTTTTTGCGCGCATCCCAGGCACGGCGATGCACATGCCAAGAGAGAATGGCGGCCTCTGGCACGCCAAACCCGGCGGCGATGGCGGCTTTCAGCTCCGTGTCCGTATGGTTGATGGGTAGGCGAAGTTCTGTGAGGCGGCGCATGGGGGGAAGTTCGGAAACCATAGTGAATGTGGGCTGTAGCCTGACACAGCCTCCACGCCAATCTCCCAAGCGCCATTTTATCCACAGAGACCTTGATAACCTTGTGGATATGTGTGTGGAGCAAGTCGCAAAAGTCTGGACAAGCTGAAATTTGCGTCTTGCTGGCAGGTTCTTTCATACCGCTGTTGACCTGTGGCCCGGTCTCGGGTTTCGAAAGGGTATCAATAAGCGGAGCCGCATTCGTGAAAGTTTTTCCTTGGTGGAGTCTGTGCTTCCCCGTCATCGCTTGGCTACTGTTGGGCGCTAATTCGGCCCTGCATTTCAACGGCGCCGCCCTTCTGCTTCTGGTTTTTGCCTTAGGCGGCACGGTTTTTTCCGCGGTTCATTATGCCGAGATTGTCGCGCACAAGGTGGGCGAGCCTTTTGGTACGCTGGTTCTGGCCGTCGCGGTAACGGTGATCGAGGTGGCGCTGATCGTCTCCGTGCTGGTTTCCGACGGCAACCAGAATCTGTCAGTGGCGCGTGACACTATTTTCTCTGCGGTGATGATTGTCTGTACCGGCGTGGTGGGGCTGTGCGTGGCTGTGGGCGCCGGACGGCACATGGAGCAAGGACTGAATATCCGGGGCGCGACCGGAGCCTTGGCTGTAATGATGGCGCTTTCCGTGCTGACCCTGGTCCTGCCTGATTTCACGGCCGCTCCCGGGCCGACCTTCAATACACGGCAACTTGTATTTGTCGGCGTGGTGTCTTTGGTGCTGTATTGCATCTTTGTCTTTGTGCAGACCGTACGGCACCGGGATTACTTTTTGCCGGAAACCGGCGGGCCGGAGGCCCACCACGCACCGCCGCCTACAAACAAGACGTTGATATCCCTAGGGATATTGCTGGTTTGCCTGGTGGCCGTGGTGGCGCTGGCGAAGTCTCTTTCCCCGACGATTGAGGCACTTGTCGATCAATCCGGCGCACCAAAATCGGTGGTTGGGTTGGTGATCGCCGGTTTTG
Source organism: Acidocella aminolytica 101 = DSM 11237 (assembly GCF_900129125.1). Taxonomy (GTDB): domain Bacteria; phylum Pseudomonadota; class Alphaproteobacteria; order Acetobacterales; family Acetobacteraceae; genus Acidocella; species Acidocella aminolytica. Next base: position 179,794 of record NZ_FQVJ01000002.1, on the reverse strand, counting down.
TGCTGCTGCCGGAAAGTCTGGCGGCGGTACGGGCGGCGCTGCATAACAAGCTGCAAACCAGCTTGAATCTCGCATTTGGCTCGGTCATTGCCAGTATTGGCCTGACCATACCGGTTGTGGCCGCTGTTTCCGTCTGGCTGGGCCAGCCCCTGACATTGGGACTGGACCCGAAAGAGATCGTGCTCCTGTCCTTGACGCTGCTGCTAAGCATGATGACCGTTCAGACTGGGCGTACCACCATTCTGCAAGGGGCGATCCATTTGACTGTATTCGCGGTTTTTTTGTTCTTTGCCGTGGTGCCCTGACGCCGACCCTGCAAACTAATCCGAGGATATTCAAGCTCTTATGTGCACCGTGATTTATTTGCTATGCCCATAGACACGGCGCATGATGTCCCTGGAATGACGCTGCACGTACCCAGTGTCGACGTGCAGTTATCCGCCCGCAAGAGCAATAACGCACTACCCACGCGAGCTTCCCCACCATCAATCTGATGCAAAGCGCGTCATATCAAACAAGATAGGGGAAGCCGGACATAAGATAATTAGCCTCTGGGGCGGTTGATATGATCGGCAGTGCTGACAATTTCGAGCGGGCGGCCAGCTTTGGATTTTGGTGGCATGACCGGATGGGGCGTGGTGCGGATGGAGCCATGTGGAACGTTACGGGCTGCTGGCTTACGCGGCGCCGCGGGCGCCGATGTCCTTTCCTTACCGATCTCGAAGCGACCGATCAGCGCCGCCAGTTCATCGGTCTCCTTCGCCAGACTGTGGCTCGCCGCTGTGCTCTGTTCGACCATTGCCGCGTTCTGTTGCGTCACCTGGTCCATCTGGTTCACTGCAGCGTTTACTTGATTCAGCCCCGTCGCCTGCTCCTGCGCCGAATTGGCGATCTGCACTACTACTTCGTTAATCTCGCTGATCTGCCCGACGATCTGTTCCAGCGCGCTGCCTGTCCGCCCCACAAGATCGACACCCGAACCCACCTCCTGACTGGAGGCGGAGATTAACGCCTTGATCTCCTTCGCCGCCTCCGCCGAGCGTTGCGCTAACGCCCGAACCTCAGAGGCTACTACCGCGAAACCGCGCCCGGCATCGCCCGCCCGCGCCGCCTCGACCCCCGCGTTCAGCGCCAGCAAGTTGGTCTGGAAAGCGATCTCGTCAATCACCCCAATGATGCTGCTGATCTGTTGCGACGACGCCTCGATCCGGCTCATCGCTGCAACCGCGTCGCCCACCAATGCACTGGACGTCTTGGCATTAGACTGCGCCGTCCCGAAGACCTCGCGCGCATGTGCTGCCCCTTCCGCCGTCTGGCGCACCGTAGCGGTGATCTCATCCAGCGCCGCCGCCGTCTCCTCAAGGCTAGCCGCCTGCTGCTCGGTCCGGCGGCTAAGGTCGTCTGCCGCTGCCGAGATCTCCCCAGTGCCAGAGTGGATCACCGAAGTGGCGCCGACGATTACCTTCATCGTGTCCTGCAGGCGCTCCATCGCCGCGTTGAAATCGGTGCGCAGGCGCTCGTATTCCGGAGCGAAACCCTGATCCAGACGAAAGGTCAGGATTCCTGCCTCTAGCTTCTTTAAACCCAAAGCCAATGCCTCCACCACGAGGGCAAGCTGTTTCGCACCACTTTCCCGTTCTGCTTCCCGGCGGCCACGTTCTTCCTCATTTGCACGGCGCGCCGCCGCCGCTTCATCCTCGAGCCGAACCTTTTCCAGTCCAGCATCCTTGAATACCTGAACCGCTTTGGCCATCCTGCCGATTTCGTCTACGCGGTCGGTTCCGATCACATCCACAGTCAGATTGCCTTGCGACAGCTCTCCCATGGTGTTTTCCAGTTTGTTGAGGGGCTTGATTATCCAGGCTTGCACCGCGAGGAAGCCGCCAGTCAGGACCGCTACCATGCCTAGAAGGATAATCGCAAAGGTCATGAAAATCGTATGATCTGCCGCCTTGCTTAGCCTGATGTCGGTGGAATGTATGATCGACAGCAAATGTTGGGTTGCCACTCGAGAGGTCTCAGATACATCTGCAAATTTTGGCCTGCATTCGGAGAAATAGGCTGTCTGAGCGACCGAGCGTGAGACGCTCGGATTTGATGCCAAGGCAATGGCATTGGCACATGTTGTTTTAACCAAGTCAGTTTCGGCTGCCTCGACCGCGGCGATTTCATCCGCCACGTCTGGGGCAAGATGCTCGGCTTGATTGACCAAAGCGCCGAACTGATCCTGCCTTTGGGCAATGAAATCGCTGTATTTCTTGTCCTCGGTAGCCGATGTCGCTCCAAGCATATCCCCTATGCCCGCATGAATGTCAGAAAGTCGACGATTGGCTTTCTGCATATCGATAGCCGCAGCAACATGACCTCGAAGCAAAGCTGTATATGAGCTGGACGTACGAGCAAGCTGCCCCGTCGCGTAGATAGCAATACCTATGGTAAAGGCCGCGAACACTCCGAGTACGGAGAGAAATTTTAAGTTAATGGAAACGCTCTTCACCATTTTTCTCCAACGGAATGTCTGGTTCTATTAGGCATTGAAGATTTCAATGGAGTTAAGCCTAACCGTAGGTCATCTACCGTATGCTATCGGCCACAACTTCCGCAGCCCGGTGAATGCAGCAGGTCTGACAATATAACGGCAGCCCTTAGCCGCCCCTTCTCGATGACATGGAAGATGGCGCGATGAACGCTGGCCCGCTGGCGACAAAAACGTCTTTCGGACTTGTTGAAAAAGTTGGGAAGGCGGTTCGCAGTCGTTGGTCAGGCGCAAACTGGTCTTTCCTGCCTTACCGCATAGGTCATGCTAGACGTCGCGTTCGGCACCGGTATCGGGAGCAGCACTCATCTACTGAGCATATCAGGCAGGTTAAGATGTAAGGATCCAAAGGGAACTATCCAGCTAACGAAATCGGCACCAGATTTGGTGAATTGGTCTGACCTGACATCCGGACCACTTTGCTCTTTTCCGCACCGAAGTATGGACTTTGCACCGGAAGGCGCTCTGTGATGGGCGATTTCGCTTGTCCACGTAACCGCAGCAGGAACATGTCTGCGACGTGTAGGCCGGGTTCACCTCTTCCGAGATGATTCCGAAACGATCATGGAAATCGGACAATTTGGCTCGAATGATGGAGCGGCCGCAGTTCTGGATGATGCGGTTCAGCCGCCGCGATAGCGCCGGGTTCTGGAAATTCAGTCGTTCCAGAGCGATGGCAGCAGGCCGCTTGGCGACGACGAGGACGGTCAGGACACGTCCGACTTCGGCTCTGATCCGGCCACGAAGAGATGCAACGGCTTTCCGGTATCGCGCGCTGGCACGCGGCCTGCGACCGTGTGCCGCTGCTGCCCACAAGCAATTCTGGTAATGCGTTGGTCATAAGCGCGAAGCGCCTTGAGCCAGCCCTTGCCGCGAAGTTGTCCTTCGTGCCCGGCGAACAGCGTGGACAGACCAAAATCCAGCGCCGTGATCTCGCGCTCGGGCTGGTAAGCGGCGCGGCTAGCCTCGCAGTCTGCACCGATGTCGGAGACCACGCCGAACGACAGAGTGCCGTTCTCCCTGTCCTCGGTGACGAGCACGCCATTGCACAAGCGGCCACCGCGCTGTTCGTGCCGTTCGTAGGCCAGAAGCGGAACTGCGATCTTGGCCCCCTTGGTCATGGTAGACATGTTGATCAACCAGCCGACACGATCTTGTTGAGTCGCCTTGGATGGTGGCTCTAAGCACGCAGCACGGTGGTCCAGCCGCATCGAAATATGATGCATGTCTGGGCGTCGATGCTGTCGCATGACGTGCCGCATGATCGAACGCGCTAGCTGACGGATAGCATCCGGTACAATCTCGCCCGTTTCCTTCCTGGAAACATCTCATTGAAGGCGCGAAGGGACATGGTCACACTTTGTTCTACAGCTAGTCATCTATTTAGTAAACTTAATAGTTCCGGATTCAATTACCTATGGGTCAACTACGGAAGTATTTCCGCCGCCTAGCGAACCGGCTTAGCTTACGCTTGCAACAGATATGCCCCCTTGAGAGATCGCCGTTTCATTGATTACAGCCATGCCCTCTTAAGCTGCCGATTGTGTCACCCATCCAACGCGAGCTTACGCAGAACTCATGCCCACCCCTTTTAAGCATGGCGGCGCAGATCTAGGCAGCGGGGATATTCAGGGCCTTCTACAGGCAACGGCTGAGCGCTAAGGCCCGGCGTGTGGCCAAAAGGCCAGAAACGGGAGCGGCGGCGGGCCTCGGCGGAATTGGAATTCACCGGAAAATCCTCATAAGCGCGCCCGCCCGGATGCGATACATGGTGCGTCATCCCGCCGATGGAACGGCCCGTCCATGTGTCGTATACGTCAAATATTAAAGGTGTCTGCGCTGCGATGGTGGGGTGTAGTGCCGAATATGGCTGCCAAGCCTTGAACCGCACGCCCGCGACATATTGCCCTGGCGTCTCAGTGCGCTGAAGCGGCATGGCAGCGCCGTTACAGGCTAGCACATAACGCTCATCTACCCAGCCATCCACCTTTACCTGCAGGCGCTCGACGGAGCTGTCCACGTAGCGGGCGGTGCCGCCAGAATTCTGCTCCTCTCCCAGAACGTGCCAAGGCTCCAGCGCATGACGGAGTTCAAGCTGAATATCCCGCACCGTAACATCGCCCAGTTTGGGGAAGCGGAATTCAAGATGCGGGGCAAACCATGCGGCGTCCAGCGGGAAGCCGTAACCGGCCAACTCTTCCAGGCAATCCTTGAAATCCGCCTTGCAATAATGCGGCAGCAGGAATTCATCGTGCAGGCGAGTACCCCAACGAACCATGCGGCGCTCATAAGGGCGTTCCCAGAAGGCCGCGATGGCGGAGCGCATCAGCAGCACCTGGGCAGCGGACATTTCAGCATGGGGCGGCATTTCAAAGGCGCGAAACTCGACCAGACCACGTCGACCAGAGGATGAGTCCGGAGAGTACATCTTGTCGATGCAAAATTCCGTGCGATGACCATTGCCGGTCATATCGCAGAGAATGTTGCGGAACAGCCTGTCCACCAGCCATGGCGGTGTCTGGGTCTGACGGGTGACCTGACGGAAGGCGATTTCCAGTTCGTTGATCGAATCCTCCCGCGCCTCGTCGATTCGTGGATGCTGGGATGAAGGCCCAATGAATAGCCCGGAGAACAGAAAGGAGAGGCTAGGATGGTTATGCCAGAACCCAAGCATGGATTTCAGCAGATCCGGCCGGCGCAGGAAGGGGGAGTCAGTGGGAGAGCTTGCACCCATTACCACATGGTTGCCGCCCCCGGTACCAACATGTCGCCCATCCAACATAAACTTCTCTGCCGCCAGCCCAACTTCCCGCGCGGCGTCGTAGAGCTGGCCGCTGCGTTCAACAAGCTGTGCCCAGGAGGATGAAGCCGGGATATTGCACTCAATCACACCAGGGTCTGGTGTGACCGAGAAATTGACGATGCGCTCATCCTCAGGCGGGAGGTAACCTTCCAACATCACCTTGCGGCCAAACTCAGCAGCAGTTGCTTCAATGGCTGCTGTGAGTTCCAGCCAATCCGCCGCGTCGTAGAGCGGCGGATAGAAGATGTGAAGCCGCCCGTCCCGCGCTTCCACGCAAAGGGCGGTGCGGACCACTCCGGGCTCCTCCCGTCCCACCACGGGCAAGCTCTGCGGCACGGGGCGGAAATTCTCTATGGCACCCGCTCCTTCACTAGTACCGGTGCGGTAGCGCGCGAACTGGAACGCATCGCGCCGGGGTAGATTGGTCTTGGGCGCGAACGGATCGGCTTCGTAATCCTGCTCGATATTGTCCGGGCTGGTCCAGGGCAGGCTTTCCAACGGGAGGCGCAGGCCGATAGGGCTGTCCCCTGGGATCAGGAACATCACATCGTCCTTGAAGAACCAACGGCCAGATTGCCAACAGCGCCGACCATCCATGATGACACGGCGCAGCGGCAGCACGGCACCGACACTGGACGCCAACCCTTGGCCAAAAACTTTAGCGAGACGCGCGCGTTCGAGTGGGTCGCGCAGCTTGGCGTCCTCGGTAACAACATTGGCAGGAAGGCGTTTTTCGCGCCAGAGATAATAATGGATGTCCTCGAACGCGGCGTTCACAAGGCCAGGATCTACCCGTAAACGCTCGGCCAAGGCTTGGGCGAAGGCAGTGGCGTCTTCGGCAGTGGCGTCGTCATGATCATCATCCGAGGCAAGGAAAGACGGGTCTTTCCAAACGGGTTCGCCATCGGCGCGCCAATGGGCATGAATAGCCCAGCGAGGCAGTTGTTCTCCGGGATAATGCTTGCCCATATTGTAGGTTAAAGCTGCGCCCTTGCCCCAGAGCGGCGTGAGCTTCCGGATGAGCCGCCCAGCATAAGCACGCTTAGTCGGGCCTAGCGCGTCTATATTCCACTCCGCGCCCTCATGGTCCGTGACCGAGACAAAGGTAGGCTCACCGCCCATTGTCAGGCGGACATCGTGCTGAAGCAAAGCACGATCCACCTGGGCGCCACGGGCCAGAATATCCTGCCATTGCCTGTCGGTATAAGGCTTGGTGACGCGCGGGGTTTCGGAGATGCGACGGACTTCCATGTGGAAGTCGAATTCGGCTTCAGTGCCGTCCTCTGCCGTGAAGCCACCAGAAATGGCCGCCGCGGATTGCGGGGATGGGGTCGCTGCAAGCGGGATGTGACCTTCTCCGGTCAGCAAGCCGGATGTTGCGTCCAGCCCGACCCAGCCAGCGCCGGGCAAATACACCTCGGCCCAGGCATGAAGATCTGTGAAGTCAGCATCCGGGCCGGCCGCTCCGCCATCAACGGGCTTCTGGTCCGCTGTAAGCTGAATAAGATAGCCAGAGACAAAACGCGCCGCATAGCCAAGATGGCGCAGCAGATTCACCAGCAGCCAACCGGAATCTCGGCAGGAGCCCTTGCAGAATGCCAGCGTTTCCTCAGGCGTGTAAACGCCGGGTTCCATGCGCACGACGTAAGAAATGCGTTCATGCACGACGCGGTTGATTTCAACCAACATATCGACCGTACGCGTCGGCTCGCCCGAGAATTTGGCCTTTACCTCATCAATGAGTCCGGCAAGCAACGGGCCTGGTTCGTTAAGGATACGGAAAGGCGCAAGTTCCTCCCCAAGCACGGGGTCATAGGCGAAGGGGTAAGTTTCAGCTTCGGGTTCCAGAAAGAAATCGAACGGGTTGATCGTGGCCATGTCGGCCACGACATCCACAACGACCTCGAAGCTGGTAACGCGCTCGGGAAAAACAACGCGAGCGAGGAAATTTCCCTGCGGGTCCTGCTGCCAGTTGAGGAAGTGTGGTTTGGGCAGAACCTGCAAGGAATAGGAAATGATCGGCGTGCGCGCATAGGGTGCCGGGCGCAACCGAATGGTCTGCGGCCCCAGCGAGACAGGCCGGTCATATTTATAGGAGGTGCGATGCGTGATGGCGGCGTGAATGGACATGCAAACTCCTCGGATACGCGTCTAGGCCAGCATGCGCAGGCATGTTTCCCAACGCAATAGCAACCAGAGGTGAAAGCGAGGATGAAACAGCAGTGATTGCCAGAGCATACGCGTAATGCGAACATTCTGTGGGCAGGGTGCTTTTTTAGCGGGCACAGTATGTGCCTAGTGAAATTCAAGGACTGTGCATCAACGGAGGCAAGGCGCAGTTCTTCACGGACGATACGGCCTGTCTGTCGCTCGCCTCGGTTGAGGCGCGAAGCGGGGCGGTTTTTGAAGTCTCGCTGCGTTTGAATTTCTGCACCCCATATATGGGGGCTATGGCTCGAGACGGGATTTCAGCAACATATCTCGCATTATCAGAATGTTTTAAAGCCCTGGCACCTCCCTGAATGGACCTCACGTTATGGCAAAGGGGGTGTCCAACTTTTGCCTAGGCACTCAACACCTCGTCCTGACCAGATTTCGTGACGCCGACTTTAGCCTTGGCGCAAATCGCCGGGTTTGAAACAGCTAGGGCGACGCGACATGTGTCGAAAGCTGCCCTGGCTATGCATATTGCCGACGTAACCACACCGGCACTCCACTTAAAGACCTATATACCTGCGGGATACCTGGAGGGGCTCAGGCGTTACGCAGACCTGACCCCGCTCTAAAAGAACAGTCTGGGCAAGGGCTGTTACGCTACCTTCACCAGCACATGCTGCTTCTTGCCCGCCGAGAGTTTTTGCTCCGGCTTAGGCAGGATGAGCTGTGCTTCATCAACGATCACCGCATCATCCAGCCGCGCACCACCACCGCGGATCAAGCGGCGGGCCTCACCGTTTGAACCAGCCAGACCAGCCTTCACGAACAAGGCGAAGGCTGGCAACCCCTCGCCGAATTCCGCAGTCGTGAGGGTAATGCTTGGCAGCGCTCCTGCGGCGACTCCCTCGGTGAAGAGCTTGCGGGCGGTCTCGGCGGCTTCCTCAGCGGCCGCGCGCCCATGGGCAAGGGTGGTCGCCTCGGTCGCGAGAATGATCTTGGCTTGGTTGATCTCCGCACCGCCCAGAGCTTCTAGACGCGCAATTTCATCCAGGGGAACATCCGTGAACAGACGCAGGAAGCGGCCTACATCCGCGTCCTCAGTATTCCGCCAGAACTGCCAGTATTGATACGGGCTCAGCTTCTCAGCCGAGAGCCAAACAGCTCCCGCGGCGCTCTTGCCCATCTTTTGCCCGGAGGCGGTGGTGATAAGCGGCGTAGTAAGGCCGAATACGGATTTCTGGTCCGTCCGGCGTACCAACTCGATACCGGAGACAATATTACCCCATTGGTCAGAACCTCCCATCTGCAGCACCACGTTCTGGCGCCGGTTGAGCTCGCGGAAATCATAGCTTTGGAGAATGGAGTAGTTGAATTCCAGGAATGTGAGGCCCTGCTCACGGTCCAGGCGGCTCTTCACGGAATCAAAGGAAAGCATACGGTTGACGGAGAAATGCACCCCAACCTCGCGCAGTAGGCCAATATAAGAGAGTTGGTCCAGCCAGTCTGCGTTATTTACCAGAATGGCGTCATTCGGTCCCTCACCGAAATTGATGAAGGCTTCCAGATTTTTGCGGATACCGACGAGGTTCTTGGCGATCTGCTCGTCAGACAAAAGCTGGCGGGCTTCCTCACGGAAAGATGGGTCACCGATGCGGGTGGTGCCGCCGCCCATGAGCGCTACCGGACGGTGACCATGGCGTTGGAAAAGGCGCAGCAACATGATCGGAATCATGTGGCCGACATGCAGGCTATCGGCCGTCAGGTCGAACCCGGCATAACCTGCAATGGAACCGCTCGCGCAGGCTTCGTCCAAAGCCGCCTCGTCCGTGCATTGGAAGATGAAGCCGCGGGCCTTCGCCTCGACCAGAAATTCGCTTTTCGCCATGGTTCTACTCCTGTGCCGGGGCGGGTAGCACAGGCGGACGGGCTGGCAAAGCCAAGGACGTGCTCTTGATGCCATACGCCTTGCGCGCCTACCACGTGGCACATGACAATTAACGGCGGGACGAAACGCATACGGGCCATCGGGCTGATGTCGGGCACATCGTTGGATGGGGTGGATGCCGCGTGGATTGAAACTGATGGTGAACGCATCAGCGGCTTCGGCCCGGCGGCCACGTTACTCTATGAAGAAGGATTACGAGCGGATCTGCGACGGATTCTTGATCTGGCCCCTACCCTGGCGTCGGATGATCCGTTCCTGCGCGACGTGGAAGAGCGTCTCACCCGAGACCATGCGCTGGCCGTGGCAATGATGGGGCAAACGGCTGATATCATTGGATTTCATGGTCAGACTATCCTGCATTCGCCTACGCAGCGCCGGACCTGGCAGATTGGTGATGCCGCATTGCTCTCGCGCCTTACCCGCCTACCTGTGGTGTATGATTTCCGCAGCGACGATGTGAAAGCTGGCGGCGAAGGCGCCCCGCTAGTGCCCGTGTTTCATGCGGCCCTGGCGCGGGAGATGGAAAAGCCGCTACTGATTGTGAATATTGGCGGGGTGGCGAATGCTACATGGCTGGGACCGGATGGTGAGGTACTGGCCTGCGATACGGGCCCCGGCAACGGTCCGCTAGATGATCTCGCGCAGGTGCATCTCGGCCAGCCATACGACAAGGACGGCGCACTGGCGGGCTCAGGCCAGGTTGATCTAAGTAGGCTCGACGCTCTGCTGGCTCACCCGTTTTTTGCGCGGCCCGCGCCGAAATCCCTGGACCGGCTGAGCTTCTCAGGGCTGATCGCGGAAGCAACGGAGGGGTTGGCGGCACCGGATGCGGCGGCGACACTGGCAGCGTTTATCTGCACCGCCATTGCACAAGCCCCTTGGCCCACTCCGCCAAAACAGGTTCTGGTGACAGGCGGAGGGCGGCATAACAGCACCTTGATGAAAGGTCTGGCAGAACGGTTTTCGGTGTCAGTACGCCCAGTGGAGGATGTTGGATGGAATGGCGACGCGCTGGAGGCACAATGTTTTGCCTTTCTAGCGGTGCGTTCACTACGCGGGCTGCCACTGTCTCTGCCCACCACAACCGGCGTTGCTGCTCCGCAGAAAGGCGGACGACTTTACGGAACGATCTTATAAAGCGTCCAACCATCCTGATTATGGCCAACGGCACGCAGCCAAACAGGCTTTTTACCCTTTTCCAGCGCATCCCACAACGTTACCGGCGGCAGGTCTGCCACGAGGGCGTACCGGCCCGGTTTGGGGCAAAAGAGCACATAACTTGCCTTTGTAGCGGCTACGGCAACGGGCTCTGTGGTGCTTGGCGTGGAGCGCCACGCGGCGCGATCCCTCATGAAGCCCGCGATGGCGTGATGATAAAGTGAACCGACCGTAAGGATGTGGCTGCGATAGAGCAGTTCAGGCGTATCCTCGGGTTGGGCAAGAACGACTTTTCCCGCCGCTTGGGCAAGTAACGGGCCGATATTATGCAGGCTGCAAGAGAGATGCTTGCGCCCCGTCGTCGCCATGGTGGAGGGCTTTGCCCCATGGGCGGCTAGCAGAGGGCAAAGCAGCACCAGAGCCAGCAATGCGATACGTTTCGCCATGGCCAAGGCCCCACCAGCGGCATCTATACGGCTGAGGGCGACCGGCAGAAGGGCCGTCGCAAAGAGAGCAGAGAAAGAGGTAAAGAGTAGATAACCTGCCCCTAGAGCCAATGCGATGGCGGCGCAAAAAGTGATATAAGCCCAGGCCAGAGGTATCCGAACCGGCGCCGCGAGAAATAGATCGCCCTCCAGATTAACGGCCTCTGGCTTGCTCTCCCGCCAAACGCGCCATCCGGCATAAAGCACCGCCCAGACGCCCGGGAGTAGAAACACGATCAATTCCAGCCGACGGGGGGGCTGTTGCTCTATAATTTGGCTGAAAAATGCCGCTGCTTGATTGTGAGGCAGCAGGCCGGACGGCCCTTCAATCACACCTGGAAAGGCTATGATCCACCCCAGCAACGGCACTCCCATGACCGCCAGCCCCAACGGGCCACGCCACCTTTTTGAGCGCGCCTGCACACGCAGCAGCAGCGCCGCGCTGGCCAGCAGAATAAGGCCCATTGAGACGTAAACATAGGAAAGACGGTCTATCTCGGGCACGCCATAGCCACCCGCGGGTGGATCAACGAAAAACCCGAAGCCCAGAACATCGAAACACCCGGCGGCAACCGCGAGCAGGGTGTTGGCATTAGGCGCATAAAGCCAACGCAACGCCAGACCAGCAAAGGCGAACAGCACGAAGGGCATGGTCTCCGGCGTCATCCAGATGGCGAAGCCGCCAAACACACCCGCAAGGAAGCCGAACCATGTATCCTCGCGCAAGGCGCGCAGCACGCATCCCGCCGTGAGCGCGATGAGCACCAAAAGCGCCACATGGTAATGCACTACGCCCGGCAAGGCGATGCTGGCCATGGCTGGCAGCAAAGCTGCCGCCGCCGCGGCGGCCCAGAGGTGGCGGCGCAAGGCAAACGGCTCCACGGCCCAAGCCAGGGATGTGCCAAGCGCGCCCACCCCCAACGGCCCCAGCGCCACACCCGCTGCAAACAGCGCCTTATGCCAGCCCAAAAATGGCGCCAAGGGTGCGGCGAGCAGCCAAATGATCATGTCGAGCAGTCGGGACCACTCCACCATCACCCCTGCCCCGGACTGACCGCCTGCAACCGTGGTTACAAGATGCCCGGCCCGGATTCCCTGCTCGATACGCAAAAGGCGCATATACGAGTCAGGGTCTTGCAGGTTTCCCGCCAGCACATACGGCCATTGATGCAGCCCAACCAGGATATTCAGCCCTGCTGAAAGCAGAAACAGCAGCAGATAGATCAACTGGACTGAGCCCGGAATCCAGCCACGCCATTTTCCATTGCGGTAACGTACTTGGGGGCGAACTTGCTGGCATCCGTAAGGCCGCAGCTATGGGCGATGATCTCTACCTCGTCGCGCATCTTTAACGCGTAACGCGAAACCCGCACGGCTTTATCTGTTGGGTCCAGCCCACGAATCAGGCGCGGATCCGCCGAGGTAACGCCGGTGGGACATCTGCCGGAACCGCATTTCATCGCCTGGATACAACCCAGCGCGAACATAAATCCACGCGCGGAGGACACGAAGTCCGCCCCCATGCAAAGCGCCCACGCTACCTTGTCCGGCGTAATGAGCTTGCCGGACGCGATGATACGGATGCGGTTCTGCAGGCCATGTTCATTACGCAACGCGGCGACATAAGGCAGGGCCTGGGTGATCGGCAGGCCGACATAATCGGCCAGCGATTCCGGCGCCGCACCAGTGCCGCCCTCGCCGCCGTCAATCTGCACGTAGTCAGGGCAATGCTCGGGGTTTTCGGCGCAGTCGCCGAACCATTCATCCAGAAAAGCGGGATCGCCCAGCACGAACTTCGCTCCCACCGGCTTGCCAGTGATAGTCCGCACGCGGTTAATAAATTCGCCCAGTTCCTGAATATTACTGATATCCCGGTGACGGTTAGGGGAAATGGAGTCCCGACCGGCCGCGATGCCGCGAATCTCAGCGATTTCAGCGGTCACCTTGGCACCGGGCAGAATCCCGCCCTTGCCGGGCTTTGCCCCTTGCGCGAGCTTTACCTCGAACATCTTAACCTGCTCATGGGCAGCGATCTCACGCAGCTTATCCTCTGAGAGATTCCCATCGTTATCGCGCACCCCATATTTTGCGGTGCCGATCTGCATGACGATATCCGCGCCGCCTTCCAGATGGTAACGGCTCAAACCGCCCTCGCCTGTGCTCATCCAGATCCCCGCGAGCTTGGCCCCACGGGACAACGCAGTAACCGCCGTATGACTGAGCGCGCCGTAAGACATGCCGGAAACGTTGAAGAAACTCTGCGCGGGATAAGGCGATTTGCAAGAGCCCGGACCCGTGGCGATGCCGATAAGCTTGCCGGGGTAGGTTTTCTTATCCTCATCCAGAATTGGGAAGGGGGCGTTACGGAAAACAAAAGCGGGCACCGCTTCCGAACCGAAGCTGATAAAATTCGAAACGCCCTTGGCGGAGCGGTAAACCCAGCTGCGTTCCAGGCGATTAAAAGGACGCTCTACCCAGTCCGACAGATATTGGTACTGGCGCATATATTCGCCCCAGGTTTCCGCGAAATAGCGGAAATGCCCGATAACGGGAAAATTGCGCAAAACGGTGTGGCGGGTCTGCAGCTTATCATGGATATAGACCACAATCAGGCCAATGATCAGCACCATCACAACGATGGCCAAGATGGTCATACTCTCCCTCCCCTTACTCTATCCAGCACTCTTAGCCGCGAATACCCGGTCTGTCTTTGCCTAGCGGCTTGGGCCGGGGAGCCAGACTGTAAAAACCGTGCCTTGCCCAGGCTCGCTTTCAATTACCAGCTTACCACGATGCCGGTTGACTACATGCTTGACGATGGCAAGCCCAAGCCCAGTTCCGCCAATGCTACGTGAGCGGCCTTTATCAACCCGGTAAAAACGCTCCGTGAGGCGCGGTATATGCTCACGAGGGATGCCGATGCCGTCATCAGCTACGGAGACGATGATACCGCCAGGTGGAAAGCGGGTATCGGGCTGGTCCGTGGCGACGAGTTTGATCTCTCCTCCCGGCTTGCCATACTTCAAGGCATTATCGAGCAGGTTGGTAAAGACTTGCGTAAGCTGATCGGCATCCGCCTGGATCTGCGGCAGGTCGGCGGGGGCCGCAAAAACCAGTTGCGTTCCCTGGGCTTTGAGCATCGGCTCCATACCCGCCACGATACGCTCCAGCAGAAAAGGCAAATGCTGCATTTCTTTTGGCGGGGAGTGTTCGGAGATCTCGATCTTCGACAGCGACAGCAAATCCCCAATAACGCGCTGCATACGCGCTGCTTGCTCGGCCATGATGCCCAGAAAATGCTGCTGGGCTTCTGGGTCGTCCGCCGCTGGGCCGCGCAGTGTCTCGATAAAGCCGATCAGGCTGGCCAAAGGCGTCCGCAATTCATGGCTGGAATTGGCGACGAAATCGGCGCGCATTTTTTCCAGCGCGCGTTCGCGGGTGCGATCGCTTACCAGCATGTAAAGCGGCTCGCCTACCGGGATAATGGTGATTTCAAGGTCACGCGTCACGGGCGCGGAGAGCATGATCTCCCGGCGTACCGGCTGGCCGTCCGCCTGTGCTTCGGCTAAGGCGGCACGCAGGTCCGGGTGGCGCATCAACGCCGCCATGTCACTGCCAAAGGCGGTGATCGCGCTGTTATTGCGCCAGACAACCCGCCCATGCCGATCCAGCTTCAGCAGCGGGTCGGGCAGACGCTCAACCAGGGCGCGGTCTTCAGCTGCGCTGGCTTGGTTGCGGGCACGTGAGAGACGCTCGGCATGAATCAAGCGCAACGCTTCCGCGCCAAGATCGCTCATACCCGGAACAAGCAACTGCCGGTCCACGGGCAATGCCCCTGGGGCAATCCGTAAGGCGCGCACAAGCCGGGTCATCACCGCGACATCCCGCCCCAGCAGCAGCGCGAAAGCAATAGCAACCAAGCTGCACACCGCCCAGGCGGCCAGCGCCATGAACGGCCTTAACTCGCCCAGAAACGCCAGCAGCGCGAATACCGCCGTTGGCACGGCCGCAAGCGCCAAAAATAGCGCAAAGGCGGCGGGGCCGGCTTTTTCCCATGTCTCCTCAGACCCCGCCATGATACCTCAGGGTTGCTTAAAGTTGGTCGGCGCAGGAGAGGCGATTGTAGGCTGACCATGCGCGATAGCGAACACCGCCAGACCGCGCTTCACAGTACCATCCGCCTGCAGCACCAAGAGCCCATCGGTGCCGGTGAAGCCTGAGGGGGCGGTCAGTACGTTGGTTGTATAACCACCGGAGGAGGCAGCAAGTTTTGCCAGAGCCGCGGCATCAAAGGCGATATTTGCGATACCGGGCGGCGTGCTGCCATAAGCGGCGCTGTATTTGGCCTCGAAGGCACTGGCGTTCGCCGGGTCCGGCGCGGCATAAATGGCACCGATCAATGCTGGCTGGCTTCCCATGGCGGAGGCCAAATTGGCCCACAGGGTGGGGCCCATCAGCTGCACCTGAGACGGCAGAACGGCATAATAAGGCAGGAAGTTCGCCACTTCAGCCAGAGTGTTCGCGTCTGTCGCACCAATGAACATGGCATTGAAGCTGGGAGGCGCAACCTGCTGGCGACGCAGTTCACGCGCCTTGGCCATGCCAGCCTGCGTGTCCTGATCCCGGGCGGCTTTAATCTGCGCCGTAAGGGCCTGACCGCGGGCGTCCCAGTCGGAAACCTCCCGGACCGCTCTGTTTATGCTGGAAAAGCTCTTGTCGTAATAAACGATCTGAGGCGTGGGCTCGCTAAGGTCCGACGCTTCCTGCTGCAGAGCCTGCGCCAGGCTGTGACCGAATTCAGTATCCGGCAGCAATCCGGCAAGCTGGGTATGGCCGGCATCCGCGGCGGCCTGGACCACGCGCTTCACCTGTTGGCCGGGCGTGATGCCCAACGGCCATACGCCTGGGGCCGCGACTGAACCATCGTTAGTGAATGCCAGCACATTCACGCCCGCCTGTTTAGCGATGGGCGCGACGGCTTTGGTATCCCCCGCCGTGAGAGGGCCAAGAATAATGCCATCTCCAGCAGCCAGCCCCGCTTGCGCGGCGGCGGCGGCCCCTGTGGGTGTTCCGCCAGTATCACGAACATCCAGCTTAGGCGAGCTGCCAGCCGGGAAAGCCAGCTTCGCGGCATTGGCCAACACTTGACCCACAGGGGCCAGCGGACCGCTCAAGGGCACAAGCAGCAATACGTTGCCACTGGTTTTACCGGTATTCGGTGTGCTGACGCTTCCAGGAATGAGGGCTGAAGGCAGCCCGACCTGAGGAAGTTCACCCGAACAGCTTGCCAGCGCCAAAGAGGCGCCTAAGAAAAGGCATGAACGAAGATACGGCAGAAGGCGCACGATATAATCCTCCATCGGGGGCGCCTGCATTGGCGCAAGCCGGACTGGTACTGCCAGCCCTTGTGCTGGTTTCCACGCCGATCGGCAACCTCCAAGATCTATCTGCACGTGCAAAACAGGCTTTAGCGGCTGCCGACGCCATATTGTGCGAGGACACACGGACCAGCGCCGTATTGCTGCGCGCCCATGGAATCGGCGGCAAGTGCATCGCCCTACATGAGCACAACGAAGCTGCTATTTTACCGAAATTAATCGAGTCAATGCAAAGCGGCCAGCGATTCGCACTAATTTCCGACGCTGGCACGCCCTTGGTGTCCGACCCCGGCTACAGGCTGGTGCGCGCCGCCATTGAGGCGGGGTTAAGCGTCTCAGGCGTACCGGGGCCAAACGCCGCTATATTGGCGCTGACCCTCTCGGGCCAGCCGCCGCAGCCGTTTCTGTTCACCGGCTTCGTGCCACCCAAATCCGGCGCACGCCAGGGGGCATTTGCCAAATTGCGCGGCGCGGAACTGGCGGGGCTGAGCGCGACCCATGTTTTTTACGAGGCGCCGCACAGGCTGGCAGCGTTTCTTGAGGACGCGCTAGCGGCGTTTGGCCCGCGCCAGGCAGCGGTCTGCCGGGAGCTGACCAAGCATTTTGAGGAAGTCCGGCGCGGTACCCTCGCTGAACTTACGGCGCATTATATGGCAGAACAGGCGCGTGGAGAGATTGTGGTAGTAATTGGCCCGCCCGGAGACGAAACGACAAACGCCGAGTCGCTCGACGAGGCGCTCATGACCGCGCTGAAATCCATGAGCGTAAAAGACGCCGCCGCCGCTGTAGCGGCGGCAACAGGGTTGCCAAAAAAGCAGGTCTATAAACGCGCCCTGGAGTTGGCGGGGAGTTAGGGGTAGAGACGTCCGGTTTCCCAGCTCTGGCCGTCAAGCCTAAAGATCACCCGGTCGTGCAGACGGAAATCCACACCTTGCCAGAACTCAAAATAATCAGGTTTCAACCGCCAGCCAGACCAGAAGTCTGGACGCGGCACGGGTTTGCCCGCGAAACGCTCTTCCATTTCGTGCAGCCGTTCCTCGAACATAGCGCGTGAGGCCAGAGGGCGGGATTGCTCAGACGCCCATGCGCCCAACTGAGAGGTGCGTGGGCGTGTCGCGAAATATTCATCGGCCGTGGTCGCCTCAACCTGGGTGACCTGCCCTTCGATGCGAATCTGCCGTTGCAGGCTCTTCCAATGAAACAGCAGGGCCACGTTGGGGTTTCCGGCCATGTCCCGCGCCTTCCGAGAGCCCAGATTGCCGTAGAAAACAAACCCTCGCTCGTCCCAACCTTTGAGCAGCAATGTGCGCGCCGCGGGACGCCCGCCTTCCCCGATTGTAGCCACCGTCATGGCATTTGGGTCGCTCGGCTCGGTGCGGCTTGCTTCCGCGAACCAGGTGCCGAATTGACGGAAAGGATCCTCGCTCATGTAACTTCACGCTCCTTGATATTTGCGAGCCTTGATTGGTTCACATACTCTATGCCACCAGCCCAACCCCAAGACGATAGCAGCACGGAGAATAGCCCCCATGCCCGAGACCGAGACTGAGACCGCCCTGCCCCAGGGCAACCTGATGCAGGGCAAGCGCGGCCTGATTATGGGCGTGGCGAATAACCGCTCAATCGCTTGGGCCATTGCGCGGGCCGTGGCGGCTCAGGGGGGCGAGCTTGCGTTCACGTATCTGGGTGACGCGCTGGAGAAGAGGGTGCGGCCCTTGGCAGCATCCGTCGGCTCTGACTTCGTGGTTCCTTGCGATGTGGGCGATGATGCCGCGATCGACGAAACTTTTGAGGCGATCAAGCAGAAATGGGGCAAGATCGACTTTCTGGTTCATGCCATCGGATTCGCGGACAAAAATTTCCTTCGCGGGCGGTTTGTGGATACGCCACGTGCCGTGTTCCAGCAGGCGCTGGATATCTCCGCCTACTCCTTTGCCGCCGTCTCCCAGCGCGCTTCGGCGCTGATGCCGGATGGCGGGTCGCTGCTAACGCTGACTTATCTGGGTGCTGAGCGCTGGATGCCGCACTATAACGTAATGGGCGTGGCCAAGGCGGCGCTGGAGGCCAGCGTACGCTACATGGCGGCAGATCTTGGAAAAGATAATATCCGCGTAAACGGCATCTCCGCTGGGCCTATCAAGACGTTGGCTGCTAGTGGCATTGGGGATTTCAGCTACATCCTGAAATGGAACAAGCATAACTCCCTCCTGAAGCGTAATGTTGAGCTGGAGGAGGTGGGAACCTCCGGGCTGTATCTACTTTCTGATCTGGCCAAGGGCGTGACCGGCGAGATCCATCATGTCGATTGCGGCTATCATGCCGTTGGCATGAAGCATCCCGATGCGCCGGATTTCTCGATTCTGAGCGAATAAGCCATGTCCTTCAACACGTTCGGGCAGCTTTTCCGTGTCACCACCTGGGGCGAAAGCCATGGACCAGCAATTGGTGCGGTGGTGGATGGCTGTCCGCCCGGCATCGAACTCTCGGAAGCCGATATTCAGCCTTATCTGGACAAACGCCGTCCTGGCCAGTCTCGTTTTACCACGCAGCGACAAGAGCCGGATCAGGTGCGGATTCTCTCGGGCATTTATGAGGGCAAAACAACCGGCACGCCGATCTCGCTGATGATCGAGAACACGGATCAACGTTCAAAGGATTATGCCAACATCACCGCGCGCTACCGGCCAGGTCACGCGGATGTGGCCTATGATATGAAATATGGCCACCGGGACCCACGAGGCGGCGGTCGCTCATCCGCCCGGGAAACTGCGATGCGCGTGGCGGCAGGGGCAATTGCCCGCAAGGTGCTAGGACCGGATGTCGTGATTCGCGGCGCCATGGTTGCCATGGGCGCCCACAAGATCGACCGAACCCGTTGGGATTGGGGGCAGGTGGATGAGAATCCTTTCTTCTGCCCGGATGCCTTGACAGCAACCGAATGGGAAGCCGAGTTGGATGCCATCCGCAAGGCCGGCTCTTCCATTGGCGCGGTGTTGGAGGTCGTGGTGGAAGGCGTGAAGCCCGGGCTGGGCGCGCCGCTCTATAGTAAGCTGGACGCGGATATCGCGGCAGCGCTGATGAGTATTAATGCCGTGAAAGCGGTGGAGATTGGTGACGGCTTCGATGCCGCAGCGCTCCGCGGCGAAGAAAATGCCGACGAGATGCGCATGAAGGAGGGGAAGGTAGAATTTCTCTCCAACCACGCGGGCGGGATTTTGGGCGGCATTGCGACCGGCCAACCTATTATTGCCCGATTTGCTGTAAAGCCAACGAGTTCTATTCTAATTCCCAAGCGATCTATTAGCGCGGATGGTGAGGAGGTTGAGGTGATGACCAAAGGGCGCCACGACCCCTGTGTGGGAATTCGCGCCGTGCCGGTAGGCGAGGCCATGCTGGCTTGCGTGCTGACTGACCACCTGCTGCGTCATCGGGGACAAACGGGACGTTAGGATAGTTAAGAGTCCGTTAACCAAGCGAGTTTTAAGAGCGGAATTATGACCCATTCGCAGCGTTCGGATTCGGCACAGGTTCCCTTTCATCAGCAACAAGGCGCCGCTTGGCTTAGTGTCGCCGCCATGCTGGCCGATCTGGCCTTTGAAACCGATCCACTAGGGCGCTTCACAGCCTTTGGACCTGGGCGGGTGCTCGGGCGCGCGCCTGCGGAAATGCTCGGGCAGGAGCTGGCCGGACTGATCGCGGGCGGCAAGGCAGAAGATACCTTGGTCAGCACCACTGAATTCAGGCAGATCGTCACCACAATCTGCGTGGAGTGCGTGGCTTGGCACGGGCAGATGCGTTTATCCTGGGATGGGAGCCAATCACGACTGTTCAGAGTTTCACTGGCGCCGCGCTTCTCAAACGGCAACATTGTCGGAACCTATGGCCTGCTGTTCGATCTGGAAGCAGCGGAACTCGCATTGCCCGGACGCGATAACGAGGGCAAAAACGGGCCACAAAGGGCTTCCATCCTAGATGTGGAAACCGGGTTGTGGACGGCTCCTTTCTTTGCCAATGAAATATCGCGGCGCCTTGACCGGTTGGATGTGGAAGAACGGCCGGGGACGCTGATTTATCTCGGTTTCTCACGCAGCACGTCCAAACTGCGCGCCGCGGTTGCTATGCGCCTAGCCGAGGAGTTGCGGGATATTGTCCGTCCGACGGATCTGCTGGGCAGGATCGATGAAACCACCATCGGGCTGTGGTGCGATGGCATGGACCATCTGACTGGCGGAGAGAGAGCGGCGAAATTCTGCACCACCCTGCCCTCGCTTTTGCCCGAGCAAGCTTTGTTGACAGTAGGCGTTGCACCACGCTGGTCAGGCAGCGGGGAAGATGCCGGCATAGTAATGGAACACGCGGCCGTAACGCTGCGACTGGCAGATTTTGCCTGCCAGCGTCAGGAGCCAGGGACCGAGCCAGCAAGTGCTTGGCGGGTGTGGCAAACTGACTGATGGTAGCCGGCGCCGGCATAGGCCCATTGCGCAGGAACGTCTTGCCTGGTCGCAACAGGAGCGCAATGCTGGGCAAAATGCTTCTGGAGCTTCACTTTGAAAATTCTGACCGCCGCTGCGCTGGGGTGTCTGCTCGCTGGTCCCACCTGGGCAAGGCAAGACCCTAAACCCAAGCCTTCGGGAATCGTGATCCATCTTTTCGGTCCCGCGGAGACTTCAACACCAAACGTGACGACGAATGGCAAAGGGCAAATTGCAACGGATACTAGCAGCGCATCCGACCAGAGCGGCCAGAATCCGAGCTGGGGTGATGTTCTGCACCAGATGTTCGTGACAGGGGACCCGGCACAAGATAGCAAACCGAGCTTTCCCACGGGGCGGCAGGGATCCCACTAAGGGCTGAAACGGTAAATGACTGAGCCGGGACGCTTTCACGCCCCGGCTGTTTTCAAATCATTGATCTTTGGCGCGCAACTCGTCGGCGCGCTTTTCCAGATGCTTGGCAAATTCATCAAGACGCCAAGCCTGGATGTCGTAAAATGTTACGTAGCCCTTCTTGTTGGCGTCGATCTCACTGAAATGCTCAACAACGGGTTTGAAATTGGCAGCCTTGGCCTGGGCCAGGGTCAAATGCCCATCATGAGATGTATTTGCCGCATAAAAGGCCATCAGTATCTGTTCTGGGCTCATCCAGTGATGCCTTTTGCCCTGATGTGACCAACCGGCGCCAGGGCCACCTATGCCTGAGGGCGGCAGAGGAGGATTGGCATTGTCATCCGCCCCCTGAGCAAAAGCGACGGCCGGCGCCAGAGCAAGGACGGAGGCAAGCAAAATACGGCGCATAAACAAACTCCAATTCAACGTGTAGGAGGCTGATTGGTATGCAGCGCCTGTAACGACACCATCTCGATGATGTGACAAAGAAAAACGGCACCCGAAGGCGCCGTTTCTATAATCCGCCCAAAAGCAGAGAGATTAGCGGGAGTAGAACTCGACCACGAGGTGCGGTTCCATCTGCACCGGGAAAGGCACATCCGCTAGCTTGGGCGCGCGTAGATAGCGGCCCTTCATCGCGCGGTGATCAACCTCAATATATTCCGGCACGTCACGCTCAGCACTCTGCACGGAGTCGAGCACGATTGCCAACTGCTTGGACTTCTCGCGCACTTCGATCACGTCCTCATCCTTCACGAGGTAGGAGGGGATGTTCACCTTCTGGCCGTTAACGAGCACGTGACCATGAGACACGAACTGGCGGGCAGCAAACGGGGTGATCGCGAACTTCATGCGGTACACAACCGCATCCAGCCGGCGCTCCAGAAGACCGATCAGGTTCTCGGAGGTGTCACCCTTACGACGCACGGCCTCTTCATAGTACTTGTAGAAGGTCTTTTCGGAGATGTTGCCGTAATAGCCCTTCAGTTTCTGCTTCGCCATGAGCTGCACGCCGAAGTCCGACGGCTTCTTGCGACGCTGGCCATGCTGTCCAGGGCCATACTCGCGCTTGTTCACGGGAGATTTAGCGCGGCCCCACAGATTAACGCCCAGACGGCGGTTAATCTTATACTTGCTTTCATTGCGCTTGGTCACGGCGCGTACACCTTTCTTGTTCAAATTCCGCCAGTAGTCTCTTTTCCGTTTTCACGGCAAAGAGCGGGCGCGAGCGACCACCGCCCGTCCACGTTCCCGGCAACGTCGCGGGGCTCTATAGGGTTGGAGAGGAGCCGTCAATGGCTTTGGCTTGATTTTGGGTTGGAAAAGGCAATTGGGCTCGCAGCTGGCTTTACGGCACGGCAACGATTGGCAGGCTGATAAACCATCGCGCACAGGGGCAGAAAAGTTTCGTGGGACGGTCGATCCATATGCCTTCATCACCCAAGGCGTGGCCTCCCCTCACCCCCACGCCTCCCCCCCAATACACGCCAGGAGACGACTTATCTTTCGAGTCTGGGGGGTAACGACCAGGGCCGCGGTGAGACAAAGCAGCGTGATGTGGCGACCGGGCTCTGAAGAGCTAAAGGCGGTATAGCGCCAGCGCCCCTGGAGGGTAAAACAAAACAGAATACTATAGCGGCCGCCGACCGGCGTTTCAGACCGATATCGAAAGGCTGGCGCGCAAACTGAGCAAGGATAAAAGGCTAGTTTGCCCATCAACTTCGCCAAATTTCCCGGGAACATTGATTTCTATGCCAGCAATCTCAGAAGAAGCCTCTTCTAAGCAAAGTAAACCAAAGCAATTCAAGGGGTTAATGTTAGCTCATAAGGCTTAATTAGAAGCCTCCCAACCCTCACAGCCACCGGTTACCTGAATCTAACAAACAATCAATGAGTCATACCTCCAGGAACGATATGAATGATCTAAACAGTAAGGGCATGGTCGTAAGCGCTCCTCAGCCCCATACTGGGAATTATGAAGACTAGGCATAAGCAGACCAAGCCCAAACCCCTGAAACCCGCTAAGGAAGCGCGGCGTGCAACGTTGCCCACCCGCGACGCGGTGAAGCGTTTTCTGTCTGAGGCGGAAGGCGTGCCGCATTTTCGGGATGTGGTCCGCGCCTTTTCCGTCGCGCCGGAGGACCGCAAGGCGCTGCGGGGCATCATGAAATCTCTGGAGGTTGATGGGCACGCCGAACGCGCAGGACGCAGGCGCTATGTTGAAGCGGGGCGCTTGCCGGAAAACGTCATGGTAGAAGTCACCGGTATCGACCGTGATGGAGAAGCGATCGCCCGGCCGGTGACATGGGACGCTGTTGGAAAGCCGCCCGTAATTTTCATGCAGCCGGAACGCAAGGGCGCGGCCGCGCTAGCTCCAGGGGCAAGGGTGCTCGCTCGGCTAAGACGTATTGGCCCGGACAAGTATGAAGGGCGGACAATCAAACGTGTAGAAGGCCAAAGCGGCAGCATTGTCGGGCTTTTTCATAAAACCCCGCATGGCGGACGAATCGAGTCCACAAACCGGCGGCAGAAAGGCGAATGGATAATCCCGGCCAGCGAAACAATGGATGCCGAGGAGGGCGAGATTGTCCGCGCTGAACCGCTGCCCGGCAAGCCCTTCGGCCCCAAACCTGCGCGCATCACCGAGCGTCTAGGCAATGCCAACGATGCACGCTCGGTCAGCCTTATCGCCATCGCTCAGCACGGGATTCCAATGGATTTCCCCGAAGCGGCGCTCAAGGAAGCCAAACGCGCCCGGAATGTAGCGCTGGGTAAGCGCACAGATCTGCGCGACCTGCCGCTTATTACCATCGACGGTGCCGACGCCAGGGATTTCGACGACGCTGTGTTTGCCGCCCCTGAGCCACACGGCTATCGGCTGATTGTCGCCATTGCGGATGTGGCACATTATGTAAAACCGCGCAGCGCGCTGGATATCGAGGCGCGACTGCGCGGCAATAGCTGCTACTTCCCGGACCGCGTAGTGCCGATGCTGCCAGAAGCCCTCTCCAACGGCCTCTGCTCCTTAAAGCCGGATGAGGAGCGCGGCTGTTTGTTCGTCGAAATCCATATCGACGTACATGGCACCAAGCTGAACCATAAATTCGGGCGTGGGCTGATGCGTTCCGCCGCACGCAAGACCTATGACGAGGTTCAGGCAGAGTTTGAGGATAATCCTGAAAATCACGGACATCTCTTCGCGGCGTTTCATGCGCTGAGCGAAGCACGGAAACGCCGCGGCACGCTTGACCTCGACCTGCCGGAACGCAAGGTCACGCTGGATGCGGCGGGGCAGGTGCAGAACATCGCCCCGCGCCCACGACTGGATGCGCATAAGCTGATCGAGGAATTCATGATCCTGGCGAATGTCTGCGCTGCGGAAGAGTTAGAGCGTCTGAAGCTGCCTTGCATGTACCGCGTACACGCCCCGCCCTCACCTGAGAAGCTGGACAATTTGCGGAGCTTTCTCGCCACACTCGATATTTCTTTGAAGCCCGGCGACCAGTTACATCCACGAGATCTTGACGGGATCTTGAAGCTGGTAGAAGGCACGCCATCAGCCACAATGGTCAATGAAACGATGCTGCGCGCCCAAAGCCAGGCTGAGTACGCCCCTGATAATATTGGACATTTCGGTCTTGCTTTAACGCGCTATGCGCATTTCACATCGCCCATCCGCCGCTACGCCGACCTTCTTGTGCATCGCGCGCTAATCAAGGGGCTAAAGCTGGGACGAGATGGTTTGACGGATGAAGAAATAGCTGCCTTTGCCGACACCGCCGAACAGATCACCGCCACGGAACGCCGCGCCACTTTGGCTGAACGCGATTCGATCGACCGTTATCTTGCGCTGTATTTGCAACACCGTGTGGGAGAGTTGTTCCATGCCCGGATTTCGGGGGTGACGAAATTTGGTCTATTCGCCACTTTAACGGAAAGTGGTGCAAGCGGGTTCTTGAGTATGGCGAGTCTGCCGGACGATGCGTGGGTTTATGATGAACGCGCTCAAACCTTGTCCGGCCGTCGGAGCCGCGTTGTGTTTTCCCTCACGCAGGAGATTGAAGTTCGGCTGAACGAGGCAAAACCCATAACAGGTGGGCTGCTTTTCGGCCTGACCGGGATGCCAGAAACCCAGGCCGTCCAGCGGCGCACGGGCAACCGCATGAAGCCCGTGAGACAAGCTAAAGCCCAGCAGAAGAAGCGGCGGTGAAGCGGAAGGTTATTCTCTTTCTGCTGTGCCTGTTGCTGCCGGTGGGTTTGTGCGCCCGCCCGGCAGAAGCCTCGACAACAGCTTTTGACAGCGCCGCCGCCGCCAGCGTGTGGTCTGCGGCGCTAGCCTATATTGCACCGCGCGCGCTGAACCCAGTGACCATTCCGCAAATGACATTGTGGGGACTTAATGGCCTCGCGGCGCTGGATCCCAACCTGAACACCAAGCTGCAAGATGGTGAAATTAGGCTTTATGGGCCGGACCGGCTGCTTTTGGCGGTGCCTGCCCCAGCCGCCAAGGATGCCGCTGGCTGGGGGCAAGCCGCCGGCAAGGTTGCGGCGGCGGCCTATGCGGCCTCTGTGCCGTTACAACAGGCCGGGACGCAGGGGATTATCAGCAATTTCTTCGACGAGCTGTTCAACCATTTTGACCCATACTCCCGCTATGAAGGCCCGGTGCAGGCCGCTCAGGACCAGTTGATGATTACCGGTCTGGCGGGCACAGGCGTGACGTTGACCTCGAAGGAGGGCCGGGTTGTGGTGGCAAGTGTTGCAGCAGACAGTCCGGCAGCAAATGCTGGCTTGCAACCGCAGATGGTTGTTTCCACTGTTAATGGCCGCAAAGCCTATCCTGGCATGGTAGAGGCGCTGAACAGAGGTATGGCCGGGTTGCCTGGCACCGCTTTTTCTATCTCCATCATTGATCCAACGGATGGCACCGATTCAAATCCCCAAAACTTCACGCTGAAACGCGGCTTTATTCCGCCTGAGACCGTCTTTGTGGAGCCACCTTTGGGCACGGGAATCGCGGTTCTCAAGATTGATGGATTCAATAAGGGAACAGGCGATCAATTTGCGCAGGCATTGGCCAGCGTAATGGCACAAACGCCGTCGCCCAACGCGCTGGTACTGGATTTGCGCGGCAACCGGGGTGGCGTGCTGCGCCAAGCGGTTCTCGTCGCGGATACGCTGCTGCAATCCGGCCCGATTGCCGAAACAAACGGACGCGACCCCGATGCCGACCAACACTTCACGGCAGAAGGAGCGGATTTGACCGAGGGTGCCAAAATAGCCGTACTTGTGGACGGCCAAACCGCCAGCGCGGCGGAAATCCTGTCCGCCGCTTTGGCCGATGACGGGCGGGCCGTAGTAATCGGCTCGGAAACGCTGGGCAAAGGGCTGGTGCAAACAGTCACCTCCCTGCCCGGCGGCGGAGAACTTTTTGTGACCTGGAGCCGGGTTTTAGCGCCACGCGGCTGGCCGCTGCAAGGGTTGGGGCTAATGCCGCAGGTCTGCACCAGCAATGGCCCCGATTCTCTCAACCAGCAACTTGCCGCGCTGGCAAAAGGGCATAATTTGCTGGCGCCCGTGCTGGCCAAAGCCAGGGCTATGCGCCCGCCAGTGAGCATTGACGCGATGCTGGCCTTGCGCGCGAACTGTCCAGCCGATATTGGCGGGGAGCTGGATGAGCAGGCGGCTGCCGCGATCCTGAGTAATGATAAAATGTATCAAGCTGCACTGCTGCATTGACGTCAGGCGCTTGACGAAACCTGGAAAACTGGGCCATACGGCCCGCTCTCGGAGATTCTTATTATGGCCAAATCGAACGTCGTCCAAATCAAGCTCGTGTCCACCGCCGATACCGGCTACTTCTATGTGACCAAGAAGAATGCCCGCGCGCAGACGCAGAAGCTGGAACTGAACAAGTATGACCCCGTCGTGCGTAAGCACGTGAAGTTCAAGGAAGCGAAGATCAAGTAATTCGCGGCCTTAGCTGCAAATGGCTGAAACTTCACACAAATTTCAGCCCATATGGGTCTAACATGCCCTTCAATTCAAGACTGAATTGAAGGGTTTTTCGTGCGTCTGTTTCTCTGCAAATCTTGCGGTCAGACATTGTTTTTCGAGAATAATGTCTGTGGCAGGTGCGGTTATGCCCTGGGCTTTTCAGCGGATACATTGTCTCTGCTGACATTGGAGACGCTGGAAGCGGGGCTTCAGCCGCTGGGTGGTGGACAGCTTTTTAGCTATTGCCGGAACGCGGGGCATGGCGTCTGCAATTGGTTGGTACCGAAAGCCGCGGCACACCTGGATGGGCTTTGTATCGCCTGCCGTCATAATCAGACCATTCCTGACCTTACCATTGACGAAAACCTGACGGCTTGGCGTGTCACTGAAATTGCCAAGCATCGTTTATTCTACTCGCTACTACGGCTGAAACTACCCCTGAAGAATCTTGCTGACGCGCCTGTGCTAGGGTTTGCATTCAACTTTCTATCCGACCCGCCAGAACCTGGCCCGCGCATTCTGACGGGGCATAATGAAGGGCTGATCACCATCAACCTCAAAGAAGCCGACGATGCGATGCGGGAGCGATTCCGCAAGGAGATGGGCGAGCCTTACCGTACCCTGCTGGGACATTTCCGCCATGAAATCGGCCATTATTATTGGAATCTTCTGGTCCGCGATGGTGGGCGACTGCAAGCCTGCCGGGCCGTGTTTGGGGATGATACGCTCGATTATGCCGAGGCCCTGCAAACACATTACGAACAAGGCCCGCCGCCAGAGTGGGAACAGAATTATATCTCAGCCTATGCCAGTTCACACCCCTGGGAAGATTTCGCGGAGAGTTGGGCGCATTATCTACACATTGCCGACACGCTGGAAACCGCCTCGGCCTTTGGGCTGGGGATTCATCCGTACCGGATGGATGAGAACCTGCTCCACGCTGACATCAATTTTGATCCTTATAAAGCCAAGACTGTCGGTCAGCTTATCCAAGCTTGGTTACCACTTACATTTGCCATGAATGCGCTGAACCGCTCCATGGGCCATGCGGATTCATATCCGTTTGTTCTGTCGGAAACCGTTATCGGCAAGCTCAGCTTCATTCACCACCTTGTGCAGGGGCAAATCGGCGAAGAGGCATTAAAAATGCCGCCAGCCCAAGTCTGAAAGGCGGAGCGGTTCGCCCGAACCGGACACGACCTGCACGGTGCTTCCGGCTTGAAACATGCCTATTTCCGTCACGGGCAAAACCCCACAGGCTTCGCGGAGGGCCGCGATATGTTGCGGCGGCACGGCCAGCAGCAATTCGTAATCGTCACCGCCGGTCAGGCGCGTTTCGAGATAGGCCGGGCCAAGGGCAGCCGCTTCAACGGACAGTGGGACTTTTTCAGCTTCGATAACAGCGCCAAGTCCGCTGCCGCGGCAAAGATGACCGAGATCTTGCACCAGTCCATCGGATATATCGATGGCAGCTGAAACAATGCCCGCTAGGCGGAGCCCCACACGAGGGTCCGGCAGCAAGGAGCGCCGGGTGAGCCAGCCCGAAGGGTCCGCCAGTCTACCCTGCCGCGCTTCCAGCCCCAGCGCGGCATCGCCGATAGTGCCGGTGACGAAGATCCTGTCGCCTGCCCGCGCCCCATTGCGCGGCAGGGCCTGGCCCGGCGCAACGTGGCCTATAAGGGTGGCGGTGAGGCCAATATCCGTGCGCGACGAGGAAGTGTCGCCGCCAAACAGCCCGATACCAAATATACTTTGGTCCTGCGCCAGCCCCGTTACAAACGCCGTCAGCCAGGATTCAGGAACCGTTTTTGGCAACGCCGTGGTGAGCAGGTAGCCCAGAGGCAAAGCCCCCATTGCCGCTAGGTCAGATAAATTCCGGCGAAGCAGCTTCCGGGCCACCAACGCTGGATCGTCGGCCGGAAGGAAATGCACGCCTTCCAGCATTTGATCCACTGTGAGTACCAGTTCACGCCCTGGTGGGGGAGCCAGTACCGCTGCATCATCCGCCAGCCCCCTGCCCGCTTCCGCTGCTAAAGGAGTAAAATAAGCCGCGATCCTCGCGAATTCGTCCATCAGCCGGCAGAGGAAAATTCCGCGGGGCGGAGCAGATGCGCCAGCTTGTCCAGAACACCGTTGAGCATGCGCGGCTCATCCCCGGAGAAAAAGCCGTGCGCAACGTCGAGATATTCATTGATCACGACCTTGGCCGGGGGGCCATCGGTCATCCACAACTCGGCACCGCCCGCGCGCAAGGCGGCACGCAATACAGGGTCAAGCCGCGTCATGGGCCAGGCTTCCGGCAAGGCTTTGGCAATCATGCCGTCCACCACGTCCTGCTGCTGCGCGGCCGTGCGGACGATGCGTGTGAAAAGCGGTACGTCTGCTTCTGGCATATTGCCCTCCTCCAGCCCGCCCTGCCAAGGCAGGCTGTGGATACGGTGCCGCACGAACTGGTCGATAACGATTTCCGGATTCACCTCGGCATGTTCAGCCTGATAAAGCGCTTGCACCGCCGCGACGCGGGAGAATGTGCGGGGGCGGCTCATGCTGAAAACCGGCGCTTGAGGGCGATTTGCTTCAGACACGCGACGGCAGCTTCAGCCCCTTTATTGGCCCCGGTCTCACGAGAGCGGGCCATGGCTTGGGCCAGTGTATCCACCGTGAGCAGGCCGGTGCCGAGCGCAAGACGGTCCGTGACGGCAACCCGCATCAGCGCGTCCATGGCGGAGGTGCATACAAATTCGTAATGGTCCGTCTCACCGCGCACTACGCAGCCAAGAGCAATAAAACCATCAAAAGCCTCCTGACCGGAGGCCGCGATGGCCAGCGCCTGGGGTAGCTCAAAGGCTCCCGCGACCTCAATCACGTCCAGCTTTGCCTGAACCTGATCAAAAATCTGCCTAGCGGCGTCTAACATACCCACCACCACATCGCGGTAATAAGGCGCGCTGATAATAAGGATTTTGGGGACGGGCCCGGCAATTTGCGGGGCCACGGGCAACGGTGCGTCTGCGGTGCTCATTTATGTAATAATCTTTAAAATAGGGCTAAATCAGTTGGTGCCGGAAAGGCCGCGCTGCTCAACAACGTTCAGCCCATACCCCTCCAGCCCGATGATGTTGCGCTTGTGGTTAGAGAGCAAGACCATGTTCTTGACCCCGATATCCAATAGAATCTGAGCGCCGATACCGTAATCACGCAGATCCCGGCTCTCGCCCGGCCCCTCCAGCAAGGCGCGCAGACCGGCGGACATGGCTTTGTTCCGCGTTTCACGCACAATCACGACAACGCCGCGCCCCACTTTGCCGATCTCCTGCATCGCGCCGTGGAGGGCTTCCATATGCCCATTGCCAAGTACATCGGCGATCAGATCCATGCCATGCATACGGACCAGCACAGGCTCTTCACCAGATATGTCACCTTTCACCAAGGCCAAATGCTCAACGCCATCCACCTTGCTTTCAAACGCGATCATCCGCCACGAACCGCCGTCGCGGGCGGTGACGTTGCCTTGTTCGAGGCGCTTGACCAGCTTCTCATTCGTACGGCGATAGGCAATGAGGTCCGCGATGGTGCCCAGTTTTATGTTGTGACGCTGTGCAAAAGCCACCAGTTCCGGCAGGCGGGCCATGGTGCCATCGTCGTTGATGATCTCACAAATCACACCCGCAGGGATAAGCCCTGCAAGACGCGCAATGTCCACGGATGCCTCAGTATGGCCCGCGCGCACCAACGTACCGCCATCACGCGCCATAAGCGGGAAAATATGCCCGGGCGAGACAATGTCATCACGCCCCAATTCCGGGTTGATTGCAACGGCAACGGTACGGGCGCGGTCTGCGGCGGAAATGCCTGTGGAAACACCTTCCTTCGCCTCGATTGAGATGGTGAAGGCAGTCTCGTGCCGGGTGCCGTTGGCCTGGGTCATGAGCGGCAGCCCCAGCGCCTCGCAACGGGACTTGGTCATGGCCAAGCACACCAACCCGCGCGCATGCTTGATCATGAAATTGATGGCATCCGGAGTTGCGAACTGAGCGGGAATAACAAGATCCCCTTCGTTCTCACGGTCCTCATCGTCAACCAGAATGAAAATCCGCCCGGCACGCGCTTCTTCGATAATCTCAGCCGCCGAAGATATATAGTCGTGCAACCCGTTGGTGGCGAGCGATTTCAAGCCGTCCATGATAAGCGATCCTTTCCCGCTGGAACGCCCAACCTTGGCGTTAGCGGAGTTTAAATAAGTCTATCTTACGAGTTCTTAAAGCTAAGTTGCCGCGCGAGATAGCGTGCCAGCATATCGATTTCGACATTGACACTATCACCGGCCCGCAGGGATGCGAAATTTGTATGCTCGGCGGTATGGGGAATGATGTTGATGCCGAACCTGAGGCCATCAACCTCGTTCACAGTGAGGGAAACGCCGTTGATGGCGATGCTGCCCTTCGGCGCCACAAAAGGAGCCAGCTCAGGCGGCAACTCAAACAACCAGCGGGTGGAGCCATTCTCTGGCGTGGCGGAAACAACGGAGGCCAAGCCATCGACATGGCCGGAGACAAGATGCCCGCCCAGTTCATCCCCCAGCCGAAGCGAGCCTTCCAGATTGATCTGTGCACCCTTGCGCCAGCTTGCGAGTGTGGTCTTGGACAAAGTTTCGGCGGAAACCTCAACGCTGAACCAGTCTGACCCGGCTTCGATCACGGTGAGACAGACGCCGGAACAGGCGATGGAGGCCCCGAGCTTTTTCTCAGCATTCCGCCATGTTTCATTATCCGGTGTTGCAATGGTGAAACGGGCATCCAGCCCGTTTCCGAGGGGAGTGATATCCTGAACCGTGCCAACACCTGTGATAAGTCCGGTGAACATAAAGAATCCTTATGGCAGGGCGCGAGTAAATTGGGAGAGCATGTCTGAGCCCAAATGCTGGCTGGAAACCGGCATGAATCGCGGCATTTCATTCAGGCTGGTGATGCCAAAGGCTTGAGCGGCCGGAAAGCCGTCTCCGCCAATGACGCAAGGGGCATGGAACCAAGCCAGCCTATCCACCAGCCCAGCCCGCAGCAGCCCCGCGGCCAGCGTTCCGCCGCCTTCAACGAATATTCGCGTCAGGCCATGCTCGGCCAAGGCTTTCATGCCAGCGGTCAGGTCTACACCAGCGCTTGAAGCGGGCAGTTCGATCAGCTTAACGCCCGCGCGTTCCAGCGCCTTACGGCGGAGCTTATCGGCACCGTCACGATGCAAAATCCATAGCGGATTTTGCGCCGCGCCACGCACCAGCTTGGAGAGCAGAGGCGTGCGCAAATGGCTGTCGACCACTACACGGATCAAGGGAGTTTCACGTAAGCCTTCAATTCGGCAGGTCAACTCCGGGTCATCGGCCAAAACGGTTCCAACGCCGGCTAGCACGGCATCGTGGCGCCCGCGCATGGCATGCACTGTGCGGCGGGCCGATTCACCCGTAATCCATTGTGATTCACCACTTGCGGAAGCGATCCGCCCATCCAAGGACGTGGCGAGCTTGAGCCGCACCAAGGGACGGTGCAGGCGTTGCACAGAGGCAAAGCCAGCGATAACCGCCTCACATTCCGGCCGCAGCACGCCAACTGTGACGCTCACGCCAGCTCCCCGCAACCGGGCAATACCGGCGCCGTCTACACGTGGATGGGGGTCTTCTGCACCGATGACCACGCGGCCGAGGCCCGCTGAGATTAGAGCCTCCGTGCAAGCACCTGATTTTCCGGTAAAGCTGCACGGCTCCAAAGTGACATAAGCGGTGGCGTCGCGGGCATGTTCGCCAGCCATCTTAATCGCGTTGACCTCCGCATGGGGACGCCCGCCTGGTGAGGTAAAGCCGCGCCCGATAACGCGGCCTTGTTTGACGATGACACAGCCAACAGACGGATTAGGGGCTGTCTGACCTAGACCGCGCCGCGCCAAAGCCAAGGCGCCGCGCATAAAATCCTCATCACTCATTTTTGCGGCGTCTCCGGCTGTGCCAGGGGCGCGCCTTCCATGCCTCCGAGGAAAGTTTTAAAATCACCAGCTTCACGAAAATCCCTATAAACAGATGCGAAGCGGACATAGGCCACCGCATCAATCTCTTTAAGAGCTTCCATCACCGCTTCGCCGATTGATTCGCTTTTCACCTCGCCATCGCCGCTGGCTTCCAACTTACGGACGATTCCGTTGACGATCCGCTCCTGCCGATCTTCATCCACCGGGCGTTTGTTCAGCGCGACACGGATGGAACGGGCCAACTTATCCCGGTCGAAGGCGACACGGCGGCCATCTGCTTTCAGCACGGTCAGTTCGCGCAGTTGCACGCGCTCAACCGTGGTGAAGCGTTGCCCACAGCCGGCGCAGAAGCGCCGACGGCGGATGGCGCTACCATCGTCCGTGGGGCGGCTATCCTTCACCTGGGTGTCGGAGTCTCCACAGAATGGGCAGCGCATTAAACGTTCCTTGTTACCTGTAGATCGGAAAGCGGGCGCACAGAGCCTTCACACGGGCGCCTACGGCAGCTTCAGCCGCATCGTTAGTACCGTCGTTGGACTTGGCGAGACCATCGAGGACCTCACCGATCATCTCGCCGATTTCCTTAAACTCGGCGATGCCGAAACCCCGCGTCGTGGCGGCGGGGGTCCCGAGGCGAATACCGGAGGTGATGGCGGGCTTCGCCGGGTCAAACGGAATCGCGTTCTTGTTTACTGTGATGTGGGCGTGCTCAAGCGACGCCTCAGCAGCTTTGCCGGTGGTGTTCTTGGGACGCAGATCAACCAGCATCAAATGGCTGTCCGTCCCGCCAGTCACGATGGCAAGGCCCTGCTCCACCAAGGTTTCCGCAAGCGCCTTGGCGTTCGCGGTAACGGCCTTCTGATAAGCCACGAAGTCCGGCGTCAGCGCCTCGCCAAAGGCAACAGCCTTGCCCGCGATAACGTGCATAAGCGGACCGCCTTGCAGGCCCGGGAAGGTCGCGGAGTTGATTTTCTTGGCGATGTCCTCATGGTTGGTCAGAACCATTCCTCCGCGCGGGCCGCGCAGGGTTTTGTGGGTGGTGGTGGTGACCACATGGGCGTGCTCAATAGGGCTGGGATAGATGCCTGCCGCAACCAGCCCCGCGAAATGGGCCATATCAACCATGAAGAAGGCGCCGACTTCATCCGCCACCACGCGGATACGGGCGAAATCAATGAAACGCGGATAGGCGGAACCGCCCGCGATGATCAGCTTGGGCTTATGTTCGCGGGCGAGACGCTCCAGCTCCTCATAATCCAGCAATCCATCGTCAGCACGCACGCCATACTGAACGGCGTTAAACCATTTGCCAGAAAGATTCGGCGCGGCGCCATGGGTCAGGTGACCGCCAGCGGCCAAGGACATGCCGAGAATGGTATCGCCAGGCTTCACCAAGGCCAGCAGCACAGACTGGTTGGCCTGAGACCCGGAATTGGCCTGCACATTGGCAAATCCACAACCAAAGAGCTTCTTGGCGCGCTCAATGGCCAGGGTTTCAACCTCATCAGAGGGGCCGCAGCCGCCATAATAGCGCTTGCCGGGATAACCCTCGGCATATTTATTGGTGAAAACAGACCCCTGGGCGGCCAGAACAGCGGCGGAGACGATATTCTCGGACGCGATCAGCTCGATGCCATCCTGCTCGCGCGCCATTTCGCGGCCAATGATAGCGGAAACTTCCGGGTCGATTTCCGCCAGAGGGGCGGTGAAGAAGCGTTGCAGGCGCGGGGCAAGAACCTGGTCGTTCATGGCGTGTGTTCCGTGGGCTGATAAAGTTTGGCGAGGCGGCGTTCATGTCGCCCACCTTCGAAATCCGTGTTGATGAATACGCGCAGGATATCCAGCGCGACCTCCTCACCGATGATCCGCGCGCCGAGGGCAAGCACATTGGCGTCGTTGTGCGCGCGGGTCAGGCGGGCGGTGGTGACGTCATGTACCAGCCCGCAGCGAATACCTGAATGACGGTTGGCAGCGATGGACATACCTATGCCGGTGCCGCAGACCAGAACGCCTAAATCGGCCCTCTTCTCCTCAACGGCAGTGCAAACCGCCTGAGCAAAATCAGGGTAATCGACGCTGGCCGTGCCGTCCGTGCCGTAATCTTGCACCTCATGCCCGGCTTCGACGAGTGCTGCCGCCAGCCGGTTCTTGAGTGCCACGCCACCATGGTCGGCGCCGAGCGCCAGGATCAAAGAACGAGTCATGGGGCCCCCTTATCATGTAGATACGACGGTTGAAACCATTGCTTTCTCATGTCTGACCTCTTGGAGGCGGCCAGTGGCACAACTGCCCGCTAATGGCGGCGCTCGGCCCCGTCGCCATCGGGAATAAGTTGGAGTAGCTTCTCGCCATGCTTGGACAGAAATTCCCCCTGACGCGCCTGCGCCGTAACCGCTTTGATGATGCAACCCGCCGGATGGTGGCCGAGCATAAGCTCTCGGTCGATGACCTGATCTGGCCAATTTTCATACGCGAGGGCGATGGCGCGCCCACGGAAGTCTCCGCCATGCCGGGCGTATTCCGCGTTGGCTTGAATGGACTGGCAAAGCATGTCGAGGAGGCGGCGAAGCTGAATATCCCAGCATTGGCGCTGTTTCCTGCGACGCCTGCGGACCTCAAGAACGCTGAGGGCACGGAGGCCCTGAACCCCGAAAACCTGATGTGCCGGGCAGCGCGGTTTTTAAAGAAAGAGTTTCCGCAGATGGCGCTCGTCGGGGATGTGGCGCTCGACCCTTATACGGACCATGGGCATGACGGCGTAATTCGGGATGGCTATGTCGTGAATGACGAGAGCGTGGAGATTTTAACCAAGCAGGCGCTTAATCAGGCGGCGGCGGGCATCGACATCATCGCGCCGTCGGACATGATGGACGGGCGCATTGCCATGCTGCGCGAGGCCATGGACGGGCAAGGCCTGATCCATACTCGGATTATGAGCTACGCCGCAAAATACGCCTCCGCTTTTTACGGGCCTTTCAGGGACGCCATCGGCAGCCTGGGAGCGCTGAAGGGCGACAAGAAAACCTACCAGATGAATCCGGCCAATACCGATGAGGCGCTGCGGGAAGTGGCGATGGATATTGCCGAAGGCGCCGACATGGTGATGGTGAAGCCGGGCTTGCCGTACCTAGACATCATCCGCCGGGTGAAGGACGAGTTTGGCGTGCCGGTATTCGCCTATCAGGTATCCGGCGAATATGCGATGATTGAAGCCGCCGCGCGAAATGGCTGGCTGGACCATGATAAGGCGATGATGGAAGCCCTGCTATGCTTCAAGCGGGCAGGCTGCTCGGGGATTCTCACTTATCATGCGGTGCAGGCGGCGCGGATATTGGAGGAGGAATGAGCCTCTGGCCCAACGCGCGGCTTCCTGATCTTTCCGGCCAGACGGCGGTTATCACGGGCGCTAATAGCGGCATTGGCTATTATGCGGCTTTGGAATTCGCCCGCGCCGGGGCTGATGTTATTCTGGCCTGCCGCAGCGTAGAACGCGGCAAGGCGGCCCTGGCAGGAATCGAAGTGCAGGCCCGTGGGCGCGCGCGGCTCGAATTGCTGGATCTGGCGGATTTGGAGTCGGTGCGGGCGTTTGCTGCGCGTATTGCGGCGCGACAGGAAGCCATCGACATTCTGCTCAATAATGCCGGCGTGATGGCACCGCCCACCCGGCAGACAACGGCGCAGGGGTTTGAATTACAGCTCGGGGTGAATTTTCTCGGGCATTTTCTACTGACCGCCTTGTTGATGGAGAAGCTGAGGAAGACACGGGCAACGCGAATCATTCAGGTCTCGTCCATCGCGCACCGACAGGGCCGCATGGCTTGGGAAGATTTGCAATCCGAGCGGCAGTACCGCGCCTGGAACGCGTACCGGCAAAGCAAGCTCGCCATGCTGATCTTCGCCCTGGAATTGGGGCGGCGGGCCGAGGCGGCGGGCCTGAAGGCGCTGTCACTCGCGGCACATCCCGGTATTGCGGCGACAGAGCTGGTGCGCAACGGGCCGGGGCGGAACAGCCTGATTGGTGTGCTACAAAATCTGGCGGCGCCGCTTATTCAACAGCCCGGTGACGCCGGGGCCTGGCCGCTGATTCTCGCCGGAATCGATCCCGCGGCGCGGCAGGGGGCTTATTATGGCCCTCAGGGCTGGCTGGAATGCCGGGGCCTGCCCGGTGCCGCCAAGGCCGAACCCAAAGCCCTGGATAAAGACGCAGGACAAAGACTTTGGGATGCCGCCGAACAGCTGACGGGCACGGCCTTCAGACTCTACCCGTAAGGGCGGCGCGTAATACGGACAAACGGTCCTGAACCCCCCTTGGCGCGGCGGAATGGCCTAGATCTCGCCGAACGAAGGCGGCGGGCGCCCAGGCGGCGAAGGCACCACGAGGCGGTTTGGCGTCCAGGAGCTTTCGAGCTTCGGCAATCAAATGCTCAGGCGGCGTGCCGTCGGCAGGGAGCAGCGAGCGCTCCTGGCGGGCCAGAAACGGAGCAGCGCGCAATATGCCGGAAATCGCATAGGCTGTGCCTAAATCCTCGATGACTGGGCTGTCCACGCCTAAGACCTGGCCCGCGATACGCGCCAGTTGCCCGCCTGTGCCGCGCGCATAGCTGAGAAAAGCCGGTAGATTTTGGATCCGGTCGTCAGCCTCGGTCTCGCGGGCGCCGATCAGCGCCAAAAGCGACTGACGCGGGAGCGCCCCGGCATCCAGCACTTCGGCCAGCGGAGTGGCAAGTTCATGCTTTTTATGTTGGCCCTGCACAACCTCCCGCCACCATTGCAGGCGGATGAGGGCCAGCATCGGGTTGCTTGCAACCTCACGCGCCCGGGCAAGCTCATGATTAAAAAGGTAAAGCAAGCATAAAGGCGTACGCCGGGCAGCGGGGGCGAAAAGTGTGGCGAAATGCCGGTCCGGGTCGGCACGGCGGAGGCGGGATAAAAAGCTGTCATCGCTTGACGGAGGCATGAACACTCCATAGCTAATCGAGGCGGCGAAACAAATTGGAGTGTGCCAACATGGCGTTCGAACTGCCTACCCTCCCCTATTCCACCTCCGCTCTGGCCGAAGCCGGCATGTGCCAGGAAACGTTGGAGTTGCACCACGGCAAGCACCACCAAGCCTATGTGACAGCGCTAAACGGCTTTGTTGAAAAGAATGCCGACCTGCAGGGCAAATCGCTCGAGGAGATTGTGCAGCTTGCTTATAACAAGCCGGACATGGCTGGGGTGTTCAACAATGCCGGTCAGCATTGGAACCACATTCTGTTCTGGCAGAATCTGACCCCCACCGGCGGCAAGCTGCCTGGCAAACTGGAAAAGAAGATCACGGAGGATTTTGGCTCCGTTGATGCCTTCAAGGACGCCTTCAAGGCAGCGGGCATTGGCCAGTTCGGCTCTGGCTGGGCTTGGCTTGTTCTAGCTGCTGACGGCAAACTGAAAGTAACCAAGACCCCGAACGGCTCTAACCCGCTCGCCACCGGCGAGGGCAAGGTGCTGCTGGCGCTGGATGTGTGGGAGCACAGCTACTATCTGGACTTCCGCAACCGCCGGCCGGATTACATCACCAACTATCTGAACAAGCTGGCGAATTACGAATACGCTGAAGCGCAGCTCTAAGCTGAGTTTTTCTAGAAAACCCCCGGCGCCCCTGGCTAGGGGGTTTTCTTTTAAAGCTCCTTGACGAAATAGCGGACCGTTTTACCGGTCCCCTGCAATGAGGCGCTGCCCGCTTGCACGAAGCCGAGCCGTGCGTGGAATGCATCCGACGCCGGATTGGGGGGGCGCTCATTCACCTCACAGACGGCAAGCGTATGGCCCGCCGCGCGAGCGGTTTGAAACAGGGCCCCATACAGAGCTGCGCCATAGCCACGCTCCCGCGCGGCGGGAGCCGTGACGACGCGGTCAATATAGACGAACTTCAGGAACCTGTCCCGAAACCAGAGAAAATTCGGTGAATCATAGTCAGCATCCTGATCGAAGGCGATGAGAAACGCCTCGTCCTCATAGATTGAAGCCGCGAAAAAAGACCGCTCAAGCAACAGGCTGAAACGGTCTTCATCAGCATACGAAAGCTCCTGCGCGTGGTCATTATTGAGCTTGCGCAAAGCCTCAAAAGCGGGGGCTGCGGCGGACAATCTGGTTAGCATGACCGTTCCGTCGCATAGCTGCCGGATGCTTGCAAGGCGGGGATTTCTCAGCCGTAAGGAGTCACCTCAACAATCAAGGGTGACCAGCCGCTCCCACTCGGACAAGTGAGCGGCATAGGCATTCCACTCGCCATGTTTGAGCTTGGTGTAGGCACTGACAAAAGACTGCCCCAGAATGGAGGTCAGGGTTGCCGAAGCTTCCAGGGCGCGAAGCGCGTCCAGCAGATTGAGTGGCAGACGCTTAGCGTTGGTGACCGTATGGCCATCAATGTACATGTTAATGTCCAGCCGCTTGCCTGGGCTTATCTTCTTCGCAATGCCGTCCAAACCGGCCGCAAGAATCGAGGCTTGCAGCAGATACGGGTTCACCGCGCCGTCCGCGAGGCGCATCTCAAAGCGTCCCGGTTCAGGAATGCGGATCATGTGCGTGCGGTTATTGCCGGAATAAGTCACCGTGTTCGGTGCCCAGGTAGCGCCCGAGATGGTGCGCGGGGCATTGATGCGTTTATAGCTGTTCACAGTGGGGTTGGTGATGGCCGCGAGCGCATCAGCATGCTGTATAACGCCACCGATAAAATTATAGCCCAGCGCCGAGACTCCCAGCTCACCCGCCTCATCCTCGAAGAGATTTTCCTCGCCCTTCCAGAGCGAGACATGGCTGTGGCAGCCCGAGCCCGTCAGGCCAAGGAACGGCTTGGGCATGAAGGTGGCGCGTAAACCGTGTTTTTCAGCAATCGATTTGGCCATGAATTTGAAAAAAACGTGACGATCCGCCGTGATCAAAGCGTCGTCATAATTCCAGTTCATTTCAAACTGACCGTTCGCGTCCTCATGGTCGTTCTGGTAGGCGCCCCAGCCCAGTTCCAGCATGGAATCGCAGATTTCGGTGATGACATCATAGCGACGCATCAGCGCACCGGCATCGTAACAAGGTTTGGCGGCGGTATCGAGCTTGTCCGAGATCTCGGTGCCATCTGGCAGGGTCAGGAAGAACTCGCACTCAACGCCGCTTTTCATCTGGAACCCAGCTTGGACCGCCTGCTCCATGACGCGCTTCAGTATGTTACGCGGCCCCTGCTCGACTTTCTGTCCGTCCATATAAAGATCAGAAGCCAGCCAGCCGACGTCTTTTTTCCAGGGCAGCGGCGTTAGGCTCGCCGGATCCGGAACCGCGAACATATCAGAATCGGCCGGCGACATGTCCAGCCATGTCGCGAAGCCCGCAAAACCGGCGCCGTCTTTCTGCATTCTCGTAATAGCGGAAGCCGGCACCAGTTTGGCGCGTTGGCTGCCGAAAAGGTCCGTGTAGGAAATCAAGAAATATTTTAGTCCGAGTTCTTTTGCCTTTTCGGCCAGCTCAATCGCCATCTTCGTGCCTTTTGTCCTATTAGATCTTGTTGAAGCATGCCGTGTGCGATGTTGTTTCCGTTTCGTCTTTTTGGTTTTGCCGTGTCAGAATGTCTTACCCGGTATCCAGTTCGTTCCGGCCAAGGGTACCTGGGCCATGGCGGAAGCCTCCAGCGTCAGCGCCACCAGATCCTCTGGCTCAAGATTATGCAGATGGCTCTTGCCACAGGCCCGCGCGATGGTTTGCGCCTCCAGCGCCAGTACCGAGAGATAATTGGCGAGACGGCGCCCGGCTTTTACCGGATCAAGCCGCGCGGCGAGGGCCGGGTCCTGGGTGGTGATACCGGCGGGGTCGCGGCCCTCGTGCCAGTCATCATACGCGCCCGCCGTGGTGCCGAGCTTTTTATACTCGCCTTCAAACTCAGGCGCATTGTCCCCCAGCGCGATAAGCGCCGCCGTGCCGATGGCCACGGCGTCCGCGCCCAACGCAATCGCCTTAGCCACGTCCGCCCCGGTACGGATGCCGCCGGAAACAATAAGCTGTACCTTGCGGTGCATCCCCATATCCTGCAACGCCTGCACGGCAGGACGGATCGCGGAGAGAATGGGAATGCCCACCTGCTCAATAAACACCTCCTGCGTGGCAGCTGTGCCGCCTTGCATTCCATCCAGCACCACCACATCAGCGCCTGCTTTCACCGCCAGGGCAATGTCGTAGTACGGGCGGCTTGCTCCGACCTTCACATAGATCGGCTTTTCCCAGTTGGTGAGTTCGCGCAGTTCAAGGATCTTGATCTCAAGATCGTCCGGGCCTGTCCAGTCCGGGTGGCGGCAGGCGGAGCGCTGGTCAATACCTTCCGGCAGATTGCGCATCTGGGCCACGCGGGCTGAAATTTTTTGCCCCAGAAGCATACCGCCACCGCCCGGCTTGGCCCCCTGCCCCACAACCACCTCAATGGCGTCAGCCTTGCGCAGGTCTGCCAGATTCATACCGTAGCGGGAAGGCAGATATTGATAAACCAAGGTCTGTGAGTGCCCCCGCTCCTCCGGGGTCATGCCGCCATCCCCCGTGGTGGTGGACGTGCCGACCGCGGTGGCTCCACGCCCCAGCGCCTCTTTAGCATTGCCGGAAAGCGCGCCAAAAGACATGCCCGCGATGGTGACGGGGATTTTCAGATGAATCGGCTTTTTGGCGAAACGGGTGCCGAGCACAACGTCTGTGCCGCATTTTTCCCGGTAGCCCTCCAACGGATAGCGTGACATGGACGCGCCCAAGAACAGCAGATCATCAAAATGCGGCAGCTTGCGTTTGGTACCGCCGCCCCGGATATCATAAATGCCCGTCGCGGCGGCGCGCTGGATCTCGGCGATTGTGTGTGGGTCAAAGGTTGCAGAGAAGCGGGGCAAGGTCTGCGGGATATGGGAAACGGGTGTGTCGTTCATGGTCAGTACGCACCTGCGTTATCGACATGGAAATGATAAAGCTTACGGGCGGAGCCGTAGCGGGTAAACTCCTCGACATTGGCATCCACCCCGGATTTATCGAGAAGATCCGCCAGGATGAGTTTATCTTCCGCCGTCATCTCCTTTTTTTCACAATCCGCGCCGAGGCTTTTCACGCTGCCTTTCACGAAGATGCGCGCTTCGTAGAGTGAATCACCGAGCGCATCGCCAGCATCGCCGCAGACAACAAGGCTGCCTGATTGCGCCATGAAAGCGCCCATGTGACCGACATTGCCTTTCACAACGATGTCTATACCTTTCATGGAAATTCCACAGCGGGCGGAGGCATTCCCGTCAATCACCAAAAGCCCGCCATGGGCTGTGGCACCGGCCGACTGGCTGGCGTCGCCTTTTACATGCACATAGCCAGACATCATGTTTTCAGCCACACCCGTTGCGGCATTGCCGTTGATGATGATGTTTGCGCCATCATTCATGCCCGCCGCATAATAGCCGGCGTGACCGTCTATATTGACCCGTACCGGCGTGGTAATTCCAACTGCCAGAGCATGTGCGCCACGCGGATTTTTCACGACCCAGCTGGTCTGATTAGTCTCGGCGGGCAAACTCTGAAGCATGGCGTTCAAGTCCCGCAAGGACGATGTGGAAAGGTCAAAAACAGAAGATTTTTCCATGGATTTTTGTAACATCGCGCTCATTCCGCGCGCTCCCAGAAATAGACACGGCTTGGCTCAGGCTCAAACAAATGCGCAGCTTCAATCCCCGGCAATTCTGCTAGAGCGCGATATTCTGAAGCGAAAGCCACATAGTCATTCGTTTCGGCCATGACCGCGGGCTTGCACGAAACAGGATCACGCAACACGCCAAAGCCATTTTCCGTTCCGACCACAAAATTGTAGAAGCCGTCCAGATCTTTGAGCGCGGCTTTGAGGGCTTCATCCAACTTCGCGCCCTCGCGCAGCTTATGAGACAAATATCCGGCGGCGACTTCGGTATCGTTCTGGGTCGCAAATTTAATGCCCTCGCGGATCAGGGTGCGGCGGACATCATTGTGATTGGAAAGCGAGCCATTATGCACTAGGCACTGGTCTGCGCCGGTGGAGAATGGATGCGCCCCATCGACAGTTACAGCGGATTCGGTGGCCATCCGGGTGTGGCCGATCGCGTGTGTTCCTGCCATGCCGGAGAGACCAAAGCGCCTGCCAACATCATCCGGCAAGCCGATGCCCTTGAACATCTCAATGCGTTTGCCAACAGATACGATCACGATTTCCGGCAGAGCTTCCAGCTTGGCCTTGAAGGAAGCCGCCCTGCTTTCAGCCACGCTGACA
The DNA here is from genome assembly GCF_900129125.1 of Acidocella aminolytica 101 = DSM 11237. GTDB lineage: Bacteria > Pseudomonadota > Alphaproteobacteria > Acetobacterales > Acetobacteraceae > Acidocella > Acidocella aminolytica. The sequence continues at coordinate 136,158 of NZ_FQVJ01000002.1, read as the reverse complement.
ACAGAATGGTCGCCATACAGGGCCGCGCTGCCACCGAATGTCTCAGCAAGGGCCAGGAAATCGAATGCCTTAGAGCTACGCAGTGTAAATTTTACTTGATCAGGCTTGCCCGCACCATAAATCGCAAACCCGGCTGAATCTGGACCGCGCTCGGTCAAAACATTCAGCATCGTGCTCATCAGCACGCCCAGTTGCGGCTCCAGAGCTGAACTTTTTAGGAATAATCCGGCAATCCCACACATGCTGCGTCCGCTCTCCTCTCGACTTCAGGCAGATTAGCGAAGCTCCGTTTGTCTTGTCAACTAATAAGAATAAAGATTTCTTTTTAGGAAACACACTGCACATCGTGACAATGGCTATCACTACCCGTTGAAACCCCGCCGAGGCTGCCAATATGGTTGACGCGTTTAAAATCCTGGAGACTTCCATGTTAATTTGTACAGGTTATGGTGCCACCAGCCCTTCGGCTGACTTGGCTCCTCTCACTTTTAACCGCCGCGATGTTGGCCAGAATGACGTTGAAATTGAGATCTTGTATTGCGGGGTCTGCCATTCAGACATCCATTTTGCCCGCGATGAATGGCATTTCACGCAATATCCGGCCGTGCCAGGGCATGAAATTGTTGGCAAGGTAAAGAGTGCAGGCTCAGGCGTTTCCAAATATAAAGTTGGGGACCTCGTTGGGGTTGGCTGCATGGTCAATAGCTGCCGCACCTGCTCCGCCTGCCAGGAGGGATTGGAGCAATATTGCGCCGACGGCCTGACCGGGCAAACCTATGGCGGCACCGATAAGGTAATCAACGAACCGTCCAAGGGCGGTTATTCAGACCGAATCGTCGTGGATGAAAATTTCGTCCTACGGATGCCGGAGAATCTTGATCCCGCCGCCGCAGCACCTTTGCTCTGCGCCGGAATCACCACCTACTCCCCTTTGCGCCATTGGGGCGCTGGCCCGGGCAAGAAGGTGGGTATTATCGGACTCGGCGGACTCGGTCACATGGGTTTAAAACTGGCGCACGCGATGGGGGCACAGACCGCATTGTTCACCACTTCCGCCAGTAAGGTCGAGGATGCCAAGAAACTCGGTGCGGACGTCGTTATTCTCTCGAAAGACGAAGCCCAGATGGCCGAGCATGCCGAGACCTTCGATCTAATTATCGACACGGTTTCAGCCTCGCATGACCTAGCGCCGTATTTTGGCCTGCTGAAGCGAGATGCCACCATGGTGCAGGTTGGAGCGCCTGAGCATCCTCTGCCGATCTCAGTCTTTCCTCTGCTGATGCGCCGGCGCAATTTTGCTGGTTCGATGATTGGCGGTATCAAGGAAACGCAAGAAATGCTGGATTTCTGCGGTGAGCACGGAATTACCGCTGATGTTGAGATGATCCCAATCCAGAAAATCAATGAAGCTTATGAGCGGATGCTCAAGAGCGATGTGAAGTATAGATTCTGCATCGATATGAAGAGCCTACAGGCTGAAGCCGCCTGATCCTGAAAACTCCTCCCTCAGTCGGGGGGAGTTTTTTATTGCAAACCATTTCAGCGCGGTGCGCTAAAATCTTCTTACAGAAATCGGCCGTACCACGCTTGACTTCAACCCGTGAAAAATGGTTTTTGCAGCCTCACCGAGACGCGGCTTGCCGCTAACGGTCGCTTGGAGAGAGCCTGTAGCTCAGTGGTAGAGCAACCGACTTTTAATCGGTTGGTCGTGGGTTCGACCCCCACCGGGCTCACCAAGCCAAAGCCTGCTTGATTTATCCCTCTGGAACTTTAAATGAATCGTGCCAGGATCGGCATTGTTACAGGCTTGCAGGCGGAAGCCAAGTGGCTGGACCGGGCAGGCTTCATGGTTAAAGCCGGTGGCGGCTCCCCAAATGGCGCATCGGAAGCAGCTAACACCCTGGTTGCCGCAGGGGCACAAGCCCTCATTAGTTTTGGGTTGGCTGGCGGATTGAAGCCTGGTTTGAAACCGGGAACCCTGCTGGTGCCTTCAGCAGTTATTTATGGCACCCGTACTTTCCCTTGTGACTACCGACTGATGGAGTTTCTGGGCGGAAGCACGTCTGAGACAATTCTGGCAGGCCAAAAAATCGCAGCCTCGACGCAGGATAAATCTCTTTTATATCAACGCAGTCACCCCGCCGCGATCGACCTTGAGTCAGGAGCGGTTGCTGAGGTGGCCAAAATGCATAAATTGCAGTTTGCTGTATTGCGGGCTGTGGCGGATTCTGCCGAGCGCAACCTCCCTCCCGCCGCGCTGGTGGCACTGAAGGACGATGGGAGGCTAGATATTCCTAGCCTCATCAGTTCCATTGCCAGCCGCCCTTGGCAAATACCTGCGTTGATCGCCGTAGGTCGTGACGCAAAAGCAGCCCGCAAAGCCCTTATGGAAAGGGTGGCAAAGCTGCCCCCCAGGCTTTAGGCGCCTGGGAGGGCGTGTTTCTTACTCCGCGGGAAGCGCAGGCTGCCGGGCCGCTTTGGCCTCATGGATTTCTGCCATCTTGCTCTCCACATGCCTGGAGAACACGTATTCCGCCTTACGCGCTTTATCGAGCGGAATGTCTTTGGCCATAGCACCTTCTGTTTTAATGCCGCCGAGAGCCACTTTAGCGATCTTCCAGGGATTCTTGATGGAATCCATCACCGCTGTGGCTTCAAAGCCGGAATGCACCATGCAATCGGAGCATTTTTCGTAATTGCCCACACCGTACTTATCCCAGTCAGTGGTTTCCATGAGCTCCTTAAAGCTCCCGGCATACCCTTCACCCAGCAAATAACACGGGCGCTGCCAGCCAAACACGTTGCGCGTTGGGTTACCCCAAGGGGTGCAAGCATAGGTCTGGTTGCCAGCCAGGAAGTCTAGGAACAGCGGAGACTGGGTAAATTTCCACTTTTTACCGCGCTTCGCACTTTCCTTACCACGGCGGAAGATGGCGCGGAACAGCTCCTTGGTGCGCTGGCGGTTGAGGAAGTGTTCCTGATCCGGGGCACGTTCGTAAGCATACCCTGGTGAGGTCATCACGCCTTCAATATCTAGATCTGCAACCGTATCTAGGAAGGCGGCAACCCGATCCGGATCCGCGCCGTCGAACAAGGTGCAGTTAATGGAAGTGCGGAAGCCCTTGGATTTGCTGAGCTTGATAGCGTCCACCGCGCGCTCATAAACGCCCGCCTGGTCAACAGAGCGGTCGTGCATCTCCTTGTCACCGTCAAGATGGATGTCCCAGCAGAAGTTTTTGTGCGGCTTATACTGCTCGATCTTTTTTTCAAGCAGCAACGCATTGGTGCACAGGATCACGAATTTACCCATCTTCAGATAAGCTTCGACGATCTGCGGCATTTCTTTATGTAGCAACGGCTCACCGCCAGCGATGGCGATAATGGGCGCGGGACATTCCTCAGCGGCGTGAATAGCATCCGCCACTGAGATGCGCTGGTTCAAAATCTCATTTGGATAGTCAATCTTGCCGCAGCCCTGACAGGCCAAATTGCAGCGGAATAGCGGCTCCAGCATGAGCACAAGCGGGTAACGCTTATTGCCCTTTAAGTGCTGCTTGAGAATATAGCCCCCAACGCGGAGAGCCTGATTCAGCGGTACACCCATTCTGTGTTTATCCTTAAACTTCAGCTACTTCAGCGGGCAGCTTGAATTTGACATCTTCCGGCGTACCGGAGAGCAGCTCGATATCGACACGACCGAACTGCTTCAGTCCTTCGATCACGCCCTGCACCAGCACTTCCGGCGCCGAGGCACCTGCGGTCAATCCAACCTTGGTAACCCCGTGAAACCACTCAGCCTGAAGTGCGCTGGCATCGTCGATAAGATAGGCCGGACGGCCTAGCTCGGTGCCGATCTCACGCAGCCGATTGGAGTTTGAGGAATTTTTGCTTCCAACGACCAAAATCAAGTCCACCAGAGCAGCCAAATGATGCACGGCCTCTTGGCGATTTTGGGTCGCATAGCAGATATCTTTGACATCCGGCCCCACGATCTCAGGGAAACGCAATTTAAGGGCAGAGATGATGCCCCGCGTGTCATCCACTGACAAAGTCGTCTGGGTAATGTAAGAAAGCTTTGCAGGATCTTGGACTTGCAGCTTTTCCGCGTCTTCAACCGTTTGCACGAGATATACGGTGCCGTCGATCTGGCCGATTGTCCCTTCTACCTCTGCGTGTCCCGCATGACCGATCAGCACAATCTCTCGACCTTGGCTGGCATAACGCCGCCCTTCGGCATGGACCTTGGCCACCAGAGGGCAAGTAGCATCAATCACGGGCAAGGTGCGGTCTGCAGCGGCCTGCACCACCTTGCGCGCGACACCATGCGCAGAAAACACGGTCCAAGCGCCCTCTGGCACCTCGTCCAGTTCATCCACGAACACCGCGCCGCGGGCCCGCAAATCCTCGACGACATGGCGATTATGCACGATTTCATGGCGCACATAGATCGGCGGGCCAAACTTGTTCAGTGCCCGTTCGACAATGTCGATTGCTCGCTCCACCCCAGCGCAGAAGCCGCGCGGCTGCGCCAGAATAACCCGCAATGCTTTGGGGGGCTGTGAACCGTCCATTCTATCTCAATCCTGTTGCCTGTGCGTCACGGTGGAGCGCATTTCTATAGCAGCAATAGGTCATTGCTTCTACAATTCGCAAGGTTAGGTATAAGGTAATCCTTACATTAAGCGAAAACATAGGTGCCCAGCAGGCATGCGTTGGCCGCTCGCTTCTGGCTTTTCCGGTTATGGTCGCCTATGTGTGCAGAATGAGCAGCTTATCGGCCATAAGCCGAATCGGGTGTTGGCGTATATGAATAGTTTAGATCGGATGACGGGGGCAAAAATGGGGGCAAAAGCAATGCGGCACAATGGAGAACGCATCTGATGCCGTCGAAGACCCCTCTGCTGGATAGGGTTAATATCCCTGCTGATCTGCGTAATTTTTCCACGGATCAGCTGAAGCAGGTGGCGGACGAACTGCGTGCTGAGACCATCGACACAGTTTCTGTCACGGGCGGACATCTTGGCTCCTCGCTTGGCGTGGTGGAGCTTACGGTTGCCATTCATGCCGTGTTCGACACACCGCGTGACCGATTGATCTGGGATGTCGGCCACCAATGCTACCCGCATAAAATCCTCACCGGCCGACGTGACCGGATTCGGACCCTGCGCCAGCCGGGAGGCCTTTCAGGCTTCACCCGCCGTTCGGAAAGTGAGTATGACCCGTTTGGAGCGGCGCATTCCAGCACCTCGATTTCCGCAGGGCTGGGCATGGCTGTTGCCCGGGATCTGAAGCAAGAAGAGCCCGCGCGTAATGTGCTTGCAGTGATCGGTGACGGCTCGATGAGCGCCGGCATGGCTTATGAGGCAATGAACAATGCCGGGGCAATGAAGTCCCGGCTGATTGTTATCCTCAACGATAATGACATGTCCATCGCCCCACCCGTGGGCGCAATGAGTGCCTATCTCTCTACGTTGATCTCCTCGCGCAGCTTCATGTCACTGCGGGACTTCGCCGCGAAAATGGCCAAGCGATTCCCCCGGCCGATTGAGCGCACTGCCCGCAAGGCGGAGGAATATGCACGCGGCATCCTCACCGGCGGGACGCTCTTTGAGGAGCTGGGGTTCTATTATGTTGGTCCAATTGATGGTCACAATCTGGAACATCTGCTGCCGGTTTTGCGCAATTTGCGTGATTCGGATGCGGCGGAACCGGTGCTTCTGCATGTCGTGACGCAGAAGGGCAAGGGCTATGCCCCGGCCGAGGCCGCAGCGGACAAGTACCATGGGGTACAGAAATTTAATGTTATCACTGGTGAGCAGAAGAAAGCCCCTCCAGGACCACCCTCTTATACTTCTGTTTTCGCCAAGGCCCTGATTGCCGAAGCCGAGGTCGATGAAAGTATTGTGGCCGTGACTGCCGCCATGTCTCCGGGCACGGGCCTCGATAAGTTCGAAGCCAAATTCCCCAGCCGGATGTTCGATGTCGGTATTGCGGAGCAGCACGCCGTAACCTTCGCCGCCGGCATGGCGACCGAGGGGCTAAAGCCGTTCTGCGCCATCTACTCCACCTTTCTCCAGCGTGGGTACGATCAGCTGGTGCATGATGTTGTGTTGCAAAGCCTGCCCGTGCGCTTCGCCATGGACCGTGCTGGCCTAGTTGGCGCGGATGGTGCGACACACGCAGGCGCATTCGATCTTTGCTATCTAAGCCCGATGCCCCGCATGGTGATCATGGCCCCCTCAGACGAAGCAGAATTGATGCATGCCGTGGCCACTGCCACAGCCATCGATGACCGCCCCTCCGCGTTCCGTTATCCGCGCGGGGAAGGTGTTGGGGTTGAGCTGCCCGCCCGTGGCACGCCTTGGGAAATCGGCAAGGGGCGGATTGTACGTGAAGGTGGCAAGGTTGCCATTTTGGTACTTGGAGCCCGGCTGCGCGACGCGTTAACCGCCGCCGATGAGCTGGCCGCGAGGGGCTTCCCAGCTACGGTGGCCGACGCTCGCTTCATGAAGCCGCTTGATACCACCTTGGTGGACCAGTTGGCCAAGGACCATGAAGTGCTCATCACGATTGAGGAAGGAGCCGCCGGTGGCTTTGGGGCTGCCGTTGCGCATCATCTCTCCTGGAGCGGCGCTTTTGATAAGGGGCTAAAATTTAGGCCGATGACGCTGCCCGACCGGCTGATCGACCATAATACACCCACCGCACAGCTTATCGAAGCGGGACTTTCCGCTCAGCATATTGTCAGCCACGCGATTACGGCACTCGGCGTCCAATCGCTCCGCGATTTTGTCGCAGTTCCGGCACAATAAGGAGCTTATATAAGGAGCATGAAACACCATCCTCTTCGCTCCCCCGCTCTGGCGCTTGCCGTCAGCCTGATGCTCGTACCGGCGGCATGGGCTGACGGCACAGCCGCCAGCGCGCCCGTGGCCGCACTTGACAATGCCTTGATCGCTACCATGAAGTCAGGCTCCGCTGGGCAGGATTTCCAGGCTCGGTATAAGGCCCTTGCCCCCGTAGTGGAGCAGTCTTACGACTTGCCCGAAGTGACAAAGAACTCGGTCGGCTTTCTCTGGTCCACACTCCCGGCGAGCCAGCAAAATGAACTGATCAACCTTTTCACGACCTTCACGGTTTCCAGCTACGTCTCACAGTTTGACAGCTATAATGGTCAAAGCCTGACCATTATGCCGAAAGAAAAAGTGCTGGGACAGAAGAAGATCATCGAAACCAAGCTGACCCCTAAGGATGGCGGCGGCGTGGTGATTGATTACGTTGTCTCAAATGAGAAAAACGGTTGGAAAATCAATGATGTGCTTTTGAACGGCACAATCAGCCAAGTAGCTATCCATGCTTCCGATTTCGCGTCCTTGGTGAAATCCGGCGATGCCTCGCAGCTGATTGCCGCGCTCAAAACCAAGATTAATACACTGCAAGGTAGCTAAGCCTTGTCGGGCCATCCCTTGCTTTATAATTGCCGCTGATCCTTGCAGGTATTGATTATCCTTTTTGCTGTGCTGGCCCTTATAGGGGTGATCCAGCAGCTTTATGGCGCTCATCTGGTGGAGCGGTTTTGCGCCGCTTCACCTGCCACGCCAAAGCAAAGGCCGAGCGTCAGCATCCTTAAGCCGCTGCACGGTGTTGAGCCGTTAACTGAACTGGCGCTCGAATCCTTTTTTCTACTGGATTATCCAGACTATCAGCTTGTGTTTGGCGTGCAGAATGAAAATGACCCCGTGTTGGGGGTTATTGCCCGGCTGCGCGCCCGGTATCCTGAACGCGATACGGCATTGATGGTGAACGACACACCGCATGGCAGCAACCGCAAAGTTGCCAACCTTATCAATATGCGCCCGTTGGCCAAGCATGAGATTCTCGTCATCGCTGATGCCGACGTGCATGTTCCCCCTTATTATCTGGAGCGCGTGGTCGCGGCTCTGGAGACGCCTGAGACTGGCCTGGTCACCAGCCTTTACACAGGCTTGCCTGGGACGGCTGAGTTGCCTGCGCGGCTTGGCGCCATGCAGATCAATCAGACCTTCCTGCCCGGCTTTCTGATGGCGCGGCAGCTAGGGCGACAGGATTGCACGGGTGCTACCATGGCGATTCGGAAGCTACTTCTAACCCAGCTTGGGGGGCTAGAGGCATTGTCCGGTCATCTAGCTGATGATCAGGTGCTTGGGCGTCTGGTTTTGAAGGCAGGGCTCAAAATAAAGCTCGCCAACGTTATTCCCGCGACCACGATACCAGAAGCCGATTTTGCAGCGCTTTTCAGGCATGAATTGCGGTGGGCCAGAACCATCCGCGCGCTGGTGCCGCTTGCTTATGCGGGCAGTATCTTGCAAATTCCGCTGCTCTGGGCCGCTCTGGCGCTGGTTTGTTCGGGCTTGGAGCTTTGGAGCGTGTTTTTGTTCCTAGGCGTCTGGGCCGTGCGGGTCGTGGCGGGCTGGCGTACCGAAACCTCGCTGCGCCTACCCCGCACAGGAGAGTTCTGGCTTTTCCTGTTGCGCGATTGCTTCTCCGCGATCATTTATATCGCAAGTTTTACGGGCAACCGGGTCAATTGGCGCGGGCAGTCCATGACGGCCGATTCAGGTCGGTCTGACCCTGGTTGAGAGAGTGAGTGACAACATGACGATGAAAACCCTGTTTCTGCAGCCTCCCTCATTCGATGGGTTCGACGGCGGTGCTGGCTCCCGCTATCAGGCACGGCGTGAAATCAAAAGTTTCTGGTTTCCGACCTGGCTGGCTCAACCGGCCGCGTTGCTGCCTGATTCCACTCTAATCGACGCCCCCCCTGCCCGCCTGACCATGGCGGATGTACTGCCGCACGCGAAAACCCACCAACTGCTTATTATTCACACCTCCACCCCTTCCTTCGGGAATGACGTGAAAGTGGCCGAGGAGTTCAAGAAGCTGAACCCCTCCATGAAGATTGGCTTTATCGGCGCCAAGGTGGCTGTGCAGCCGGTGGAATCCCTGGAACGCGCGGCAGTGCTGGATTTCGTCTGCGGAAATGAGTTTGACTTCACCATCAAGGAAATCGCGGAAGGCAAGCCACTTGCCGAGGTGCAGGGCATTTGGTGGCGTAACGAAGCCGGTGAGGTTGTCAAGAACGAGGACCGGCCGCTGCTAATGGATATGGATCAGCTGCCCTTCGTTGTGGATGTTTATAAGAAACATCTGAAGATGGAGGATTACTTCATCGGCTATCTGAAGCATCCTTATATCTCCATCTATACCGGTCGTGGCTGTAAGTCCCACTGCACCTTCTGCCTCTGGCCGCAGACCGTAGGCGGGCATAAATACCGCACCCGCTCAGTTGAAAACGTGATCGCCGAGGTAAAGCGCGCCATTGAACTGTTCCCGACCGTGAAGGAAATTATGTTCGATGATGATACCTTCACCGATAACCTTCCGCGCGCCGAGGCTATCGCGAAGGAGATGGGCAAGCTTGGTATCTCCTGGTCATGCAACGCCAAGGCAAATGTGCCTTATGAAACGCTCAAGGTCCTGAAGGAAAACGGGCTGCGGCTGCTGTTGGTTGGCTATGAGTCCGGCAACCAGCAGATTCTACACAACATCAAGAAGGGCATGCGTATTGAGGTCGCCAAGCGCTTCACAGCGGACTGCCACAAGCTTGGTATCATGATCCACGGCACCTTCATTGTCGGCCTGCCTGGCGAGACCCGCGAGACGCTGAAGGAAACGATCGCCTTCGCCAAGGAGATCAACCCGCACACTATTCAGGTTTCTTTGGCTGCACCTTACCCCGGAACCTTCCTGTATAATCAGGCCGTTAAGGAGGGCTGGCTGGATATTGAGCACGCGGAACTGATCGACGATCATGGCGTGCAGATTGCGCCGCTACATTATCCGCACCTCTCCCATCAGGAGATTTTTGATGCAGTGGAAGAAATCTACCGACAGTTCTATTTCCGCCCATCGAAGATTCTGTCAATTTTGAAGGAAATGGCGCTTTCCCCGCAAATGCTGGTGCGTCGCTTGCGTGAAGGCGTGGAGTTCTTTGCATTCCTGAAAGAACGCCAGACCACTAAGGCAGCGTAATCAACGCCCGACATTTACCATAAAAAACCCCAGAAAGCGTTGAGCCTTCTGGGGTTTTTTGTGCCGCCTCGGAGAGACCACACCCATTTTCATAAAGCTTTAGGCGACGACCATCTTGATGATGGAATCCGGATCCTGAACAACACCGCCTGAGCCAGAGCCTTTTTTGATCTGCTGCACTGCATCCATGCCTGCCGTCACTTGGCCAACGATCGTGTATTGGCCATCCAACCAGCTGCACGGATCAAAACAAATGAAAAACTGGCTATTGGCGGAATTAGGGTCCTGCGTACGGGCCATGCCGACCGTGCCTGTCAGGAAGCTGGCATCGTTGGTGAATTCCGCTGGCAGATTCGGCAGAGAGCTACCGCCAGTGCCGGTGTTTGTCGGGTCGCCGGTCTGCGCCATGAAGCCCGCAATCACACGGAAGAACTTGCAGCCATCATAAAAACCCTGCGCCGTCAAAACCCGCAGGCGTTCTGCGGCCAGCGGTGCAAGGTCAGGACGCAGCGTAATGGTTACTTCACCATATTTCAGCGTCATTTTGAGAGTGTTGGAGGCCGGTGTGTCGGCCGTAGCTTCGCTCATGGTAGCTCCCGTTAGCAATGTGGCAGTGGCGGCAGTTATGAAGGTGCGGCGGTTTGTCATGCGTTCCCTTTCAGTTTCGCCTTGGTTTTCTCGTTAGTGAGTTGTGGGACGAAAGAAGAGATATCACCGCCAAAAGCCGCGATATCTTTCACAAAGCGCGATGAAATAAACTGGTGACGCTCGGTAGCCATCAGAAATACCGTTTCGATTTCAGAATCTAATCGGTAATTCATCCCAGCCATCTGGAACTCGTAATCAAAGTCTGAAACGGCACGCAGACCACGGACGATCATTTTTGCACCAACATCCCGCGCAAAATCGATGAGCAAGGTTGAGAAAGGATGCACCTCAACTGTGATGCCCGCTTTCGCGGCGACGGGGGCAACTTCCGCCTGAACGAGCTCGACACGCTCCTCCAGGGAAAAAATTGGCCCCTTTCCAACATTCACGGCGACACCAATGACCAGCTTGTCCACCAGCCTGGCGGCGCGGGTAATGATATCGATATGTCCGTTGGTGATAGGGTCAAATGTTCCCGGGTAAAGCGCGATTCGCTCAACCATCTTCATTCGCCTCGGGCTCCTGGTCATCCTCAAGCACCGGAAACACGCTCGTCACGCGCTCATCATCATCGAGTCGGAAAAGCGTGACGCCCATGGCCGCACGCCCCGTGAGACGGACCTGATCCGCGGGCACGCGAATAAGACGGCCGCCATCGGTAACCAGCATCACATCATCACCGGGCCGCACCGCAAAGCTTGCAGCCACGGCTTTTCCATTACGGCGCGGGTTGAGGGTGATGTTGGCAACACCTTGGCCGCCGCGCCCGGTAACGCGATATTCGTAAGCCGAGCTGCGCTTGCCAAAGCCGGAATCCGTGACTGTGAGAATGATCTCTTCCCCATCGGCGAGCTCACTGACACGACCTTCGGACAGGGTCACTTCATCCACAGCTTCTTCGGCGTCTTCCGCTGCTGCGTCATCTTCATCCGCGCCGCTATTACGTTGCTTGAGATAAGCACTGCGTTCTTCCATGCTGGCTTCCACATGGCGTAGCACACATAGGCTCATCACCTCATCATCCTTACTCAGTTTGATGCCGCGCACGCCTGTAGAATCACGACCGGAGAACACACGGAGCGTCTCGTCCGTAATTTGGAAACGGATGCAACGCCCGAGCTTAGTTGCGAGGAACACGTCATCTCCATCACGGCAGGTTGCAACGCCAATGAGATGATCGCCCTCATCCAGCTTCATCGCAATCAGGCCGGAAGCGCGGACATTCTTAAAGTCCGCCAGCCGGTTACGGCGCACATTGCCTGACGAGGTGGCAAACACGAGATGTAGGTTCTCCCAAAGCGTTTCATCCTGGGGCAAAGGCAACACGGTGGTGATTTGATCGCCCCCTAGATCCGGCAGGAGATTCACCAACGCCCGGCCTTTCGTATTGGCGGCCGCCTCCGGCAAACGCCATACTTTTTCACGATAAACCTTGCCGCCTGAGGAGAAGAACAGGACGAATTGATGCGTATGAGCATTAAAGCTGCGGGTGACAATATCATCCCCGCGCGTTGCCGCCGCTGAGCGCCCACGCCCACCCCGATTCTGCTGTCGGAAAACTTCCAGCGGCGTGCGCTTGATAAAACCATCACGCGTCAGCGTGATTACCATCTGGCCGGGTTCAATCAGGCTTTCATCGTCAAGGTCAGCGTCCACATCCTCAATGGAAGATTTGCGTGGGCTTTCGATCTTGGCTTTGGCCGCGACGACCTCCGCCTGCATCACCTCAAGACGGCGGATGCGGCTGCCAATGATCTCCAGAAACTCCTTGATCTTTTCAGAGACTTCCGACAGCTCAGCCTGAATTTTCTCACGCTCGAGGCCAGTCAGACGAGCTAGGCGCAGTTCCAGAATACCACGCGCCTGCGCATCTGTTAGTTTGATGGTGTTGTCTTCGGAAACAATATTGCCTGCATCATCCACCAACGCGAGCAATGGCAGAATATTCTCAGCCGGCCAGTCGCGTTCCATGAGAGCTGCACGAGCGCTGTTGGAGTCCGGGGCACTGCGGATGATCCGAATCACCTCGTCTATATTCGCAACCGCGATTCCCAGACCGATTAACAAATGCGCACGATCACGGGCCTTGTTGAGATCAAACCGCGCCCGGCGGAGAACCACCTCTTCGCGGAACTCAATGAACAGACCAAGTAACTCTTTCAGCCCCATCTGACGGGGCTTGCCGCGGTCCAGCGCGAGCATGTTGATGCCGAAGCTCTGCTGCAACTGGGTTAGACGATAGAGCTGGTTGAGAACGACCTCCCCCGTGGCATCGCGCTTTAGCTCGATAACAATGCGCATACCTTCACGGTCAGATTCGTCACGCAAGTCCGCGATGCCTTCGATATCCTTGGCACGGACAAGTTCCGCAATACGCTCCAGCAGCGTGGATTTGTTCACCTGATACGGAATTTCCGTAACGATGATGGCGTCGCGGTCTTTACGAATTTCCTCAATCGTCGCCCGTGCCCGCATGATGATGGAGCCCTTGCCCGTCTCGAACGCATTACGGATGCCAGAGCGCCCCAGGATAATGCCAGAGGTCGGAAAATCCGGCCCGGGCACGATCTTCATCAGCTCTTCCAAAGAAATTTCCGGATTGGCGATCATCGCCAACACCGCGTCCATAATCTCTGTTGGATTATGCGGCGGAATATTCGTGGCCATACCCACAGCAATACCGTTGGAACCATTGATCAGCAGGTTTGGAAACGCGGCAGGGAGGACGCGCGGCTCCTGCTCGCTTTCATCATAGTTCGGCTGGAAATCGACAGTATCTTTGTCGATATCCTGCAACAGCAGCATTGCTGCAGGCGCCAGACGCATTTCCGTATAACGCATCGCAGCGGGCATATCGCCGTCGATGGAGCCAAAATTCCCCTGACCGTCGATCAGCGGCAAACGCATGGAGAATTCCTGCGCCATACGCACGGCTGAAAGATAAATCGCGCTGTCACCGTGCGGATGGTAGGTACCCATCACGTCACCGGTCATTCGCGCGGATTTACGATAAGGCTTTTCCGGTGTGTTACCGGCTTCATTCATCGCATAGAGAATACGACGATGGACCGGCTTCAGCCCGTCCCGCGCGTCCGGCAAGGCGCGCGAAACAATGACCGACATGGCGTAATCCAAATAGGATTTACGCATCTCCTGTTCGATGGAAACAGGCTCCTGCCCGCGTGGAACCAGAGGACCCGCACCGGGTTCGTCAGTAATATCGGTCATATCAGCTCAAAGAGTCGCGGTTATGGCTTGCGGCGAGCGCCGCATACAGCCCCAATAGATTGATTTTACAGGCAAAAAAAATCCGCATTCTAAGCGATTTATAGCATGCGTACAGGGGCTTTACAAATCACGACCCCGCGCTGGAATGCTTACCCTTCGACTGTCTGGCGTTTAGTTTGCAATCGGCTGGCTCGCAGGATGGCACGAATATCCGCGAGAGCTATATCAAGGTCACGGTTTTCGACGATATAGTCGAACTCCCCGGCATGGCTGATTTCAGCCTCTGCGTGAATCATGCGGTTGGCGACTTGTTCAGCGCTGTCTCCGCGCTTGACCAAACGGTTATGCAAAACTTCCAGGGAGGGCGGCCTGATAAATACGCCGACCACATCATCCCCCAAGGCAGCGCGCAACTGCCTAAACCCCTGCCAGTCGATATCGAACATCACGTCCCTGCCAGCCTTTAATGCCTCTTCAACAGGGCCACGGGGCGTGCCGTAAGAGCGGCCAAACACACGCGCATATTCCAACAGTTCGCCTTGTTCCACCATCTCGTCAAATTTTTCCTGTGAGATGAAGAAGTAATGTTTACCCTCTTTTTCCCCCGGCCGACGGTCGCGCGTGGTGACGCTGACCGAAAGGGAAAGCTGATCATCAATCTCCAGAAGGGCCCTGGAAAGGGTGGTTTTACCGGCCCCCGAGGGGGCGGCCAGCACCAAGCAGAGCCCGCGCCTACTCAACGTTCTGCACCTGTTCGCGCAGCTGCTCGATAGCGGCTTTGAGGGCAAGCCCCAGGTTGGTGAGTTCCGTGGACGCTGATTTGCTGCATAACGTGTTCGCTTCGCGATTAAATTCCTGCATCAAGAAGTCGAGCTTTCGGCCGACCCCAGCACCATCAGCCAGCAAGGCTTTCGCGGTAGCAATATGGGCCGCCAACCGGTCTAGCTCCTCCCGCACATCGGATTTGGTGGCCAGCATAGCGATCTCCTGTGCCAGACGGTCTTCAGGGAGCCCCTGGGTGTTTCCGAGCAGATCCGCAAGCTGGGCGGTTAGCCGAGCGCGATGCAATTCAGGCTGCCTCGCGGCCTCGGTGCAGGCCCGACAGTATAAGTCTCCGATTTCGTCCAGGTTGATTTTGGCAATCGCGGCTAGTTTTTGGCCTTCGGCCGCGCGCGCCTTCGCCAAGCCATCCAAGGCTTGTGCAAAAGCCTGCTTTACCGCATTCGCCATGGCTGTGCGTTCGTCTTCGCTTTCATCCTGAGTACAGGCGGTGCGCATCACCCCTGGCAGTCCCAAAAGCAACTCCGCCCGGGGCGGCAAAGCGCCGGGAATTGAAGCCGCCAGCTCAACGGCCAACCGTTTGACCTTCTCCAGCACCTCCAAATCAGGTTGAATCGCACCCGCCACCTCACGCTTGAGCGTGAGGGAGCCGGAGATGTTTCCGCGTTTGAATATCTTCGCCGCCATCTCGCGCAAGGGAAATTCCAGCCCCTCGAGCCCCGAGGGCAAGCGCAGCTTCACATCCAGCCCACGCCCATTTACGCTACGCAGCTCCCAGATGAAGCTATTGGGGCCATACTCCCCCTGTGCACGGGCAAAACCCGTCATCGAGACAATCCGCACTAAACCTGTCATGGGCCAGCTTCTTAGCAGTTGAATGGTAAAGTCACCATATGCTCCCTCTTCCTTCGAAG
This sequence comes from Acidocella aminolytica 101 = DSM 11237, assembly GCF_900129125.1. Classification (GTDB taxonomy): domain Bacteria; phylum Pseudomonadota; class Alphaproteobacteria; order Acetobacterales; family Acetobacteraceae; genus Acidocella; species Acidocella aminolytica. The sequence goes on along the minus strand of NZ_FQVJ01000002.1, from coordinate 120,517 downwards.
CGCTGGCTGACTTGGTGCATAGCCAAGTATACCAGCGGCGCGACATGGTTGTTCAACGCAATCCGGGACGTAGCTGCGGAGTTATCTCCAACACAGCCCCTGCAAAGCGCCTTTGTTGAAACATGCTCACATCTAGCAAAGCTGCCTGCCGGCAGGGCTATTATTAATTGCCATGCCCGCTCACCAGGGCTGGCGAGGCTTCTTGAAATCTAGTCAGCGCGACTCATGGTCAGGATTCGCGAACCCAAAGATGCCGTCACCTCGCTCATGCAACATATGAGAAAAATTTTAAGAACACCCTGGAACGAGTGGAACATTCCGCCTGCTTTTGCAGCCGGTATACAGCGCATGTGAGAGCGCTCTTAATTGCCTTACGAGACCGGGTTTACCAAAGCCAACGAGGTTTTCGATCAAATTGTGGGATGTTTTGGTCATCACTCTCCACTGCACGCCGGAATAGGCTTTTCACCGCCACAAGGCGGGGGTAGCCATCGAAAGTCATATTTCTCAGCTCGACAAGCTGGTTCAACCCCAATAATGGCGAGCTGCTCGACAAAAGCACTCAATGGCGTTCGCACCATGCCCGCCGGACTGGCGAGACGGGCAGATGGCGCCAACACGGTTAAATTGCGGAATCAAAGCAAAAACTCTGATCTCGCAACCCGATTTAAAGGCAAAAAATTTCCATATTTTTTAACAATCACCGGCTAACTTAGAATAAATTTACTCCATAAAAGAGAATTTAACATTTCCGTCTATATTCCAGCCAGATGAAATCCCCTATTACGCAGGGAACGCGCACAACTTTAGGGTTAGAGAGGCAGTTTTCATGAATAGCCACGCTTTAAATGGCTTAACCCTTTGGGCCGTGCCACGGTTCCGGCGGGTAGACCATACGGTCACTCTCCGTGACCCACGAAGCTCAGCCCCCAACTCAACCGGTCAAACTGAGGCACAACCCCAGGCTGAAGCCGGAAAAAGGGAAAAAGCTGACAATGCGCTTGCTCTAACGAAGACGCATTGAAAAGGTTTGCCGACGTGGGCGGGGCTACTTTTAGGCAACCCCTGCCCGCAACAGGTCATGAATATGCAACAAGCCGATTGGCTTGCAGTCCTGAACAACGAACATACAGGTAATTTGAGAATCGCTCATGCGAGCCAAGCCCTGAGCGGCCATGCTATCCGCCGTAATCGTCTGGGGAGCGTGGCGGCGCCCCATGGCATTATCAACAATCATATCGTGAAAGCCTGCCTGAAAGGCGCGTCGTAAATCACCGTCCGTGAGCACCCCAATTAAGGCGCCCGAGCTATCGACAACCCCAGCGATACCAAAGCGTTTTGATGTCATTTCCACTATAGCTTCGCTGAGCATCGTGCCCAAACGCACAAGAGGAATCTCTTCCCCTTTATGCATCAACTGACGCACCGTCAAAAGCTGAGCGCCAAGTTTACCGCCCGGGTGATAGCGGCTAAAATCATGCGCTGAAAACCCCCGGCGTTCCAGCAGCAAAACCGCCAGGACATCACCCGCGACAAGCTGCATGGTTGTGCTCGTTGTGGGCGCCAGACCATTCGGGCAGGCTTCCTTAGCCTTTGGCAGGAAAAGCCCGATATCCGCCGCACTTCCCAGCGCTGACTCGGGCTGGGCCGTTATGGCAATCAGCTTATTCCCAAACCGGCGTGTATAGGTAATGATATTGGCCAGCTCCGGCGCCTCGCCGGACCAGGACAATGCGAGCACGACATCCTGCGGGGCAATCATCCCCAGATCACCATGGCTGGCTTCAGCTGGATGCACAAAATGGCTGTGCGTGCCCGTGCTGGCCAAGGTAGCTGCGATTTTACGGGCGATATGACCAGACTTGCCCATGCCCGTCACCACAACCGAACCACCGCTTTGCTCAATGGCCAGAACAGACTGCAGGAAAGCATCGGCCAGACCGGAATGCAGCGCTTGGCGCAAGGCGGCGAGCCCAGCCTGCTCAGTGTCGATGGTCTTGAGCATCCGTTCTAAGGCAGCTTGTTTGTCTGATGCGTTAACTCCAAGCTCGATAGTTGTGCCGCTCAAGCCTGCAGCCCCTTGGCAATACGGTCAAAGGCCATCAATCCTTTTACCAAGGCTTCAAAGTCTTTGAGCGCGATCATGTTCGGACCATCCGAGGGGGCATTGTCGGGGTCGGGGTGCGTTTCAATGAATAATCCAGCAACGCCAACCGCCACGGCGGCGCGCGCTAGTACGGAAACAAACTCACGCTGCCCACCGGAAGACCCGCCCTGCCCTCCCGGCTGCTGCACGGAATGAGTAGCGTCAAAAATCACCGGCGCGCCGTAAGACGCCATGACCGGCAAACCTCGGAAATCAGAAACAAGCGTATTATAACCAAAGCTGGTACCGCGTTCAGTCAACATCACGCGCGGATTGCCTGAGCCTGTGATCTTGGCCACGACATTCTTCATGTCCCATGGGGCCAAAAACTGCCCCTTTTTCACATTCACAACGGCGCCTGTTTCAGCGGCAGCAATCAGCAGATCCGTCTGGCGGCAGAGAAATGCGGGAATTTGAAGAATATCAACTACCTCCGCCACAGGAGCACATTGCTCGCGCTCATGCACGTCAGTCAGAAGCGGTAGGCCGAGCTTTGCTTTAATGTCAGAAAATATTTGCAGCGCCGCATCAAGCCCTACGCCGCGGGCGCCGGAGAGGCTAGTGCGGTTGGCTTTGTCAAAGGAAGATTTAAAGACCAGCCCAATACCCAGCCGCTCTCCAATCTCTTTCAGGGCGCTTGCACATTCAAAAGCATGGGCCGAGCTTTCAATCTGGCAGGGACCGGCAATTAACGCCAGGGGTAAAGCGTTGCCGAATCGAACACCCCCCACAGTCGCAATCGACTCGGGCGCGGTTGGCATTTTGCTCATCTCAGTCCTTAACGGGCTATAGCCAGCCCGGTTACTTCATCCGGCATGACTATTCCGGGTTAGTGGGTCCAGTTCTCCTTGCGGCCAGCCCGGAAGTTATCCGCATAGGATTTTGGCTTTTTAATACGAGCCGAAGGAATTTCCACATCATAGGGAATTCCTTCCGCCTCGGCATAAGCAATCGCCGCTTCTCTAGTCTCGAAAGTCAGCCGAATCTGCTGGCGCATGTCATCAGACCCCGTCCAACCCATGAGAGGGTCGCGGATCTTTGCCCTTTCCGGCTCATACTGGAGAACCCAGCGATGAGTCCTGGCCAAGCCTGACTGCATGGCCGATTTGGGAGGAAGAAAGATACGAGCCCGCATACATAACCACTCCAGACTGGTCGGGGCGCCCGGATTCGAACCGGGGGCCTCTTGTACCCAAAACAAGCGCGCTACCAGGCTGCGCCACGCCCCGAATTGCCTTGGGATTAGCTCCCCGAGAAGGGCTTGGCAATCACCTGATCACCAACATTTATGTTGTATTTAGCTGTTATGCCCCCTTGAAGCTCCAAAGTCGCCTTAACGGGCACGCCAGAAGAAATGTTTTTAAGCGAGTAAGGAACGGTATTTTCCGCGATTGCGACAATTTTTCCATCCGCGCCGATAAAGACCATGTCTTCAGGCACAGGACAGTTTTTCATCCACATCTGCGAGACTTGCGGCTTGGTCCAGACAAACAGCATCCCCTCGTTGGCGGGGATAGATGTACGGAACATCTCGCCCGTCGCCTGCTCCTGCGGAGTCGTGGGCAGTTCCACGGTGAAGTCGTACGTCTTCCCAGTGACGGTTTTAATCTGAAGGGGCTCGGTTGGCAGCTTGGGCTGCGGACCTGTGGGATCGTCATTCACCGTTTGCGCAAAAGCCAGATGCCCAACGAACAAACCGGCCACAAGGGCCGGAGTAAAAATCTTCATGCCAGTCCTCCGTGCCGTGCCTATGTGCCGAAGGGCACCTAGCAAGGCAAGCGTAGATCGAGCGCAGTTGCTATTCTCTACGCTTAATGATTCAACTTATAATGTTGATTTAAAATGTTTTTATAGAAATTGCACTAGATAAATACACAGTTCATTCTTTTTCAGACTGAACCGACATCAAAGGGTCTCGCAGAATGTCCTCCAACTTATAAAAGGCCGACTCAGCATTCTCCGCAGCTGTACGGAGGCCGCTATGCGAGAAAAAATTTCTTTCTCTCAGAGCCGCGATACCAGCTAGCAAGCACCTTGCGCGGATGGAGTGAGCAATTTCAACCATTTCCTGTGAAGCTTCGGCAGAAACAAGCTGCTCCCCCACAAACTCTAACCCAACCTTACTGCCAGCGGACCAACGCTGCTTGGCTTTTCGGGCAACGCCACCAAAAAGCTGCAAAATTACGTCTTCTGGCAGGCTGCACGCCATGCCGAGGTCAACCAACGCACCATCATTCGACTCATCCAGCACGAGGCAATTATAGACAGCTTGGCTATATCCCTGGCCCACAAGCAGCTTGGCGCTCTTGATAACCGGTGTTCGAACAGTCCCACGTCGTTCCGCCAGCATGGCGCTTGTCATCTCCCCGGCTTTAAAAGCTGACGGCGGTAATTTGCTGGAGAGCATCAGCCTTCCTTTGAGACCTTACGTTAAACACCAAACCAAGCATCAAGCCTCGGCAAGACGCCAACCCATTCTTGGCCACAAAACAGTTAAGGAAGATTGAAGGACTTCACGCATTACATGCGGAGCCTTGATGCAGGTCAATGAAGAATAGCCGCGAAACGCCCAAGCGGAACCTGTTTAAAGGGAATTTTGAGCATGCCAATTCTGGACCTGGGGGCTTTCCGGCGTACAGCCATAACCGCAACGCCGTTTAAACATATGGTTGTCAGCGGATTCATAGCACCAGACCGGGCGGCGGATACGTCGCGGGACTTTCCCACTATTGAACATGCCGGTTTACTGCCCGTTGAAGCCACCCGGCCGGGGCCCGCATTCAAAGAACTTATCCGTGAATTAACCAGTCCAGAAATGACAGACGCATTTTCTGAAAAATTTGGCCAGGATCTGAGAGGCCGCCCCACAATGGTCACGCTTCGGGGCCGAGCGCAGGAGAAAGATGGGCGTATCCACACTGACAGCGAAGCCAAGCTGGTAACCGCCCTGCTCTATTTTAATGAAGACTGGCAAGCCCAGGGCGGACGGCTCCGCTTACTGCGTAACGGCACGGACCTGAATGACATGATTACCGAAGTGCCGCCCGCCTTGGGCACTCTGGTGGCCTTTCAACGTTCAAACAATTCCTTCCATGGGCATGAGCCCTATGTCGGGGTTAGGCGCTATGTAATGATTAATTGGATGGCAAACACCTTGGCTGCTCAACGCGAATTGATGCGACACCGGCTATCCGCCCAAGCCAAGAAGCTTTTGAACTATGCCTGATTCACTTTCCACACAGAACGCGCTACTCGCCAGCCTTGAGGCTGCCAGCGCCGATACCACCCCATATCCGCATTGGTTGCTGAATGATGTTCTGCCCAACGCGATGGTGGATGAGATCACAGCCCTGCCCCTGCCAGTTCCCGCCATTGCGGACACCAAAGGACGGCGGGAGACGCATAATTCCACCAGACTGTTCTTTAACCTGGATACACAGGAAAGCTTCCCAGCTTGCGCTGCTTTAGCTAAAGCGCTGCAAAAACAAAGCACTATTCAAGCCCTAAAGGCCCTGACTCAAGCCAACCTCACCGGCAGCTTTCTAAGGATCGAGTATTGCCAGGACACGGAAGGATTTTGGCTGGAGCCTCATACGGATATTGGCGCCAAATTCTTTACCATGCTGATTTATCTAAACGATCCCCCTGCTGGCGAGAATTGGGGAACAGACATTTACGAAACCCCGCAACGCCACCTTGGCCCAACCAGTGCGGGCCGTAATCACGGGCTTATCTTTGTACCGGGGCAAAATACCTGGCATGGCTTTGAGAAAAGACCCATTACCGGGGTAAGGCGCACTTTGATCGTGAATTATGTGACGCCAGAATGGAATGCCCGGCATGAATTGGCTTTTGCGGACACGCCCGTGGCCTGAACTCAATTGCCGCGTAAATATGCCTCACGGTGGATAGCGGTCCAGAGCACGCCCTCCTCATCTGTATACCCGCGATACATGCCGGAACAGTTGAAGACCAAGACGGGCGCACCTTCAGCGCCGACCGTGATCATTCCCCCTTCCCCATCCCGCGCGCCCAGCTCAGCAATCAGCCGGGATGCGGCTTCGTCCAATTTTTCTCTGCCCAGCCGGACGCGTGCCGCCAGTTCAGCCGAGGCCGTATAGCGGATAAAAACCTCTCCGCTACCTGTGCAGGAGACCGCACAGCTTGCATCATCCGCGAAGGTACCCGCGCCGATAACCGGCGCATCCCCTACGCGGCCCGGCCGCTTTGCGGTGTAGCCGCCTGTTGAAGTTGCCGCCGCCAAGCCGCCATTCACGTCACGGGCCACCGCCCCCACCGTGCCATGACGGTCAGCGTCAGTACGTATATCCGGCGCACCACTGGCGCGGCGCGCCAACTCCAACTCAAGAGCGGCACGGCGGCGTGCTGTCTCAAAATAAGAGGCAGGAAGAAATTCCATTCCCACTTCACGCAAGAAAGCCTCAGCCCCCTTGCCCATCATCAGCACATGGCCGGATTGCTCCATAACCAGACGAGCGGCCTCTACCGGGTTGCGCGGGCCGCATATACCAGCCACTGCCCCCGCAGCGCGGTCACTGCCACGCATAATTGCCGCGTCCATCTCAGGGCGGCCGGCGGATGTCAGTACCGCACCGCGCCCGGCATTAAAGAGAGTATCATCCTCGAGCGCCTTAACCGCAGCCATCACTGCGTCAAGGGCGGGCGCACCGGCGTGAAGCAACTTCCAGCCTGCACGAAGTGCTGTACGCAGACCTTCATGATAAGCGGCACGGCTTTCATTATCGAGCTGATGGGCCGGAACGGTGCCAGCACCACCATGAATGGCCAAAGCAGGGAGTGTTTTCGTCATAAGGGTCTTATGCCTGTAGTACCAGATTTCAGGACAAGTGCGGCGCAACCTGATGCCAGCCTTCCCAAATCATATGGAGGGCCACATAGAACACGATGGCAATGCCAATCCAGGCCACCCAGGGGTAACGCTGCATAAGGCGGGCCACCAAGCTGGCGGCAACTCCCATCAAGCCAACCGAGACAATAAGCCCGATGGCCAGCAATACAGGGTGGTCGCGGGCCGCTCCGGCAACGGCCAGCACGTTATCCAGGCTCATGGACACGTCCGCCACGACGATTTTCCAAATCGCTGAACCCAGGCTGGCCGGGGCTGCGGTGTTACCTTGGTCTTCCTCCCCCGCCTTGCTTTGCGCATAAAGTTCCCGCGCAGATTTCCAAACCACCCAGAGCAAGAGAATACCGCCCGCAAGCATGAGGCCCACAATGGCCAGCAACTGCAGGGCGATGATGGCGAACGCCACCCGGATAACGGTGGCGCCAATAACGCCGACCAATATGGCCTTACGCCGTTGCTCCGGCTGGAGCCGGGCAACGGCCAACCCAATGACAATGGCGTTGTCGCCAGCCAGTACCAGATCGATCAACAGGATCTGGACCAGAACAATGGCAAAGCTGAGAATGTCCATGAGTTTGAACTGTCCCGCCCTGCTCTGGCTTGTCAATGAGGCCACAGTTGATTAGGCGAAGCGACAGAATTTTGCCGCCAGGAGTACCCGATGATCCCCCGCTATACCCGTCCCCAGGCCGCCACCATCTGGACTCAGGAAAATAAATACCGGATCTGGTTCGAGATCGAAGCCTGCGCTTGCGAAGCCATGGCGGAATATGGGGCAATTCCGGCTGAGGCAGCAAAGGTGATCCGCGAGAAAGGCGACGTGGCGATGGCCGCCTTCACCGAAGCCGACACCGCCGAAATTGACGCCATCGAGGCCGAGACGCGCCATGACGTTATTGCCTTCCTGACTTGGCTCGCCAAGCGAGTGGGTGAGGAAAGCCGTTTCGTGCATCAAGGCCTTACCTCCTCTGACGTGCTGGATACCTGCTTTGCCGTTCAACTCACCCAGGCCGCCGACCTGCTGCTGGAGGATTTGGATCGGGTGCTGGCCGCGCTGAAGGCCCGGGCTATCGAGCATAAATACACGCTGACCATCGGCCGTAGCCACGGTATCCACGCCGAGCCGACTAGCTTTGGCCTCAAGCTTGCCGGGCATTATGCGGAGTTCGCCCGCAACAAGCAGCGTTTGATCGTGGCGCGCGCCGAAATCGCGACCTGTGCGATCTCCGGCGCGGTGGGTACGTTCGCGCATGTTGATCCGCGCGTGGAAGAGTCGGTTGCGAAAAAGCTGGGGCTGGCGGCTGAGCCTGTCTCCACCCAGGTGATTCCACGTGACCGGCACGCCGCGTTTTTCGCCGCTCTAGGGGTGATTGCCTCCGGGGTTGAGCGTCTGGCAACCGAAGTGCGGCATCTGCAGCGCTCCGAGGTCCGCGAGGCGGAAGAGTTCTTCCATGCAGGGCAGAAAGGCAGCTCCGCCATGCCGCATAAGCGCAACCCTGTGCTTTCTGAGAATCTCTGTGGCCTTGCCCGGCTGGTGCGCGCCGCGGTGATCCCGGCCATGGAAAACGTGGCGCTCTGGCATGAACGGGATATCTCCCACTCCTCCGTGGAACGCGGCATCGGGCCTGATGCAACCGTGACCCTGGACTTCGCCCTGGCCCGCTTGGCAGGGATGATGGAGAAACTGACTGTTTATCCTGAACAGATGGCGGCGAATGTTGAAAGCCTGGGGGGTGTAGTGCATTCCGGCGAAGTCCTGCTGACCCTCACCAAAGCGGGTATTTCGCGCGAAGACGCTTATAAGATTATACAGCGTAACGCGATGGCAACCTGGACCAAGCTTGGTCAGCCGGATGCCAAGAACTTCCGCGATAATCTGCTGGGCGATCCGGAGGTGGCTGGCCGCGTCTCCGAGGCCGTGATCGACAAGGCGATGAGCGCAGAGATGCATCACGCCCATGTGGACACCATCTTCCGCCGCGTCTTCGGCTGAGGCGCAGGACTGTTTTGTCAAAAAAGGACTGGCAACATTTAGCAGACTGGAGTTTAGGAGGGGCCATGCGCTTGCCTCTTCTCGCCACTCTGGCCGCTTTCATCGCCCTGGCTCTCGGTTTGGGCTTCGCCGGTATGCCGGTTGTTCCCGCCGGCGCGGATAGCCCTTTCCGAGTATTGGCTGGCTCGTCCTTGCTTGGGCGCGGTATGCTACCTGCCTTGCTTTTTGGCGGCAGCTTCGTGGCGATACCAGTGGCTCTGATTATCGGCGGCGTTCTGGGGATGGCCCGTAATGCAGCCCCACGCACGCCACGGGCGAAACGCCGCCTGAGCCGCACCAAAACCGCTCAGACCGAGACCAAGCAACTGCAGACGGTTTGACGCACCGGCCCCACCAGATATGGTCGGGATATGGATGAGATATTCATAGACCATATGCTGGCCGAGCCGGAATTGCAGGCTGAAATCATAGCTCGCTGCGCGGCTGGCCATTTTCCGGATGAACCCACGGACGTCGCCAATAGTCTGGGCGATTTACGCCTTCCAAACGGGCGTGAGGTTGGCGTGTGGCTGGTTCATGCGGCGGATAGCGTTTTGCTTGATGATCTGGGCCAGACCATTCTGATTACCCGGCTGCATAATCCGGGGCGAGGCAAAATGGCGTTGCCCGGCGGCCTTTTGGATGCTGCCAACGGGGGCGTAGAAGCCTCCCAGTCTGCCGCTCTGCGCGAGGCCACAGAGGAAACAGGGATCGATCCGCTTTTATTGTCCAAGGCTAAAGTGATCCAGCTTGGACATCGGCAGCACCTTCGTCCTTTTGATATCCGCCGTGCGTGGAACAACCTGCCAGGCACACCAGTGCGCAAAGGCGAGCTGTTTACGGTTTCAACGTTGGGCTTCCTGGTCAGGCTCCACGGCAACCTGCACGATATCGCCTTCAAAGCCGGAGATGACGCTACTGCGGTGAATATCGTCCAGGCCCGATCGGTCCAGGCGAACGATCTAGCGGTACCGGACCATCTCGACATGATACACGCCGCTCTAAATGTGTAGCATCATTCTGCATATAGCCGCCGACGGTGTATTCATCGCCGCAAACCGGGACGAAATGCTGAACCGCGCTTGGGACGCGCCCGCTGAATATTGGCCCGGAATTTTTGGCGGCAGGGACAGGCTGGCTGGGGGCACCTGGGCAGCGTTGAATCGGTATGGCGTGTTTGCTGCCTTGCTGAACAGGGAAGGCACGCTTGGCCCAGAAGCAGGCAAGCGCAGCCGCGGCACCCTGCCGTTGCGTGCCTTGGCACTTGAGGAGGCAGCGACCGCCGCAAATTCTTTGGCGGGGCTGGATACGAGCCAGTATCGCAGCTTCAATCTGGTTATCGCCGATGCCACCAGCGCTTTTCTTTTATACGGGCAAGAACAAGGTCAGCCGCATATTGCCCAACTCGATGCTGGTGTGACGATGATTACTTCCGGTGCGCCAAACGACATGAAGATACCGCGCATTGCCCGGCACTTGCCGCGCTTCCGAGCAACGCCTGTATCCGAGTGGGCACGTCTGCTGACTGATAACAGCGGCAGCCGGGCTGAGCAGCTTAACCTATCTCCGCCAAATAAGGGGTTTGGCACTGTTTGCTCGCTCTTGGTGCGCTTGCCAAAAGCCGGGATAATTCAACAGTGGTTCGCGAAAGGAGCCACCAACATAGAGCCGTTCACACCGCTCGACTGGTAATTTCCGCATATTATCCCGTTACAATATCTTGCAAAACAGCTTGCGCAAGATCATCTCTCCGCCTGCTTCATGGAGGGAGTTTCATGATCAGAATTTTATTCCTGATCGTATTCGCTATTTCGCTTTGGGTTCCCGCGTTTAACCGGATCAACCCAACTTTTTTCGGCTTTCCATTCTTCTACTGGTATCAGATCCTGGTCGTGCTGATCGCCTCGGTTCTCATCTGGATTGTTTACAAAGTTGAAGACAAAAAGGCGGCAAGAAAATGAAACATCTTGTTGCTATCATCGTTTTTCTCGTTCTTATTGCCGCTGTCATCGTCATGGGATTCATGGCGGGCCGCTGGAAGGGCGGAGATCTGGCACATATTGAGGAATGGGGTCTCGGCGGGCGCCGCTTTGGAACTCTGATCTCCTGGTTTCTTATTGGCGGTGACGCTTATACCGCTTATACTTTTATCGCGATTCCAGCGCTGATGTTCGGTGCCGGTGCTATTGGCTTTTTCGCAGTACCCTACACGGTTGTTTGCTACCCTATCCTTTATCTGGTGTTTCCGAAGCTGTGGAAAGTCGCCCATAAATACGGCTACATCACTGGGCCGGAATTTGTGCGGGGACGCTATGGTAACCGCTGGCTGGCACTGGCTGTTGGCGTGACCGGCATCGCCGCGACCATGCCTTACATCGCACTGCAGCTTATTGGCATGCAGGTTATCATTGGCGCTCTGGGCATCCCTGGACATCTGCCGCTGATTGCGGCATTTGCGGTTCTGGCCGCCTTTACCTGGACATCCGGCCTGCGTGCGCCAGCGATGATTTCCATCGTCAAGGATCTGCTGATTTACCTCACGGTTCTGGTGGCCATTATCGTCATCCCTGTGGAACTGGGGGGATTTGGGCATATCTTCGCAAAAATTCCATCCAGCAAGTTACTGCTGGCCGTACCACCTTCAGGCAGCTTCGGGGCTTATTCCGGCTATGCCACTCTGGCACTTGGTTCAGCCATGGCGCTGTTCCTGTACCCGCATACCACGACCGGTATATTGTCTTCCGCTGGCCCAAAAGTGCTACGGCGTAATGCCGCCTTATTGCCTGCCTATACGGTGCTTCTCAGCCTTCTGGCGCTACTTGGCTTTATGGCAGTGGCCACCGGGGTTGATAAACTCCCGCAGTTTGCGGCTGGATTTGCGCAATATAAATCCAGTTTCGCCGTACCGGCCTTGTTCCTGCACGAGTTTCCGGACTGGTTTGTGGGGATCGGATTTGCCGCCATTGCAATCGGCGCTCTGGTGCCCGCAGCGATCATGGCGATTGCTTCCGCCAATATTTTTACGCGCGATATTTATGAGCCTTTCGTCAGCGGCTCTAAAGGCAGCGCAGAAACTCTGGTGGCCAAGCTGTTTGCGATGGTCATGGTAATGGGGGCGCTGGTCTTTATTGTCGCCATCCCGACAAAGTTCGCGGTTCAGCTGCAGCTTCTTGGTGGCATGTGGGTGATTCAGACCTTTCCAGCCATCGCCTTTTCGGTCTTTACCCGCTTCTTCAATGGCTGGGCGCTACTCATCGGCTGGCTAGTTGGAGTTGTGTCCGCCACCTGGTTGGTGGTCCACAACATTTTTGGCGCGGTCTGGGCTTTTCATGTCTTTGGCTACACCGTGCCCAGCTATATCGCACTGGCAACCGTGGTGTTGAATGCTGTCGTGGCCTTCCTGCTCAGCATCCCGCTGAATGCAATGGCCAATGACCGCCATAAAGACGAAACCGAAGCCGCTGACTACGCCTGATTTCAACCGGTGCGGGAAAATGTGTCCCGCACCGCCAAATAATCTGTTGGGTGAACTTAAAACAGCCGGTCGATGACTTCCTCACCGATACCGAACCCCGCGCCCATTTCCAACGCGCGGCCAAAGCCGGAATTGAGGAAATTGCCCAGAATGCCACCGCTCTGCTGCTGCGGATACGCCGGATAAGCTGGCTGCGGCGCGTAGCCTGGCGCGTTCCCCCATGGGGACGGCTGGGCCTGATTTGCGACGAAGCCATGCAATGCCTGCAGCAGGTTCGCCACCTGATTTTGTTCCGCCTGGATCGCCAAGGCGATGCTCTTCAAATCCAGGAACCACTCCCTGGCATTCTGATCCCCAGCTTGGCTCGCGGCTTGCAGCTTACGGGCCAGGGTTTGCAATTCCGTTATGGTCTGCTGTGCCTGGGACTGAAGCTGATTATATTGATTATCAATGGTCTGGATGTCCATTTAACCCTCCTTCTACCGGCGAGGATATAAGCCGTTTAAGGTGACATATCGACCGGCGACAGCACCCTAAGCGGCTCTTGTTGCAATAAATAACGAAAGAGGGCCTGCGCTCCCTTGCCTTAAGCCGCCATTCTGGCAACGTGCGCCGCCGCACAAGCCTCACCGAACGCCTGGAACAAGCGCAACCGGTCAGGGAAATGGATTGCCTCCCATTCGGGATGCCACTGCACCGCGATGGCAAAGCTTCTCGCCGCCTCAACCCGTACAGCCTCAATGGTGCCATCCGGCGCAACAGCCTCCACCACCAAGCCCGGAGCCAGTTGGTCGATCGCCTGACCGTGTAGGGAATTTACCTGAATGCTAGATGCTCCTGAAATGCGCGCAAGTTCCCCAGAAAGCTGAACCTCATGCTGCAGCCTGAAACGGAATTCATTGTCTCCCTCCCCGGAACGGTGGTCCATCCGGTCGGGGAGTTTATGGACCTCCTGGAACAATGTACCACCAAGGGCAATATTGAGTTCCTGCATCCCACGGCAAATGCCGAGCATGGGGATGCCGCGCTCCAGGGCTGCGCGTATCATGGGGATGGTCGTGGCGTCCCGGTCCATATCGTGTTCGTCCGGCGTTGCGTCATAATCAGCGCCGTAGAGTGTCGGCATGATATTGGAGGGAGACCCGTTGAACAGGATTCCGTCCACACGCTCCAGCAAAGGCAGCATCCGCTCGCCTTCCGGCGGAATCAGGACCGGTACGGCATTGGCGCCTTGGATTAGAGCCTGGCTATAACGCGCAGGGGTTGCGTGCTGGATGTAGCCTGAAATCAGTTTCGTACAGGCCGGAATTCCGACCAATATGGGATTTTGCATTGCTTGTTCACTCCGATACCCTGAATTCTAGCCGTGGGCGATATTTCGCGGCAACCAAGGCGATTGCAGCGCAGACCAGCATTACAAGCGCCATGGGGCGTGCTGTGCCATCGGCCAGAACACCAACCCCAAGCCCAGCAATGGCACCGCCGCCATATTGCAGCGTCCCGAGCAGCGCCGCGGCTGAACCGGCATGGGCCTGGTGGCGGGAAAGTGCCCCGACCATGCAGCAAGGAAGCAACAAGCCAAACGCCGCCTCACAAAGTAGCAAGCCCCCCGCCAAGGGCAAACCGCCTTTGGGAAACACCGCCAGCGCAACCAGCAGAACAGCGCAAAGCATCTGCCAGACCACCATCGCGGTAATCACCGGCGCGATGCCAAAGCGACTCACCAAAATGGGGTTGAGTTGGCTGTAACCAATGTAAGCCATTGAATTCAATCCAAAAAATATAGCATATTGCGTGCTCGACCATCCAAAGGAGCCCTCAAAAATCTGTGGCGAACCGCTGAGATAAGCGAAGAGACAGGCGGCTACGCAGGCATTGATAACCGCATGGGACAGAAACGCTGGCTCACGAAAAATATCGACATACCGGGCCAGAACCCTAACGGCGCCAACCCTAGAGCGTTTCTCGGACGGCAGCGTATCGGGTAAATACACCCACGCAAATCCCAGCGCGACAACACCATACAATGTGCAAAGCCCGAATATGAAACGCCAGCTGGCGAACATCACGCAAACAGCGCCAAGCATCGGCGCGCAAATTGGCGCCACCCCCATCGCCAGCATCAATTTGGACATTAATTTGGCCGCTGCCGGGCCATCAGCTAAATCCCGTACCACCGCCCGGGGGATCACCACGCCGGCAGACGCCCCTAACGCGGCCAGGAACCGGAACACAACGAGGGATGACGTACTCCAGCTCGCAACACATCCCAAAGAAGCGAAAATATAGAGCACCAGCCCCGCCAATAGCGGTGTACGGCGGCCGAGCGCGTCGGATAAAGCGCCTTGTGTCATTTGGCCAATCGCCAGCCCCAGGAAGTAAGACGCGAGGGAATATTGGGGCGCGGCCTGATTATGAAGATCTTGCGCCAAAGCCGGAAAGGCGGGCAGATACATATCCGTGGAAACCGGCCCCACCGCGATAAGAAATCCCAGCAGAATCGGCAATGTAGGCGTAATTTGTTGGCGCATCAGCCAGATTTAACTGTCCCTCCGGGGGCGTGATAGCCACTTAACAGCATTGGTGCATTGCCAGAGCGGATATCTGCGGATTCAGTCTTTTGCGCTGCAAGTCTCTGGTGTAGGGCAGCATTATGACACGCATTACCTCTCTGAGCCGCAAGACAAACGAGACCGACATTATCGTCACCGTCAATCTGGACGGTACCGGTAAGACAGACATCGATACCGGGGTCGGTTTCTTCGATCATATGCTGGAGGCTTTCGGGCGCCATGGGTTATTCGACCTGAGCGTTATCGCCAAAGGAGACGTGCATATCGACGCCCACCACACTGTTGAAGATGTGGGGATCGTACTTGGCCAGACCATTGCCAATGCGTTGGGTGATAAGCGTGGCATTCAACGTTTTGGCCAAGCGGCCGTTCCAATGGATGAAGCGTTGGTGGAGGCGGTTATCGACCTGTCCGGCCGCGCGTATGTTGCGTGGGGCGTGAATTTTGAGCGCCCAATGCTGGGCGAGATGGACACGCAGCTTGTGGAAGAGTTTTTTCGTGCCTTTGCAGGAAATGGGTTTTTTAACCTGCATGTCAGACAGCTTGCCGGGCATAATGCCCACCACGTTGCAGAAGCCAGCTTTAAGGCCGTCGCCAGGGCGTTGCGGGCTGCCGTGGCACCGGAGCCGCGTATCGCAGGGCAAATTCCGTCCACCAAGGGTACGTTATGAGCCTTCGGGTCGCCGTTATCGATTATAAGAGCGGCAATCTCGCCTCGGCGGCCAGGGGGTTGCAACTCGCGGCCTCTCGGAATGGCATCGCTGCGGATGTCTTTATCACGTCGCGCCCTGAAGAACTGAGGCAGGCGGACAAAATTGTTTTGCCGGGCCAAGGCTCCTTTGCTGATTGCGCCGCCGGTCTTGCAGGGGTGGACGGGCTGGAAGCCGCCTTGATGGAACGTGTTGAAGCTGGCGCGCCTTTCCTGGGCATCTGCGTCGGTATGCAGCTGATGGCTGAACAAGGGTTGGAGCATGGTATAACCCCCGGCTTTGGCTGGATTCATGGCGAGATTTCCAAGATCCCCGCAAGCACGCAGCGCCTGCCCCATATGGGGTGGAACGAGCTTCACTTTGAACCGGGGCGCCACAAACTGCTCGATGGTTTGAAGCCTGGAGACCATACTTATTTCGTCCATTCTTACGCGTTGTCCGGCGGGTGGCCTGAGGAAATTCTGGCAACCACGGATTATGGCACAGAGATTGTCGCCATGGTCGCAAAGGGAAACCGTGCGGGCACGCAGTTCCATGTTGAAAAGAGCCAGGAGGTTGGCCTGACGATCCTGGGCAATTTCCTGTCTTGGTCCCCTTGATCCGCCGCGCCTGACGCGCGATGAGGCAGGCGTGAAACAGGCTCTTCCTACCCCTACCAGCATAACGGCCGAACTTGTTGAGACCTTTGCTGATGAGAACGACGTCCATGCTCTGGCTGAAGCGGCAACAGCAGCGGTTTTGGACGGAGGCGGCTTTGGCTGGATAAAGCCCCCCACCGCCGCGGCTGTGGAACAGTATTATCGTGGCGTGCCCCTGGTGCCTGAACGCGAACTTATCGTTGGCCGGATGGATGGCGTGATTTATGGCGCTGCCCAACTGCAAATGCCCTCACGCAATAACGAGGCGCAGTCTTTCGCCGTGCAGTTGATGCATCACTTCGTCGCCCCTTACGCACGCGGACATGGGCTTGCGCGGTTGATTCTAAGAAAATCGGAAGAGCGGGCAAAGTCTCTTGGGTTCCACGTGCTCAATCTGGATGTGCGATCGACCCAAAAAGGTGCCATATCACTCTATGAGGCTGAAGGTTTTGTGCATTGGGGTACACACCCCGCCTATGCCCGCGTGAAAGGACAGCTTATCTCCGGCCATTTCTTCTATAAGGCGCTGAAATGACTCTAACCCTCTACCCTGCCATTGATCTAAAAGACGGGAATTGCGTTCGGCTGCTGCGCGGTGAGATGGATCAGGCCACCGTTTTTGGAACGGATCCTGGCGCGCAGGCTGCGGCATGGCAGGCAGCGGGGTTTGGATGGATTCATGTCGTGGATCTTAACGGCGCCTTCGCGGGCCGCACCGTAAACCAAGAAGCCGTGAAAGGCATTCTTTCGTCCGTCTCCGTTCCCGTGCAACTTGGCGGCGGACTACGGGACATGGCGGGCATTGAAAGTTGGCTTGAGGCTGGAATCACCCGCGTGATTTTAGGTTCCGCCGCAGCCAAGAACCCTGCTTTGGTGAAAGAGGCGGCGAAGGCGTTTCCGGGTAGGGTTGCCGTTGGCATCGACGCCAAGGGCGGCATGGTGGCAACAGAAGGTTGGGCGGAGACCTCCGACATCGCCGCGACGGACCTTGCCCGGCGCTTCGAAGATGCCGGCATAGCCGCCATCATCTACACGGACATCGCCCGTGATGGCATGAAGACCGGCCTTAACCTGGATGAGACAACCGCCCTAGCGAAAGCGGTTTCCGTGCCCGTGATTGCCTCTGGCGGCGTGGCTTCGGTCGCTGATATCATCGCGCTCAAAGCGGCTTCTGCTGCGCAGTCCAATTTGAATGGCTCTATTCTCGGCCGCGCCCTCTATGATGGTAGCCTGAACCCGAAGGAGGCATTAGCCGCATGTTGAAGCTGCGTGTTATTCCTTGTCTCGACGTCAAAGACGGGCGGGTTGTGAAGGGGGTAAATTTCGTCTCTCTGCGGGACGCCGGAGACCCCGTGGAGCAGGCCGCGTTATACGACCAAGCGGGCGCTGATGAGCTAACCTTTCTTGATATCACTGCCAGTTCCGATAATCGCGATACGATTCTGGACGTGGTTCACCGCACGGCTGAAAAGGTTTTTCTGCCGCTTACCGTAGGGGGTGGTATCCGTAGCGTGCAGGATATGCGCCGCTTGCTACTGGCTGGTGCGGATAAATGCTCTGTCAACTCCGCCGCTATCTCTCGCCCGGAGCTCATTTCCGAAGCGGCGGAGAAGTTTGGTAGCCAATGCGTTGTGGTGGCCATCGATGCACGGCAAACCGCCCCCGGCAAATGGGAAGTATTCTCCCATGGCGGACGCACGCCAACTGGGCTGGATGTGTTGCAATGGGCCAAACAAATGGAAGAGCGGGGGGCCGGTGAGATCTTGCTGACATCCATGGATCGGGACGGAACCGGCCAGGGCTTTGATTTGGAGTTATTGCGCTTCGTGTGCGGGGCAGTGAAACTCCCTGTTGTTGCATCCGGTGGGGTTGGTGAGTTGCGGCATTTCGTTGAAGGCGCACAGGCTGGTGCCACCGGCTTGCTGGCCGCAAGCGTCTTTCATTTCGGCCAATTCAGCATCGCACAGGTCAAACAGGCATTAGCTGAGGCCCGCTTGCCGGTGCGGCTTGCACGCGCGATATAGCAGCAGTTCCAAGGAGTCTGATTGCGAATCATGGCAAAGAAAACGGCCAAAACCCCCATTGCTGCGCCTAAGAAAAAACCCGCCGCCAAAAAAGCCACGACGACGCGCCGGACTATTTCTGTCCCGCCGCCGGTTCATGAAGCGCCGGATGCACGTGTGCTGGATAGACTTTGGGGAACCGTGCTCTCGCGCGCGTCCGCCAACCCAAATGAGAGCCATTCAGCGCGACTGCTCTCCCGTGGGACTGAGAAGGTTGCGCAGAAATTCGGCGAAGAATCTGTGGAATGTGTGATCGAGGCCGTCGCCAGGAACAAAACCGCCCTGATAGGCGAGAGCGCCGATGTACTCTACCACTTGATGGTGCTCTGGGTTGATGCCGGTTTGCGCCCCGAGGAAGTCTGGACAGAATTGACCCGGCGCGAGGGCATGAGCGGCATTGCCGAGAAAGCTTCCCGCAAACAAGCTCTCCCTGGTTTTCCGACCAAAAAAATCCCGTGAGCAGGTGGCAGCCATGAACTATGATGACAAAAACATCTTTGCGAAGATTCTCCGCGGCGAAATTCCCACCAAAACCGTCTATGAAGATGAATATGCCCTCGCCTTCCCAGATATTAACCCTCAAGCACCCGTGCATATTCTTGTCATCCCCAAAGGCCGCTATGTTTCCGCCGCCGATTTCGGCGCAACAGCCAGCCCTGAGGAGATCACGGGATTCTATCGGGCTGTTTCGCATGTGGCAAAGCAACTGGGCGTAGAAGATAGCGGCTACAGAATCATCTGCAATATCGGCCCTGACAGTCAACAGATGGTGCCGCATTTCCACGTGCACATCCTGGGTGGCCACAAAATGGGCCATGTTCTCGCACCTTCGGACTGAATAAGATCAAGAAGGCAGGGGTCAGGCAGAAAACTGAATAACCTCCCGTACCAAGGGATATATCTCATTTTCCCAACGTCGGCCTGAGAACACGCCGTAATGTCCAACACCGGTTTGAACGTGATGGCGCTTTAGCACTGGCCGAAGATTGGAACACAAATCCAACGCCGCGGCGGTTTGGCCAAGCCCGCATATATCGTCACGCTCCCCTTCTACCGTGAACAAGAAGGTCTTACGAATAGCCGAGGGGCGAACTGGTTTGCCCTTATAGGTCAGTTCACCAACCGCCAGTTGATGCTGCATGAAAATCTTCTCGACCGTTTCCAGGTAAAACTCGGCTGGCAAATCCATAACCGCGAGGTATTCATCGTAAAAATTGCGATGCGCCTCGGCTGACGATCCATCCTGCACCGCCAGATTTCTATATTGGCGCATATGGGCACTGATATGCTTGTCGAGATTCATCGAGACAAACGCGGTTAATTGCATAAATCCTGGATAAACGCGCCTGCCGCCCCCTTTATAGCGCCAAGGCACAATGCCAATCATCTTTTCTTCAAACCAATCAATTTTTTTGGTTTTAGCTAAAACATTGACGTGGGTTGGATTACGGCGAGTATCGATCGGCCCGGCCATCAACGTCATGCTGCGCGGCGTTGCGGCGTCATCCTCTTCAGCCATTACCGATACGGCGGCCAAAACGGCCACAGTTGGCTGGCACACGCCAACGATATGGCTGCGCGGCCCCAGAACGCGAATAAAATCAATCACATGCTCGACATATTCATCAAACCCAAAGCGGCCCGCAGATACAGGCACATCGCGGGCATTGGCCCAGTCCGTGACGAAAACATCATGGTCGCGCAGCAAAACTTCGATTGTATGCCTCAGCAAGGTGGAGAAATGCCCGGATAGCGGCGCGACCACCAAAACCTTAGGTTGCTTCCGATCACTATCTTTTTTGAAGTGCAGCAGATTTGCGAAAGGAGTGGAGTGGACCACCTCCTCCGTCACAGGTACTAAACTGTTCCCTATTGGGACACCTTTGATCCGATAGCTGGGCCGCTGATGGGAGGTTCCCGAATGGCCAAACACTTCCAGGGCCGCGTTGAAGTGACGAAGAAAGATACCATAAGGAGTCTGAGGCGTTACAATACGCAATAAGCGACTGGTATTGCGAGCTATTGTCCGCAACGGGTCAACAAAGTCCGCCTGCGCCTGGTAGATCTGATAAAGCATGACTAAATCTTAACCCTAAGCCCCCTGCAAGTCCCCAAAAATATCACAACGCTCCAAAAGTCATCAATTCGTTGTGCATAGAGCACTGTTTTGATAAACTTGGGGTGATTTCCAAAAAATGAAAGGGTGAACATGACCGAAGCGACCCTGTTAATAAGCAGTAAGAATTATTCTTCTTGGTCACTTCGGGGTTTTCTACTCGCCAAAATTTCCGGCATCACTTTCAAGGAAGAGCGCGTTTCTCCGGATGACCCGCGCGCTAAGGAAGAGTTGTTGATGCGCACGTCATCAATCCTTGTTCCTTGTCTTCTTCATGGCGATATCAGCATCTGGGATACGATCGCCATTGCCGAATATCTCAATGAAAAATTCCCCGAGGTTGGAATGTTGCCGCGCGATCCGCACGCTCGCGCGCGCTGCCGTTCAATTTCCGGTGAAATGCATTCCGGCTTTGCCGCGTTACGCTCTTCGCTGCCGATGAATTTGCGGTTCCGTAAGCCCGGTTTTACCGTATGGTCATCTGCTCAGGCTGATATTGACCGTATCACCTCGATTTGGCGGGACTGCTTAAGCACATGGAAAGGCCCATTTTTATTTGGGCGGATGCCAACAATCGCGGATTGCATGTATGCCCCCGTTGTTACGCGCTTCCAGTCTTACGACGTCAACGTTGGCCCTCTATGCCAGGAATATTGCAACACCATCCTCTCCTGGTCACCCATGAAGGAATGGATATCCGAGGCGAAAGAAGAACCTCAAGAGATCATCGAACTCGACTTGGATTTCTAAGGTCCGGGAGGCTGGCTTTACCTGGGCACCGGAGCCATGCGCCACCTCAATAATCTAAGCCGTTTTCCATGGCGTTGGGTTGGGTACCACACAAGGCCCATCAACATCGACAGTGCCAAATGCCGCCGGTGACGTTATTTCAAGATATTCCATATCAGGAGAATAATCGAACAGATAATGGGTAATTCCCGGCTGCTGGTGGACACAATCGCCAGCGGAGACAAGATGTTCCTTGTCTCTATACATAAAGCGCGCCCAGCCTTTCGTCATATAAACAATATGGAACTCAGCAACATGCTGGTGCCAGCCTGTCCCCGCCACGGGCGGGAAATCTGGGTTGGCTTTGACAAGTTGAGCAATGACGCGGCCACCAGTTGCATCAGCTACACCAAGGTCCCGATAAAAGAAGAAGTTTCTCAACCCATCTGTGCGCCAGCCAGTATCCTCCGGTTTGATATGGGAGAAAAGATTCACAAACGGCGGTTCAAGCATTGGTACAATCCTTTTCTGTCCGTGGAGAAGAACGAAAGGTTGCCACAAACTATATAAAAATCACTAGACAAATTTTGCGCTGCACAAATTTATGCGAAGCGCTACTCGTCGTCCCTTTCCGCCCGAACCAGAACCTCGCGCTTACCCACATGGTTGGCCGGCGAAACCACCCCTTCTTTCTCCATCTGCTCGATCAATTTGGCCGCCCGGTTATACCCAATGGTCAAGCAGCGCTGGAGGTAGGAGGTACTTGCTTTACGATCCCGCGCAACAATGGCAACCGCTTGATCATAGAGGGCATTTTCGCCAGTCGTGTTACCGCCGATGGCCCCACCCCCGGCGGATGGGCTTTCCTCATCGTCAGAAGGTTCAGTCACCTCATCGAGATAATTCGGCTCACCCTGCTCGCGCAGATAATCGACGACCGCTTCCACCTCTTGATCTGAAACAAACGGGCCATGAACGCGGGTAACGCGACCGCCCCCCGCCATGTAAAGCAGATCGCCCTGTCCCAAAAGCTGCTCAGCACCCTGCTCACCCAAGATAGTCCGACTATCGAACTTTGAAATCACCTGGAAGGAGATACGGGTCGGGAAGTTGGCTTTAATTGTGCCCGTGATCACGTCCACAGACGGGCGCTGTGTGGCCATGATCACATGAATCCCGGCCGCGCGGGCTTTTTGAGCCAAACGCTGGACACAAATTTCAATCTCTTTACCGGCCACCAGCATCAGGTCGGCCATTTCATCGATAAACACAACAATGAAAGGCAAAGGCTCAAGCGCCAAGGGCTGTTCTTCAAAGACCGGCTTTCCGGTCTCGGAATCAAACCCAGTTTGAACCCGACGGGTGACAACTTCGCCACGGGCACGCGCTTCGTTCACACGGTCGTTATAGCCACCGATATTCCGCACAGAGAGTTGGCTCATGGCGCGATAACGGCGGTCCATCTCGCGGACAACCCATTTCAATGCCGCGACTGCCTTTGGCGGTTCCGTCACCACCGGCGTTAAGAGATGCGGAATGCCGTCATATACAGACAATTCTAGAATTTTTGGATCAATCATGATCAACCGGCATTGTTCAGGCGAAAGCTTGAACAAAAGGCTCATGATCATGGCATTCACGCCAACGGACTTACCCGAGCCTGTCGTACCCGCAATCAGCAAATGCGGCATACGCGACAGGTCGGCAATAACAGGGGCACCCGAAATATCTTTTCCCAAAGCCAAGGACAAGGCGCCAGTCTGAGCGCCCCAATTAACCGCCCCGATCAGTTCAGACAGATAAACAGTTTCCCGCCGAGCATTTGGCACCTCAATACCGATTACATTCCGTCCCGCCACAACGGCAATGCGCACCGATATGACAGAAAGCGACCGTGCTATATCTTCCGCCAATCCAACGACTCGGGCGGAGCGGATTCCGGGTGCAGGCTCAAGCTCGTAAAGCGTGACAACGGGGCCTGGTCGAATTTCGACGATCTTGCCCTGCACGCCGTAGTCTTGCAGCACCGTCTCCAGCAAACGGGCGTTATTTTGGAGTGCATCGGCACTTGGCCCCGCCTCTGCACGAGGGGGCGCTAGACGTAGCAAATCTAAGGAAGGAGGCTCCCAACCAATTTCCGGCAACGGCAATCTTTGCTGTTGCGGGGCGGAAGGTCTTGTTGCCACAGCCGGTTTAACAGTGGGCTTGCCACGCGATGGCAAAGAAGGGGCTGAGACAACCGGCTGTAAGAACTCATCATCCGCATCGGAGGCCGCGCCGCGAAGAGGCACCCAAGCCTGTGACGTGTCGTTAGATTCGATCTCGGGGGCCGAGGCTGAAACGGTCTGCAATAACGGCGCCAACCAAGAGGACATAGCTTCAGCACCGCGCTTGCCATGCTGCACAGAGGCGCTGGCCGCCAAAATGGCCCGACGCCCGCCGGTCCGCCATTCACCTGGCGTGAAACCCAAGGCAAAGCCAAAGCTGCCCAGCGCCAGCAACAAGGTTAATAGCAAAACGAGGCCGCGGCCCAGCTTACCCAAAACAGAGCTACCCGCCCCTGTAGCGAAGCCTGACAGAATATCACCCGCAGCGCCGCCAGGGCCAGCGGGAACAGGCCAAGCTAGGCTTCCGCCCGGAATAACATGGAATGCCATGGCCAAAGCAGCGGCAGTTAAGGGCATTGAAACAGCCGCCAGCACGATTCTGCCCCGTAGATGACCAATTTGACCACGAACCCCAAGACGATAGGCCCAGGCCAGCAGCACAAGAACGGGTATAAATCCAGCCATGCCAAAGGTTTGCAGCATCAAATCGGCAATCGCCGCGCCTGTCATTCCGGCGAAATTATGGACCGGCCCCGAACCTATCGTGTCAAAAGACGAATCCGCGGGATGGTATGAAACCAGCGCCAAGGCCAACGTCAAAGCGACCAGGGCAATTAGAATGGCTGATAGCTCGCCTGCCCTCCGCCGCATTTGCGCGCGAATAGCTGGAGAAATAAAACGCCGTGCTCCCAGATCGACTGCCATGCCATAAACTATAGATGGGAGCGACTGATTTTCAAAGTTTTTTACTCTTCATTCAAGCCCGCCAAAATGAGCGGCCAAAGGCCGCTCAGAGACAAATCGTACTCACTACGATTTATTAAAGTACGGCAATCGCCGCGGTCGCCTTAGTAAGCGCAGGCGCCTTGTTATCCGGCAGCGCCAGCCCCTCGGCGCGGATGAAAGTTACATCCGTCAAGCCAATGAAGTTCAGCAATGCTGTCAGATGCGCTTCCTGATGGTCCAACCCGGCCGCCGGATTTCCGGGGGTATAAAGACCACCACGGGAGGACGCGACAATGACCTTCTTACCCGCGGGCACCAACCCGACAGGCTGACCGTTCTCTCCATATTTGAATGTCTTACCCGCCACCAGCAGGCGATCGAACAGGGCCTTGAGCTGGCTGGGCACACCAAAATTATACATCGGCGCGCCGATAACGATGATAGCGGCGGCAAGCAGCGTCTCAACAAAGGCCGCGCCCCGCGCAATATCAGCCTTGGTAGCCTCGTCCTCAGGCGGATGGCCGAACATCGCGCCCACATGCGCAGAAGACAGATGCGCCAGGGGATCTGCAGCCAGATCCAGATACGACACTTCAAGCGCAGGATTCTTGGCCTTTTCATGTGCCACAATCTCAGCCGTCAACTGACGCGAAGCGGAATTACCCCCGAGAACACTCGAGTCGATTTGCCAAAGTTTCATCTTAAAGCTCCTATTAAGGGCGCGCGTTGCAGCGCGTTTCGCTGCCACAAATAAGGCTGTCACTGTCCGGCCAAAAGACTATATATAAAGATGGATACCATCTTTATTTTCGATGGATTGAAATGCTTGAAGGGGTAACATTCGACCAACTCCGCTTCTTTGTAGCGGCCGCCGAAGAAAAGAGCTTTTCTGCGGCCGGACGGCGTTTGAGCCGGGCACAATCCGTTATCAGCCAGGGCATCGCCAATCTTGAAGGGCAGTTGGGCGTTGAGCTTTTCAAGCGCGAAGGTCGCTACCCTGAACTGACCCAGGCTGGCACATTATTGCTGGGCGACGCAAAGGCAATGCTAGGCGGCATGTCGTTGATGAAGTCACGGGCGCGCGGCATGGCCGCTGGACTGGAAACGGAGCTATCCGTCGCTGTTGACGTTATGTTCCCCATGTCGATTCTCACACGCGCCGCCGCCGGCTTCGGCGAGAAATTTCCACTGACGCCGTTGCGCCTTTATGTCGAAGTTCTGGGCGGGGTGGCACAGTCGGTTCTTGATCAGCAATGCCAGATCGGTATCATGGGGAGCCTGCCCCTGTTGACCGATGACTTGCTCAGTGAACGGCTGCTGGCCGTGGAAATGGTGTTCGTGGCGGCGCCTGAGCATCCTTTGAGCCTGAAGAAGACACCTTTGACCGATTGCGATCTAGCGCAACATGTTCAACTGGTTTTAACCGACCGCACCGAACTTTCAGTCGGGCGAGAATTTCGTGTTTTATCCCCCCGCAACTGGCGGTTGGCTGATTTGGGGGCCAAACACGCTTTTTTACTAGCGGGGTTGGGATGGGGAAGCATGCCTGTTGAAATGGTCGAGCGAGACCTCAAAGAAGGACGTTTATGTGAACTACAACTTTTGGACCTGCCAAAACGCGAACAGATGACGATGTCCGCGACATATCGGATAAACGCGCCACCAGGACCGGCGGGGCGTTGGTTTGTCGAACAACTCAAATATTTTACAGGTACTATGCCCGCTTTAACGAGTCAGGATTAACCCCATGAAAACGCTGATTGTTCAGATAAAATGCGAACTAGGGCAGGCATATGATGTAGCCGCTTACATCATTGATAACGTCACCCCCTGCCATATTTACTCGATCTCAGGAGCCTATGATCTGCTGGCGATCATCAATTTGGAAGACGAGATGGACCCTGGGGTTTTTGTAACCAAACATTTGCATAAGGTACCGGGGATCAGAGACACATCCACCATGATTGCCTTCAACGCCTTTACCCCTGGAGGGCAACCCCCAGCTTAGCCACCATCAGCATCCAGTCCAGCAGCCGTAATACCAGCAACTGCCGCCGCTTCATCATTGTCCGAAGTGTCACCGGAAATACCGACGGCCCCAATCACTGACCCCGCTTGCCTGATGAGAACCCCGCCCGGCACAGGGATCAAGGACCCGCCAACGGCCGCACCAACCGCATTGATGAAATAGGGCTGCTGTTCGGCCCGCTTCATCAACGCCCTAGTTCCCAAGCCAAGGGCCAAAGCACCATTCGCTTTCCCAAGAGCAATTTCCCCACGCCTCAGAGATGTACCATCCTGGGCGATAAAAACCTTGAGAGCACCACGCGCATCCACAACAGAAATCGCCAACGGTTTCAAGCTTTGTGCTTTGCCATAGGCAAGCGCGGCAGCAAGAATTTTTTGAGCAACATCAAGAGACAGAGCCACGCTCATCCTTCCAATTCCGAATCCCAATATAAAAAGTCACGCCAGCTTTCATGCAGATAGTTTGGTGGAAAATGCCGGCCGCGTTCCTGCAGCTCAAAGCTGGTTGGGCGGCGCGGTTCTTGGCGCGGGATCATATTACAATCGCGTGGCATTTTCGAGCCTTTGCGAAGATTACAGGGCCCGCACGCTGTTACGACGTTTTCCCAACTAGTACGCCCACCCCGGGCACGAGGAATCACGTGGTCAAACGTGAGTTCTGGCGTTGCGCGGCGATGGTTGCAATACTGGCAGGTAAAGCTATCGCGCAGGAACACATTAAAGCGCGTGAAGGCTGGCGTCCGCACCGAGGGGATGAAATCCCGCAAGGCAATGACACTTGGCAGACGCATGGAAAAGCTTGGCGACCTGACTTCCTGCTCATACTCCGAGAGAACGGAAACGCGGTCCAGAAACACCGCTTTCACGGCATCCTGCCACGTCCAAGTCGACAACGGAAAATAGGATAGCGGGCGGAAATCCGCATTCAATACAAGCGCGGGGAAGTGCAACCCGCCGTCAGGCATTACTTTGCCTGCCCCACATGGGAACAAGATTTTGAGGGGCAGCCACGAAACTCTGCCACATGATGTAGGCTGTTCGAGTCATGCCAACTTTATGACAAAGACGAGCAGGGCCTACAAGCTTCATGCACCGCTTGTCGCTCATTTGTCATGTTCCGGCGACGTTTCGCACTCTCTGGCTTTGCTCTTAACAACAGCCTATTGCAAGTGACTTGACATGACTATCATCTCCCGTTTCGCTCCCAGCCCCACGGGCGAACTGCATTTAGGCCACGCTTATTCCGCATGGCTTGGCCGTCAGCGTGCCGACATATGGCATCTTAGACTCGAAGATATCGATACAATACGTTGCAAACCCGCCTTTTCCGCCGCCATTCAGGAGGATCTTTCCTGGCTGGGACTTGCCTGGGACGGGGACATCCGAATTCAATCAAATCATTTCCCTGACTATACGGCGGCGCTGGAAACACTCCAGGCGGACGATTTGCTTTACCCATGCTTCTGCACCAGGGCAGAAATTGCCCGTGCACAGTCAGCTCCCCATGCCGTAGAGGGTGTTTACCCTGGAACATGCCGACATTTACCCCCGCAAGACCGGAAAAAACGCATAGAGTCGGGCCAAACCTATGCACTCCGACTGGACACTACTTTCGCAAGCCACAAGACTGGAAATTTAAGATTTTTCGATGAAAGCCTTGGTTGGGTCACGGCGGAGCCGCAACGCCTGGGAGACGTTGTGCTGGCCCGGAAGGATACGCCCAGCAGTTATCATCTCTGCGTTGTTCATGACGACGCCCTCCAAGGGGTGACGCACGTCGTCCGGGGGGACGATCTGCGCGAAGTAACGCATATCCAGGTACTGTTGCAAGCGTTGCTGGGCTACGCAACTCCTGTTTATGTCCACCACAAACTTCTCCTCGACGCTGCGGGTAAACGCTTAGCAAAGCGAGATAAATCCCGAACCTTGCGACATTTGCGCCAGCAGGGCGCCGATCCTGCGGCGCTGTTGCGGCAGTTTGAAAACATATAGCTGCCTCGCCTTGGCTATTACCGAATGGGTAATTTGGCAGGCGGGCATGTTTTGGAGTAAACTTAGCAGACTATCGGGTTGGAGATGAGTTCATGGGTGGTTTAAGCATCTGGCATTGGCTGATTGTTCTGGTTGTGGCCTTGCTGTTGCTCGGCGGCCGGGGCCGCGTAAGTTCAATGATGGGGGATCTCGGCAAGGGCATTAAGAGCTTTAAGCAGAGTATGGCCGAAGACGAGCCGGCAAAGCCGGAGCAGGACGCCAAAATGAGCGAACCGGGCGCTCTAAATGCTCCGCTTCCAGAGCAGAACAGCAAGACGACCGTCAATCACCAGGGCTGAGCATGGTTCCCGCTGATGTGGCTGAGGCGCTGGCGGAAGCCGGGCGGCGAATGGATTCGCATGGTTGGGTGCCGGGTTCCGCCGGCAACCTTTCTGCGCGTCTGGACGATAAACATATCGCCATTACCCGCAGCGGTGTCCATAAAGGAAGGATGGTCCCCCATACCGACATTATTGCTGTCGATTTTGAAGGTCAGCCTCTAGTCGATGACCAAAAGCCTAGCGCGGAAACATTGCTGCATTGCCAGCTTTATCGCCTGTTTCCTCCAGTGGGAGCTGTTCTGCACGGGCATTCCATTGCTGCGACCGTCCTTTCCCTCGAGGGGCCAATTACGTTCTCTAATTATGAGTTGTTGAAAGCCTTTGGCTTCACCACCCACGAACTTGATATCCCCTTGCCCGTTTATAACAACGACCAGGATATTGCCCGTTTGGCGCAGCTGATAGAACCTGACCTTCAAGCTGCTCCACCAATTGGGTATGTCATTGCTGGGCACGGCGTTTATGCCTGGGGTACGAATGTTGAGCACGCTTATTGGCGCCTTGAGGCATTGGAATTTCTGATCTCTTGCGAGCTGGAGCGGAGGCAAATGAAATGAGCCGTTTAATCGTTTACGAAGACCAGAATCCCGGTAAACCGATTTTTGACAGTACGGACCCTGCTCTGGTAGCCACCGAACTGAAGCAGATTGATGTTGGCTTCGACCGTTGGGAAAGCCCCGTTCAGCTTGCACAGGATGCGTCGTCCGATGCTATTTTGGAGGCTTACCGCCCTTACCTGGACGCTCTTATGGGTGAGACAGGCGCTGGCTCGGCTGACGTTATCAAGCTAACCCCTGATCATCCCCAGGCAGCTGCGTTGCGGGAAAAGTTCCTATCAGAACATACACATAGCGAACCTGAAATCCGCTTTTTTGTCGCGGGCTCAGGCCACTTTGTGATGCATGCCAGGGGCCGCGTCTATGATGCGTTCTGCGAGCAGGGCGATCTGATCCATGTGCCAACCGGCATCAAGCACTGGTTTGACGCCGGCCCCAAGCCCAGCTTCACGGCCTTGCGCGTATTTACCGATCCCTCCGGATGGGTCGCGGAATTTACCGGCGATGACATCTCCAGTCGGTTTCCGGTCGCGTGATTCACTCAATCATCACAGACATTGAGGGCACCACAACACCAATCAGCTTTGTGCATCGTGTTCTGTTTCCCTATGCGCGGGAGAGACTGGCGGGATTTCTTGCACAATCGCCTGACCATCCCGCTCTGGCGGACGTACCTGCGCCCAAGCTTGAAACACTGCTGGGCTGGATCGACCGCGACGAGAAGATTACTTCTCTCAAAACCATACAAGGCGAAATCTGGAAGCAGGGCTATGAATCCGGTGAGCTGCAAGGCGAAATTTACCCTGATGTCCCCCCTACCTTGCGGCGCTGGGCCCGTGCCGGAATCAGGCTTTTTGTCTACTCATCCGGCTCCGTCCCGGCCCAAAAGCTGCTTTTTGGACATACGCCGGAGGGGGACCTCACGCCCCTCTTTCAAGCTTATTTCGATACCCGTGTCGGGCAAAAGCGCGACTCTTCAAGTTACGCAGCAATAGCCCGCGCCATTGGCGGCACCCCTAAAGAAACGCTGTTCCTGTCAGATGTCGAGGCTGAACTCGACGCTGCCGCCTCTGCAGGTTTGGCCACATGTCAGTTGGTGCGCCCGCAAGATGCCCCCGTCCCAAGCAAACAGCACAAAACAGCCTCCGACTTCGATGGCGTTGCAAAGGCATTTGGACTGCCCGGCGCCTGAGAAACGCAAAAGGCTTCTCAGCCGTTTGTCTGAAAAGCTGAAAAACTCCCCGCTGATGCGGGCTTTTTTATGGGGCGCCCTTGCCGCCGCGGCCCTACCGCCCGTGCATCTGCTGCCGGTGCTTTTATTTTCTGTCCCTGCGTTGCTGCGCCTTACAGAAGAAGCGCCAAACTGGAAACGCGCAGCTTTTATTGGCTGGTTTTATGGGTTTGGCCTAGGGATGGCGGGGCTCTATTGGATTACGGAACCGATCCTCACAGAAGCCCAAACCTTCTGGTGGCTCGTGCCTTTCGCCGCACCACTGCTCTCAGCTGCAGTGGCTTGCTATACCGTGATTCCAGTTCTCGCTGCGCGGCTTGTGCCGGCTGGCCTGGGGCGCATCTTGGTGTTTGCCGGAGCCTGGCTTGCCTCCAACCTTGCTCAACAATTTCTATTTACTGGCTTTCCTTGGAATTTCTGGGGCACTGATTGGGCCATCCCCGGAGTTTTGGGAAATATTTTCCTGCAACCCGCTGCAACTATTGGCGTTTATGGGCTCACCCTTCTCACTGTGCTTCTCTCCGCCATGCCACTTTTCGGCAAGCGCGGGCTTGTCATCCTGGTTTTCGGCGTGGCTGCCTGGGGAGGTTACGGCTACCTCAGATTGCAGATCCCTGAACAAAATACCGCGCTCAAAGTTGCTCTGATTCAACCCGACTTTCAGGAGCCGCCTGACTATTCACGCCCCGCCCTTATCGCAAATTGGCGGCGCCTTCTAGAAATGAGTCACGCCGCGCTTCTCAATGGAGCGGGCGCTATCATCTGGCCCGAGGCTGCAAGCCCCTGGCTTTTGGCGTCCGACCCTGTCGCGCGCCAGCAACTTGCCGCCGTTACAGGCACCACCCCTGTGATTGCCGGCAGTTTGCGGATGGTCAGCCCCACTGATTTTCGGAATTCCATCGTTGTAACCGCGGGCCCGCAACCGCCTCTAGCCACTTATGATAAATGGAAGCTGGTTCCTTTTGGCGAGTACATGCCCAAATGGATCCCGATAAAAATCATTCCCAGCATGGTTGGCCGTGGCTTTACCCCTGGCACCGGCCCTAAAACCATTTCCAATATCCCCGGCGTCCCCCCTTTCGGGGCAACGATTTGCTACGAAGCAATTTTTACTGGGCAAATTATCAACGAACACGACCGGCCAGACTGGATTGTTAACGTAACTGACGACGCTTGGTTTGGTAATACCGCCGGGCCCCGCCAGCATTTCGCGGACGCAAGGCTGCGCGCGGTCGAAGAAGGGTTGCCACTTGTACGCAACGCCAATTCCGGCATCTCAGCGGTAATTGACCCCTTTGGGCGCGTGGTCGCCTCTATGCCCTTGAACTATCAAGGTGTTTTAGTCGCCAATCTGCCCAATCCACAGCCAGTTACAGTTTACGCGCGATGGGGGCTGCGTATCCCGTTTATGCTAGCGCTGACCTTTGTCTTGTTGGGTTTGATCTATGGAAACACGCGCCGGTTGTCTAACAAGTGATCACCCAACATTTGCGTCTATTTAATAATCCAATTTCAAAAGTTTTGTATTGCGTCGGTAGTTAACGCCTGTTAACTTGATCATGGGTATTGTGAATCAGCCTTTTTGATATTGTAGGTTGTTCATGGGAGCTTCCCCTCCGATGATCGGCGCAAAACAAATGGCGGATAAGATACCAGATGCTGGAGAGTTGAAGTTTTATGACTGTAGAGAAAGCTGAACGTCCGGAACGCGAAAGCCGCCCCAGTCCAATTGATATTCATGTAGGCTCCCGCATCCGTCTCCGCCGCACGCTGTTGGGCATGTCGCAGGAGCGGCTTGGTGATGCACTTGGTCTGACATTTCAGCAGGTCCAGAAATATGAGCGCGGTATGAACCGCGTTGGGGCATCGCGATTGTTTGATATTTCCAGAGTGCTGGATGTTCCCATCTCCTATTTCTTTGATGATATGCCCGAGGGCATGTCTGAAAGCCCGATTTCGGGCCCCCGCGGTCGGACTTATGGCTTTTCTGAACAACAAGAACCCTTCAACGCTGGCATTGATGATCAATTGACCAAACGTGAAACGCTTGAATTGGTCCGCGCTTATTATCGGATTTCCGATCCGACCATGCGTAAACGAATGTTCGATTTGATGAAATCCCTCGCAACTCCGGAGCCAAGCTTCGAGGCAAGCTAAGCACAAACAGGAGCTAGAAAATGGATCGGGGCTGAATTTTCAGCCCCTTTTCTATAGCCGGCAGGCCTTGCTCTGCCCAGCTCTCTTCTTAAAACGAGAAAAATTTGCTTTATTTATAAATATGAAACGCCATAGCGAGGAGATCTGACCCATGGGCAACCAAGAATTGAACCTGCCCATGCTGCAAGCCATGGCTGAGCGCGGCGAGATCGACACAATCATCATGGCGGCTCCTGATATGCAGGGCCGCCTTCAGGGAAAGCGTGTCATGCCCCGTTTTTTCTTCGAGTCCGTGGCACAGGACGCACTCGAAGGATGCGCCTACCTCTTAGCTACGGATGTCGAGTGCCAACCCATCCCTGGCTATAGTTTAATGTCCTGGGACCAAGGGTTCGGTGATTTTATTCTAAAACCTGATTTATCAACGCTGCGCTTGGCGGCATGGCAGGTTGGCGCCGCTATTGTACTTTGCGACATTGAACTATCCGGCCATCAACCAGCGCCCATGGCGCCACGAACAATTCTGAAGAACCAGCTTAACCGTCTCAAAACACATGGATTTACAGCCTGGGCAGCGACTGAGCTAGAATTCATCCTATTCAAGGACAGCTATGAGAGCGCTTGGGGCAATGCCTATCGAGACCTGACTCCTGCCAACCAATATAATAATGACTACTCGATCCTAGGTACAGCACGGGTTGAACCACTCATCCGCCGTATTCGTAACACGATGGAAGCGTCTGGCATCCAGGTCGAAAATTCAAAAGGTGAGTGCAATCTCGGTCAGCATGAAATCAATTTCCGCTACGGCCCCGCACTGACAGCTTGTGACAAACATGTAATTTATAAGGAAGCTGCCAAGGAAATTGCTGCTGAGGCCGGACAAGCCCTAACATTCATGGCAAAATTTAATGAACGCGAAGGGAATAGCTGCCACACTCACCTTTCCTTATGTGATGAGCAAGGGAGTTCTGTTTTTTTGGATTCCGACGGCCATTCGCCGTCCCGGCTGTTCCAGCAATTCATGGCCGGAATGCTACGCCATGCCGCGGAAATCATGCTGTTTTTTGCACCCAATATTAATTCTTACAAGCGCTATGTTGCGAGCAGCTTTGCCCCAACAGCTCTTGCCTGGGGAATGGACAACCGAACCTGTGCTTTTCGCGTCATGGGGCACGGAAAATCTATCCACATCGAGAACCGTCTCCCTGGCGGCGATGTAAACCCCTACCTCGCCCTTGCCGCAATGATTGCCGCTGGACTTGCCGGTATAGAGGGTGACTATGACCCCGTGCCTTTATTTATAGGAAATGCTTATGAGGCAGACCTTCCTAGAGTACCGCACACCCTAAGTGACGCGAGGCAACTGTTTGCCTCGAGTAAATTTGTTTGTACCGCATTTGGCGCGGATGTCGTTGCCCATTATTCCAACATGGCAAAGGTTGAAATAGACGCCTTCAACGCAGCGGTTACCGATTGGGAACGCTTCAGGTCGTTTGAACGCATGTGAGGCACGCCCAACCATCAGCGGCTCATGTATAACGAAACTGTCTTACAAAGGTTTTTGCATAATCACGACATCAAGCTCTCGATCAAATTTTGAACCGACTTTTCTGAGTGTGCCCGCGTGCTGGAACCCCAGACTGGCATGCACCCCGATAGAGGCCGTGTTCTCCGAATCGCCAATGAGAGAGAGCATCTGGCTAAACCCAAAGGCCGTCGCGGCCTCCAGCAGAGCTGCGACGATGGCCTTGCCAACCCCCTGCCCCCGGACATCTTCCCTGACATAGACGCTATCCTCAACGATTTTGGCGTAAGCAGCCCGGGCTCTGAAGGGACCGTAGTAGCCAAATCCCAGAATGCGCCCTCCTTCCTCTGCCACCACCCAAGCAAAGCCATCGGCTTGATTGGATAAAAAACGCCGATTCATTTCCTCAAGCGAAGGGGGGATATATTCAAAAGAGCCTGTGCCGTGGAGGACATGATAAGCGTAGATCGCCTGCATCTGCGCCAGATCATCAGCTGTTGCGTTTCGTATATTCATGCCCTGCCCTGTTACTCCATATTGAGGCCGCTAACCGCCAAAGCTTTGCCTCCAAAGGGGAAGCCGCGGGAGAGTAACAGAGTTTCATAAAAAGTTATAATTTAACGTTTTTTTGATTAACTCTTCTGCAATCGAACCCTGCCCCATAAAGTTGTGTTATAGGACGTTTTTAAGGCATAACCGTTTTGGGTCTCATGGGTAAAACCAGAAATCCGAGGCCGCCGCTTTTATAGAGGGTTGAGACCAAATGAACGATTCGCCGCACCCCCCAGAGTCTGGGCCTGAGGACATGCGGGAAACAGCCAGTCCTGATGTCGCTGTTCTTCATGACGCTCATCTCCACCTTAACCCACCAGATGAAGCCCGCTTGGCGGCTATTCTGAATGTAGCCAGATATCACGGCATAGAAATGGATATAGAGGCGCTCAAACTGCGCTCAGGTGATCCAGCCCCCAACCCGCCTGAATTAGTTCAGTGGCTACGTGAAGCGGGTCTCTGGGCCCGTGGCGTGAACATGAATTTTAGGCAGTTGATGAAAGTTAACACGCCTGATCCTATTATTCTCCTCTTGGAAGATGGTGGCGCTGCGCTCGTGGTCGGCCGAGATCTCAGCCGGCAAGTGCTGGTTCTCCGGGACCCCAGAAAACCAGCGTCCGCCGTTCCGGTGCTGGTTGACGAGCTACGGTTAAAGCAAGTCTGGAATGGCGCCACATTGCTTATCCGAGCAAGCCGTAAAGGCGCGATTGAAGAACAGCCATTCAGCCTCGGCCTTATCTCTCGGCTTGTGTGGAGCGACCGCAAAATTTTGCGTGATATCGCTATTACATCGGTAACACTGACTATTTTGAGCCTTGTCCCAATCCTTGTGGTGATGCGCACCATTGGGCAAGTACTCCAATATCACGGAACCGCAACGCTTAATCTCATCATTCTGTTGCTTTCTGTATCCATTATTTTTGAAGCGATCCTAACGTGGTCACGGAAAATGATGGAGGTGATACTGGCTACAAAGCTAGACGCCAGATTGAATCTCATGGTCTTTGACCGTCTGGTGTCGCTGCCGATTGATTACTTTGAACGCGAACAATCCGGTAAGGTGGCTTATCAGATAGCCCAGACTAACCTTATCCGTGAGTTTCTAACGGGCAAGTTGATGAATGCTTTCATTGACGTGTTCATGCTCATTTTTCTACTACCGATCCTTTTTTATATGAGCGCCACCCTTGCGTGGACTGTCTTGATCGCCGCGGCTTTAATTGCCGCCATTATTGCTGTCTTCCTGCGCCCAATGGCGATCATGACCGGCAGAATTATCGAAGCTGAATCTTCAAAGAGCTCTGTTTTGATTGAAACCATTTTCGGCATTCGTACGGTTAAGGCGCTAGCCTTGGAAAACACACGGGCCGCTCAATGGGACACCAGAGTTGCTGAAGTCGCCGATTTAAAAGTAGCGCAAAGCCGTTTGGCGAATTGGCCGACAACCCTGGCTTTGCCTCTTCAGAGATATTGTATGTATGGCGTCATAGTGCTCGGTGCCTACATCGCCCTACATTCACAAAACCCAACAGAAGGCTCAACGCTGTTTGGTTTCATGCTGTTGAGCGGCCGCGTTGCCGGGCCTCTCATCAGTTTGGCTGGGCTTCTTGAAGAAGTCGACAAAACCCGTGCCGCCGTTCTGATGGTTGGACAAGTACTTAATCGTTCAAATGAACGGCACGCTCTTACAAATGGTCTACGACCTCGTTTTGAAGGCTCAATCGAGTTCAACGATGTAACCTTCCGTTACGAAGGGTCTAAGACGCCTGCGCTCGACAAAATGTCGTTCAAAATTCCGGCAGGAACGATGCTCGGCCTCGTTGGTCGTTCAGGCTCGGGCAAGTCAACGGTCACCCGTCTTCTGCAAGGCATCAACAGAGACTACACTGGAGCGATCCGTATTGACGGTACCGATATGCGCGAGATCAACCTTCGGCACATCCGCAAAAATTTTGGCATGGTGCTTCAGGATAATTTCCTGTTCCGCGGCTCTGTCCGGGATAACAT
Source organism: Acidocella aminolytica 101 = DSM 11237 (assembly GCF_900129125.1). Taxonomy (GTDB): domain Bacteria; phylum Pseudomonadota; class Alphaproteobacteria; order Acetobacterales; family Acetobacteraceae; genus Acidocella; species Acidocella aminolytica. The sequence continues at coordinate 83,662 of NZ_FQVJ01000002.1, read as the reverse complement.
CATTGCCGGCCGCCCAGGCCTTTCATTCGAAGATGCTGTCCGAGCCGCAAGACTGGCCGGGGCGGAGGAGTTTATCGAACGCCTGCCGAATGGCTATGATACGTTTATTCAGGAAGGATCACCTAATCTTTCAGGCGGACAGAAGCAACGCTTGGCGATTGCGCGCGCTCTGATTTCAGATCCGAAAATCCTAATTCTTGACGAAGCGACCAGCGCGCTTGATCCGGAAAGTGAGGCGTTGGTGAACGCCAATATCAAACGCATCGCTGCTGGACGAACGATGGTCATCGTTTCTCACCGCCTCTCGTCCCTGCTAGACTGTAATCTGATTATGGTCCTCGATCGCGGTCAGACAATTGATATTGGTACACATTATGAATTAGTCGAGCGTTGTGCCATCTACCGCCATCTATGGTTCCAGCAGAACCGCCACCTTGCGCCTGAAGGGTTTGACGATGCCGAAGCTCAGCAAGCTATTACCTAAACCCTCCAGGAAGTCGCTTGCCGCAGCGAGTTCTAACGAAGGTTTGCCCTTGCCGGCTTTAGAGTTCCAGTCTCCAACATCAGCGGTGATCGCAACACCGCTGCCTCCTATCGCTCGTTCAACTAGCTATATCCTGGCTGGACTTGTTTTCTCCCTTTTGGTGATCGCTGCGATTGTCAAAGTAGACAAGTTGGTCGTGGCAACAGGCGTGCTCAATGCGGCAACACCCAATATTAGCGTGCAGGCCTTTAATTCGTCGTCCATTGTGCAGGATATAAAGGTCAGTTCCGGTGAAGTTGTAAAAAAGGGACAAATCCTGGCGACTCTGGATCCCACTTATACAGCTGCCGATCTAGCATCTCTAACACAACAGGAGCAAAATTACTCTGCTCAGGTTGCTCAGCTACAGGCACAGGAGGAAGACAAGCCCTACGTTCCTGACCCGTCTAATCCCTCGTCTGCTTTGATGCAGCAAACTTATAATCAGCAGATGGGGCAATATCACTACACGCTTGAGAACTATGATCAGCAGATCAAGCAGTTAGAAGCCCAAATTAAAGGGTATCAGCAGCAGGCCGATTATTACCAACAACGGTTGAAGATTGCCACCAAAGTTGAGGATATGCGCAAAAGGCTTCAGCAGCTTCAGGTTGGCAGTCAGCTCGACACAGAAGCAGCGACGGATGACCGCGTTAATATTCAGGCTCAGCTGGCTTCGGCGACATCACAAGCCGCTGCTGATGAGCGTCAGCTTGCTTCTGTGCAAGCTCAAAGAGATAGCTTTGCTCAACAATTCAAAGCCCAAACCTCTACTGATTTGGCAACAGCCCTCAATAACTTGGCGCAGGCGCGCCAAGGTCTGGCCAAAGCGCGTCTGAATCAGAATTTAGTTGATCTTCAGGCACCTCAAGATTCTATCGTCCAAAGCATCGCGCCTGTATCGATCGGTTCCGTTCTTCAGGCCGGCCAGGAGTTAATGGAACTTGCACCAATTAATGCTCCCTTTGTTGTTGAAGCCGATATTGATGCCGATGAATCCGGCTTTGTTCACGTTGGTGACAATGTTAACGTTAAGTTCAACACGTTAGACCCTCTCGAATATGGATCAGCCAAGGGCACGGTGGTTTCAATTAGCCCTGAAAGCATCAATCCGCTTGATCAACAGAGCAACTCTGCCATGAATGCCCCCCTGCCAACAACGCCGAGAGCGCTTTACTATAAGGCCAAAATCTCCCTGGACGTAATCAATCTACACAATGTACCTCAGGGCTTTCGGCTAGTACCAGGAATGCCTTTGGAAGCCGATATTGTTGTTGGCAAGCATTCCATTCTTTCTTACTTCTTCTCTCGCCTTGCACCCGTGGCCTATGAGAGTCTGCATGAGCCTTGAGATAAAATGAGCGCCAAATTTTCCATTACCGACAAGTTCTCGGCCCGCACACCCCAAAAAGCCCTTGAGCGCGCCAACGAATTGGCCGCCCAGGGAGAGCATGAACGTGCATTCAAGCTTTATGCTATAGCTGCGGAGAAAGGCGTGACCGCTGCTCAGCGTGAGCTGGGCCTGTATTACCTGCGCGGTGATGTCTCGGGCTTCCGGAGCGCGGTGGATGCTGCGCAATGGCTTACAAAAGCCGCTGAAAAAGGCGACACCAAGTCACAAAGTGAGCTAGCCGCGCTTTATGCTGGCGGCTTTTCGGCCAAGTCCGCCGATGAACTTTTTTCTGAAGCAAAAACTGAAAATACTGATTTTAAAACCGCGTTAAAATGGGCTTTATTAGCGGCGGAAGCGGGCAATGCTGATGCTCAAGCGCTGGCAGGCTTTCTGTACACAACCGGCCCTCAAGACATTAGGGATATCGACCGCGCCAAACATTGGTACAGCAAAGCAGCTGAAGCAGGCATACCACAAGGGCATCTCGGGATCGGCACAATTCGACTGCTTGAAGCAACGACGGATGAACTTACCTTTTCTGCCGTTGAACATATTCGTTTTGCCGCTGAGGCTGACCTCGCAACCGGCCATTATTACCTCGGCCTGATCTATGAAAAAGCCATTGGCGTTCACGCGAATCTCGGCAAGGCAGCTTCACATTATGAGCAAGCTGCTCAAAAAGGTATTCGTGACGCCAAATTCCGCTATGGCATAATGCTGTTCAATGGCATTGGCGTTTCAGAGAATAGAACCGAAGGTGAAACTTGGCTGCGGCGCGCCGCGCTTGAAGGCGAACCTGAAGCAGCCGCACTAATTGGTGAACTTTATGCCCGAGGCAGTGATGGATTGCCGCCCAATTACGCTGAAGCCACAAGTTGGTATAAAATTGCCGCTGATGCAGGGCACCAGCAATCCGCCAGGACGCTAGGTCTTCTGTACATGACCGGGGTTGGCGGTGGCGCTGTTCCACGCGACCCGGATGAAGCGGCAAAGTGGCTGAAAATTGCGGCAGAGAAGGGCGACAACGTCGCTCAGTCCGACCTCGCCACTTTGCTTCTGAGGAAAAAGACTAACCCCAACATAACTAAGGCACCTCCAATCCAGGATTGGTTCGAAAAAGCTGCCGAATCAGGTGATGCGATTGGCGCCTATAATTTTGCCGTGTGCTTATCCGAAGGCATAGGTGTGGAACGCGACGATGCCCGGGCAGCGTATTGGTTCCGCCGCGCGGCAGATAACATCGTTAATGCGCAATATCGTTATGGGCGCCTTCTCGCCGAAGGAAAAGGCGTTCAGCAGGATCTAGAAGAAGCTCGGCGTTGGCTGCAGGAAGCTGCCGACAAAAACATGCCGGAAGCGCTGCTTGACCTTGCGTCCTTGAGTCTACAAGGCCTTGGAGGACCAAAAGACGATGATATTGCCCGGCAGCTATTCGAACGCGCAGCCGCTCAAGGAAATGCAGAAGCCATGTTTGCGCTTGGGGCTCTTTATGGCGGCGGGCATGGAATCGAAACTGACCGTGAAAAATCATTGGCATGGTATCGGCAGGCTGCATCTCTTAAACACCCAAGGGCGACGCTTATGCTTGGGAGGTATCTCCGCATGGGCATTGCGACTGAGCAGAACATCGAAGAAGCCCGGAGTTGCTTTAATTTCGCAGCCAAAGCCGGTTTAGCTGAAGCCGAAGCTGAATTATCAAGTCTACCTCCACCTGCCGAAGCCGCAGAATAAGGCCAACTCGGCCTTATGACATTGTCGAATCGCACCAACTATATTGGTTCAGCAACTGAAGCCTATTTACGCGGACTGGAAGATGGTCCCGACAGTCTATTTTGGCTTAAGCGCGCCCGTAGACTGGCACCTGAAGATCCGCGCATCTTGTTGGATATAGCCCGCAGGGAATTGTCCGCCGGCTATCCAAAAGCTCAATCCGCATATGAGAATTTTCAGCATCTATCCGAACAGTATGACATCGCGCCTGTATGGATTGGTCTGGCCATCGCTGCGCAAATGCTCGGTGACGCCGCCTCCGCTGCCCGGGCTCTACACTCTTTCCTGACGCGCCACTGTTTACCAGACGACCCGAGTTTTCCAGGATTTGCTCGCGATATTGCCATCTCTGCGGGCTATGATGGCTGGCAAGGCTATGAAGCTGACTGCACTTTGGTTTCTGAAGGCAGCGGCCGCCTGCTGGGTTCAAACCCAGACTTAACGGCCTTGACGCAGGTGGAAGGGCTTGTTGAATGGAAAAAATCTGGTCTCCGCGGCTGGGCAGCACGCACTGCATGCCCTGACTATCCACCACACCTGATACTCACAGATGAATGCGGCGAGACCCTAACGGTGAAATGCGGCAGCCCATTACCGTCGGACGAGACAGCACCTTTCCTTGTCCGATACAAATTCAACATTCCCTTCACCAGGCTCAAGGATCTAACACCTCCTTTCAAGCTTTCTGGGGTTAAGGGAAAGCCTTTTATGGGCTCGCCCATAGATCCTCGGTCATACCAAACTATTCCTGTTGCTGCTGAAAAAAGAGGTCCCTCACTTAGAAAGCGTCCACCCAAAGCTCCTCTCGCTCTTGTTATGCCTGTCTATCGCGGGCAGGAAGAAACGCAGGCTGCGATCAAATCTGTTCTTAAATACGCCCCACCTGAAACACGTTTTATCGTGGTAGAAGATGCTTCTCCGGACCTCAGTTTGCGCAACTGGCTTCAGCGCCTCGCCCAAACCAAGAAGATCGAACTTCTTCAGCACGCTGAAAACCAAGGATTTTGCGGCGCTGCAAATACTGGCCTTTCTGCGGCTAAGGGCCATGATGTTCTTCTTTTGAACAGTGATATTTTGATGTCTGAGTCCGCGATTCAGACAATGCGTGAGGTTGCTTACGCTGATCCCGCCACAGGAACCGTAACACCTCTCTCAAATGAGGCGACAATTTGCAGCTATCCAGATCCACGCAAAACCAACCCAATGCCAGATCAGGCACAGACCAATCTTCTGGATAGATTGGCAAAAAAGGCAAATGGCTGTGCCGCTGTGGAAATTCCAACCGGCGTAGGTTTCTGCCTTTATATCAGACATGATTGCTTGGACCGCACTGGGCTTTTCCGGAAAGACCTCTTTGCCCAAGGTTATGGTGAAGAGAATGATTTTTGCCTGCGCGCCCGGCATATAGGTTACAACCATAAGGCAGCCATGGGCGCTTACGTTGCGCATAAAGGCGGCGTCTCCTTCAAAAGTGCCACAAAAGCTCTCAACCATCGAAATTTGACGATCTTGAACAATCTGTTTCCGGGTTATCAGGATTTGGTCATGGCCCATATAGACAGCGACCCCGCCAAGCCCTTCCGCTCAACCTTGGACAAAGCCAGGCTGCTCCATCAGCAGGGCAAACGCTCGTCGGTACTTTTGATTAGTCATGCTCATGGCGGTGGTGTGGCTAGGCAAGTTGATCGCGTTGCTCAGAACTACCGCGCTAAAGGAATTACGCCGCTTATTCTGACAACCAAATTTCCTGCTAATCCATCGCGTACTAAATACCCTTGGCCTTCTCTGCTCTCTGCTGGGGAAGCTGGCGATTTCCCGAACTTGTCATTTGTCCTCCCAGAGGCCATGGTAGAATTGCTGACGTTGTTACGGCAACTCAAAACCACCAAGGTGGAACTCCACCACATGCTCGGCCAACATGAGACAGTACGCGGCATTGCTTCTGCGCTCGGCGTTCCCATGGACGTAGTGGGACATGACTACGCCAGCTTCTGTCCTAGGGTAAATCTACTGGCTCCCCCAAGTGGCAACGCCCCACGGCGCTACTGCGGCGAACCCGACATCTCAGGATGCGAAACCTGCTGCCGGCAAAGCAAGGTCGACCTACATGAACGCATCCCGGTCAAGCGTCTGCTGGCGCGTTCAGAACATGAATTCGCATCAGCAGACCGTATTATTGTGCCATCAACCGATATGGCCCGGCGCCTTTCTCGTCACTTTCCTAAAATTCATCCACAGGTAATACCGTGGGAAGACGATACGCTCCCCATGACTTTAAACAAGCCTCGCTCTGGTCCACGGCGCATCGGAATATTAGGAGGCATAGGCTATTCTAAAGGTTTTGATGTCCTACTTGAGTGCGCTCAAGACCAACAAAGGCGGCAACTTCCGTTAGACTTCATTGTTATCGGCAGTAGCGCCGATGACGCTAAACTTCTAAAATGTGGCGTCAAAGTGACGGGTTTTTATAAGCCTCATGAATCTGAACTATTAATCCGTGAAAGTGCCCCTGACTTGATTTTCCTGCCTTCAATTTGGCCGGAAACGTGGTGCTTTGTTCTTAGTGAGGCTTGGCGAGCGGGGCTTTATACCGTGGTATTTGACCTTGGCGCCCAAGCTGAACGCGTTCGCGCAACCGGACGTGGTGCCATTTTACCCTTGGGCCTGCCACCAGAACGGATAAACAACTCTTTGTTAAGCGTAACATTTTAAGTCTCGAACCCCGGAAATGGTCTGGCAACTTTTTGCAACTTAAGTTACTTGTTCTCCGGTTTGCCTGCGCAGTTGCTTTTGCTGCAATATGAGCAAACAGGTAGATAAACCGCCCGCTAAGGAAATAAGATGGCCGCTGCTAAAACCGCCTCCGCTCTCTCCAATAAGGCACCGGAGACAGCGCCCAACAGGCGAAACCAAGCGCCCAGGTTCAGGAGTTGAAGGTTACCGGCCATCTGATGGCTCTGCCCCCCGGCCTTTTCTGTTTTGTAAACGAGATGAACCACAACGCTGCTTTGCATAACGGCTTACCGGGCGTGCGTGTTTCCCCTCCTCCCATCGGCGGGCAAAATGTTGAAATTTCAGGATTTCGTTCGGATGGTTGGCTCAATGCGGAAGGGGATGCGGTACTTGTCCGCATCAAGAACCAGCCTTCACAGGTCCTGGTAACCATTTACCAGCTCGCTAACCTGCCGGACGCCTCGCCTAAGCTCCAGGTTCGTCAGCTATTGGGTGAACCCAATATCGCCGCAAACTCCGGGCCGACGACCAAAAACGATACCTCCAATCCTTCCTCTGCTAAAAACGCGAACATTGTGGCGCACATCCAAACGCGCGGCGATGTCGGAGGAGCGTTTGGCGAGTGGATTGGTGAAAAAGGCAGCAAGAACTGGATTGAAGGTTTTACCGTTACCTCCCCCGAAGGCATTGCTGCTGAAGATCTGACATACCAGGCTGTTCTTGGTCGCGGGTGGCTATCCCCCTGGGTGGAAGCCGGTCAATATTGTGGTTCACGCGGCATGGCCCTCCCCTTGCTTGGCCTGCGCATTCGCCTGAGCGGTGCGGCAGCGGAGAAATACGACATTAGCTATTCGGCCAGCTTTGTCGGCGGTGCCTCATCCGGGCCAGTTAGTAACGATGAAACCTGCGAAGCTGAGACCTTAGCGCCGCTCGAAGCATTCCAGGTTACCCTCACCCCGCGCGGACGAAAAACCGGTAAGTCCAGGAAGTAATAGCGTAGAGGCAGCCGTGAACTTTCTGTTCGTTCACCAGAACTTTCCTGGGCAGTATATCCATTTGCTGAGAAACCTCCTGGCCGATAATGCGGCTAGGCCGGGAACTCACGAAATCGTCTTTATGACGGAGCCTAACCAAAACTATATCGAGGGTGTCAGGAAGGTTACTTATTCCCGCCCGCCGCCGCCGCCTCAGGCCCTGGTTGCTACGGCACGGGAATTCGAAATGGCATCGGTGCGCGCTCAGGCTTGTTATAATGGCGCGCTTCAAATCAAGGCGCTTGGCTTTAAGCCAGACATAATCATCGGACATCACGGCTGGGGTGAAATGCTGAATTTGTGCGATGTCTTTCCTGGCGTTCCAATCTTGGGATATTTTGAATTCTACTATCGCATTCATAACTCAGACGTGAATTTTGATCCTGAATTCCCGATGGAAGAATCGCGGTTCGGGGTTGTTAGAGGCAAAAATACGATCAACCATTTGGCGATCGGCCTTGAGCAATGGGGGCAAACGCCTACTCGCTGGCAATATGATACGTATCCAGAATGGGCCCGGCAAAAAATCAAGATTATCGAAGAGGGTGTCGATCTTGATATCTGCTCACCTGACGCTGCGCTCTATAAAAAGACCGTTAAAGTTGGCCCATTAAGCGTCAGCCCCAGACAAAAACTGCTGACATTCGTCTCACGGAATTTGGAGCCCTATCGCGGGTTCCATACCTTGATGCGCGCCTTGCCGGAAATTTTGAAAGAACGGCGTGATCTCCTCGTTTCCATCGTTGGAGGAGATGAGGTGAGTTACGGTGCTCCACCTCCTAATGGCGGCTCATGGAAAGACGTTCTGCTTAAAGAGGTCGGTAACAAGATCGATCTTTCCCGCGTGCATTTCATGGGCAAGGTCAAGTACGATGACCATTTGACACTTTTGAAGCGTTCAAATGCGCATGTTTATCTTAGCTACCCATTTGTCGCGTCTTGGTCACTGCGTGAATCTTTAGCTTGCGGCTGCCCGATTATTGGCGCTGATAGCGTTACGGTCGCTGAGTTCATCCAGAACGAGCAAAACGGCATCCTCACACCAACCTTGGACTCGAATAAATTGGCGAAGAATGTCCTGCGCGTTCTCGGTGATACCAAACTGGCATCCAAACTAAGAAAAGGTGCCAGGGCATATGCTGAGGCAAATCTCGGCATGGACAACTATATCCAGCGATACCGCGCTTACATTGAGGAAATTGTCGGCAAGAAGATGCTGCCCAAGACGAGGCCCACACCCGCTTCCGCCCGGGCTACACGCAAGCCTGAAAGGGCGGCAAAAGCGGGCTAAAACTCCGCCTGCGGCGTCTTTTGGCGCCGCAGTTCCCTATTAGCGGCAATAATCGCCGCCAGAGTAATGACAGTTGCGATAATAAGGTACAAAGCTGGACTGCGCGGATCACCCGTAAGAGCAATCAGCCACGTAAAAATGAAGGGCGCCGTGCCGCCAAACAGTGCAATACCAATTGAATAGCCGGTTGAAAGACCAACTCCCCTTCCGCGTATTGGAAAGACCAGCCCCATAAACCCATTCAGTGGCGCTATATAAGGCAGTGCCACTAGGTTGAAGAGAACCGGCAGGCAAAACAACGTAATACCCCCTGGCCAATGCTCCAAAATCGCAAAAGCCGGGTAGCTTAGCGCCGCCATCAATACGCAAGACAGCACCATATAAAGACTGTTTTGCCCTGCATCGAATAGCCTGGCAAAAAGGAGCCTGAATGGGACAATGGCCATCAAAATCATATAAAGCAAAAAGATATCCGCCAATGCGGTATGGGCCTGCATATGTAGCTGATTGGTCGCATAGGTCGGCAAATAGAGCGCCAGATAAGTTTGGACCGTACCAATTGCCACCATACCCGCGGCAATAATAATCGGTCCGAAGGGCACTGGATCCCGCTTCAGCGATACTTTTTTCTGTTCTTTAAAAGAAGGCGCATCCTCGAGCTTTCTGCGGAGAATCAAAACAGCCAGACCTGCGACAGCTCCAAGTCCAAATGCAATGCGAAAATTCTGAATTCCAAACCAGCCTTCTGTATGGAAGGATAATATCCAAGCAACACCCGTCGCAAGCAAACCTGCTACATTCTGGCTGACGCCTTGGAAACTGGCAGCATGGGCCTCTTGGCCCGCTGAATGTTCAATCATCAAAGCCGTGGAACTGCCAAACTCGCCACCAAGAGCGAAGCCCTGCACCAATCTGGCAACCAAAATACCTAGAGGTGCCACCAGACCAATCTGATTATAGCCAGGCCACAATGCCATCATCAGCGAGGCAAAACTCATCAGACAAACAGCCACGATCATGCAGAACGCCCGCCCCTTGGTGTCAGCGAGCTCGCCAAGAAGCAGCGCACCAACCGGCCGGGCAAAAAACGAAACACCAAACGCGCCAAAGGTCAGCAGCAAACGGCTTGTCTGATCGTGTCCTGGGAAAAACGCTTGCGCCAAAGCGTTTGCAAAAAAGCCGTAAACAATAAAATCGTAAAATTCTAACGCATTTCCCGCCGAAGCCGCGGCAATCATTTTTACGCGTGCCCAACCACTTTGCTGCATCACCATCAAACCATGTTCCTTGTTGGCTCATTGATATATGGCAATGGAACAGTTTGGATGCAAAAACGGCGCCTTACAGCGCCGTTTCCAATTTGGCTAAACTGAAAGATCAGGCTTCAGCCTGCGCCTCTTTCTTGCCCTTGTTGGTACCGACCTTATCGGTAATGTCCTCACCAGTCTCCTGATCGACAACGCGCATAGAAAGCTTCACCTTGCCGCGATCATCAAAACCAATGACCTTCACCTTCACCATGTCGCCCTGCTTCACCACGTCCGTGGTCTTAGCTACGCGGCCCTGTGCCAGCTCGGAGATGTGGACGAGACCGTCCTTAGCACCAAGGAAGTTGACGAAAGCGCCAAAATCAGCGGTCTTCACAACCTTACCGGTATAGATCACGCCCACTTCCGGCTCCGCCACGATGCCTTTGATCATGTCCAGCGCGGCCTGGATCTTCTTGTCATCGGAGGCGGCAATCTTCACCGTGCCATCATCACCGATATCCACCTTGGCGCCGGTCTTCTCGACAATATCGCGGATCACCTTGCCGCCAGTGCCGATCACGTCGCGGATCTTCTCCTTCGGTACGGAGGTGGTCACGATCTTCGGCGCGTTGGACGAAACGCCCTCGCGCGAACCGGTGATGGCCTTGGCCATCTCGCCCAGAATATGCAGACGCCCACCCTTCGCCTGCTCCAGAGCAATCTTCATGATCTCCGGCGTAATGGAGGTGATCTTGATGTCCATCTGTAGCGAGGTCACACCATTCTCTGTACCGGCCACCTTGAAATCCATGTCGCCGAGGTGATCCTCGTCGCCCAGAATATCGGAGAGCACGGCGAAGCCCTTATCTTCCTTGATCAGCCCCATGGCGATACCCGCCACCGGCTGCTTCAGCGGCACACCGGCATCCATCAGAGCCAGCGAGGTGCCGCAAACAGTCGCCATCGAGGAGGAACCGTTGGACTCGGTGATCTCAGAAACCACACGCAGCGTGTAGGGAAAGCTCTCCTTGGTTGGCAGCAGCGGATGAATCGCGCGCCATGCCAGCTTACCATGGCCGATTTCACGGCGGCCTGGGGAGCCCATGCGGCCGGTCTCACCAACGGAGAACGGAGGGAAGTTATAATGGAGCATAAAATGCTCTTTGAACTCACCCTCTATAGCATCCACCACCTGCTCGTCCTGAGCAGTGCCCAGCGTGGCAACAACCAACGCCTGCGTTTCACCACGGGTGAAGAGCGCAGAACCATGGGTACGTGGCAGCACGCCCACTTCAGCCAGGATGGGGCGCACGGTCTTGGTGTCGCGGCCATCAATGCGTAGGCCAGTGTCCAAAATGGAGTTGCGGACGATGTTTGCTTCGAGCTCTTTAAAGAGCCCTTTGGCAGCGTCAGCATTCAGCCCTTCCTCGATCAGCTTCTCAGAGGCAGCCTTTTTGGCTGCGGCCAGCTTCTCGTAACGGACCTGCTTCTGGGTTTCCTGATACGCTTCAGCCAAGGCTTCCCGGGCCAGCGCATCAACGCGCGCCTTCAGGGTCTTGGTTTCCTCGGTTTCCTCCGGCAGGTCCCAAGGCTCCTTAGCAGCGACTTCCGCGAGCTCGATGATCGCCTGGATCACCGGCTGGAAGTTTTCATGACCAAAAGTCACCGCTCCCAGCATTACCTCTTCAGAGAGCTCAGATGCCTCGGACTCAACCATCAGCACGCCTTCAGTCGTACCGGCGACAACGAGATCTAGCACACTGTCAGAGCACTCGCTCACGGTTGGGTTAAGGACATACTGGCCGTTAATATAGCCAACGCGCGCTGCAGCCACAGGGCCGAAGAACGGAATACCAGACAGGGTCAGCGCCGCAGACGCGGCAACCATCGCAACAACATCTGGGTCGTTATCCAAATCGTGGCTCAGCACGGTCACGATCACCTGAACCTCATTGCGGAACCCTTCCGGGAATAGCGGTCGGATCGGACGGTCAATCAGACGAGAAACCAGAGTCTCGCGCTCAGTCGGGCGGCCTTCACGCTTGAAGAAGCCACCGGGAATACGACCCGCGGCGTAGAACTTCTCCTGGTAATTCACGGTCAGTGGAAAGAAATCCTGCCCTGGCTTAGCGGTCTTGGCGCCAACCACAGTGGCCAGCACAACGGTGTCACCATAAGAGGCAACAACAGCGCCATCAGCTTGGCGTGCAACCTTACCCGTCTCCAGAATCAGGGTCTTGCCACCCCATTCCATCTCTTTGCGGAAAAATTTATCGAACATTCATGTACTCCGAAGCGGCAAAACGGAGCATGGCTAAAAGGATGAGGCGCGAACTGCCGGGTTTTCGGGCGGCGCCTCGGGCGGCATGGGTCTGGCTGGGGATTGGGACCCGCAACCACGGACCATGTGGCCGGAAACGCCGCAAAGGTTCAAAACCGGCGGCGGCGCGGAACATCCCGATGGCTTTTGCCACGGTCTGACGCTTTATCTATACCGCGCCACCATGGCGCGGTGCAGTGTCTTACTAGGTTTTCGCCTTTATGGCTAGAAGCTAAGCATCTTGCAGGCTTTAGCCTGGGCTCCGCGCCAACGGCGCCACAAACTGTGGTTCCGTGTCCCAGGGAAATAAAATCCAGGTATCCTGGCTGACCTCGGTAATAAAGGTATCCACAACCGGCTTCCCCTGCTCCTTCGCATAGATCGTCGCGAAATGCGCCTTCGGTAGAAGGGCACGCACATGCCGGGCGGTTGTGCCGGAATCCACAAGATCATCAATAATCAGCCAGCCTTCACCATCGCCCGCAGCGACGGCAGGCTTGGTAACCTGTGGCTCGCCACGCTTTTCGTCATCATAAGTGACGACGCAGATGCTCTCAACCAGCCGGTTTTCCAACTCCCGGGCAATAATGGCGGCCGGAATCAACCCACCGCGCGTAACCGCCACAATGCCTTTCCAAGGCCCCTGAGTATGCAGGCGCCAAGCCAACGCCTTGGCGTCTCTGTGCAACTGGTCCCAGGTAACGGTGAAGTAATGCTTTGCCATGGCGCATGCCATTACTGAAGCACGCCCCTTGCGTCTACTCTCGCAATCGCAGGAAAGCCATCGAAAGACAGCTAAAGCCACACAAATCAGACAGTAAACTGCTCTGAGATAATGCGTTCGGACAAAGCGCGATCAGGGTCAAACAACACGGTTCCCCCCACACTTCTATCCTCATTCACAGCCACGGATATCACGTCCCTAACTTCCGTGAAGTCAGCCACCGCCGCCACGGGCCGTTTATCCGGCTCCAGAACCTCAAACAGCACATCAACATTGGACGGTAACAGCGCCCCCCGCCAACGCCGCGGCCGAAAGGCCGATATTGGCGTCAAGGGCAGCAAATTAGCGGTAAGCGGCACAATCGGGCCGTGGGCTGAAAGATTATAGGCCGTTGACCCTGCAGGTGTCGAAATCAGTACGCCATCACAGATCAGCTCACTCAACCTTTCTCGATGATCCACCGAGATGCGAATTTTCGCAGCCTGACGTCCCTCACGTAACAGGGAAACCTCATTCAAGGCCATTGCCTCTTCCACCACCCCCGAGGCAGTGACGGCGTGCATCCTCAAAGGATGCAAAATCGAAGGCAAAGCCTTGCCAATCCTGACAGGCAAGTCGGCTTCATTATATTCATTCATCATAAAGCCGACTGATCCACAATTCATGCCGTAAACAGGCATGGAACTGCCCAGAACCTGATGCAAACATTCTAGCATCAAGCCGTCGCCGCCCAGAGCGACGATAACCGCCGCTTCTTTTACCGGGCAGTCACCATATCGTTGGACAAGCCGTTGCCGTGCGGCCGAGGCTCCAGCCGTTTGCGCTGCGATAAATGCGAGTTTCATACCAATTTACGATGTTCAAGCACCGGCATATTCGCACGCACTCTTTCGGTCACACCGTGATCTATAATGGCTGAGGCCCAGCCCGTCCCATCCGATGCCTTGGCCACAACATGCCCCCACGGATCAACAATCAAGGAATGACCGTAAGTATAACGCGGCTCCCCATCTGGCTCCCGATGCATACCGGTACAAGCGGCCGCCGCCACCCAGCATTGCGTCTCAATTCCCCGTGCACGAAGCAGCACCTCCCAATGATCCTTGCCCGTCTGCAAGGTGAAGGCCGCCGGAAGCAGAATCAATTCAGCCCCCTGCCGGCGTAGCTGTAAAAACAATTCCGGGAATCTGAGATCATAACAAATGGCAAGCCCAACCTTCAAGCCGTTAATCTCACACGTCACCACCTGCTCACCAGCCCCGTAAATGGCGCTTTCTCGGTATCCTTGTCCGTCTGGCGTCACAATGTCGAACAGATGAATTTTACGGTAACGCGCCAACTCCTCGCCTTTTGAGCTAAACACAAGGCTGGTGTTGAACAGCTTATCGCCCGCCAGTTCACCAATAGACCCGCCATGGATGTGAATGCCATTCCGCACCGCCACTTCGCGCAAGAATTCATAAGCCTCCCCCCCAGCCATCCCACGTCGAGGCAAAGTTTCGGCCGCGGCAAATTTCTGGGCACGCGTCCCACCCAGGCAGGTCCAGATTTCAGGTAAAACAATAAGATCAACCGCTTCCCTGGAGGTCACAGCCTCTATCAAGGCGCGCGCCTGGGCAATATTACGCGCCTTATCGGCGCCCGGCGACATTTGAATTACAGCAACGCGCATTTCGGCTCCTTCGCTAGCGGCCAGCTAACACCAACGTTACAGTGCTTTCAATTCCAGCCTTCAGAAGAAGGCGCTCAGCATCAATTCTAAGGCAAAGACGGAACAGAATAGATGCTCGCGCCGTCCATGAATTTGACTGGCCATTGAAGCGAGCGGAGACCATCCACCAGCCGTTGATCAGTGCCCGGCATAACGATCAGGTCGTCCACATGAGTGGTCTGGCAGTACACGGCCAACGCCTCAACCACACCAGGGTCGATAAACCCAAAAAACAGCCGCATTATTTTTGAATTGGTTTGTACACGCTTGGGCGGGAAGCCGAGATACCCGCCCGCCTGAGAGAAAGCAAAACCGCTCTCCATTTGCCAGAACATTGACGGACTAAATATGCCAAATGGTAGAATTAGCACATTCTTATCGTGACCAATGGCCTTTTGGATCTGCCCCGGCTGAAACAAAGGCTGAAACGGAATCACTTTTACCGCCGACTGCGCTGGCCAAAGGAACAATACCGCCAACGTCGCCACGACCCAACGCCAGTGCCGCGTTGTTTCGGCAAGCCAGAGCGAGACAATGATTGCCGCGACCAAACTAGCATAAGCCATCAAACGGGCAGGAAGCGCGTTGCCGATCAAAGGCAACCGCATCATGAGCCCCCAAGGCAGGGGGATTCCCATTTCTCGCCCACCCCAAATGAGCTCAGGTCCACAGCTTGCAAGCAATATCCCACCAAACAAGAGAGGCAAAAACCAGCCGCCTTGCCTAAGATAACGCCACAAAATAAATAGCAGAGGCAGTCCCAAATACGCCCCTTGCTCGCATACTAATCCAATATAACGGCTGCTGACGGGTAAAAAGAAATGCCCCCCAAGCCAGGTTGCCTCGGTTGGAATGAAGAAATTCAAGGGAGTGGTAACATAAAACGCAGGCCATAATTTGGGCAGGTGCATATCATGCGGCTGTCCGAACATTGCGAAAAGCATTGGCACCATCAAAACAAACGTAATGGGGGCCGCAAGGGTAATGTCTGCCGCAATAACAATTAAGCGGGGACGCATTGGCCTTACAGTAAACCACGCCAAACCCCAGGCAAAAGCAGCCATAACAATCAGCGTCGCAAAAACTTCCAAAGAAAACCCAGATTGAGCAACGAGGAGCAAACTTAAAGCCAGAACCGTAAACAAACATCCAGAATGATCGTTTATACGCCTCAACCCCACCCAAACCAAAAGGGGCAGCAATGCGGTCCATTCCAAATTCAGCTGCTGGTTGAGATGAGCCGCCGCAAAGCTGGAAAAGCCAAAGAGCCAGCCGCCAATTATTGCGGCCATTGGCCTACGGGAAATATATAGACATAGCCCATACGCCCCCATACCGGCACAAACAGGCGCCATAAGCATTAGCACATCATATGCTAAAACCGGCCCGGCCGTGACCGTTAAAGGCAAAGCTACCAGTGCTAACGTCGGTATGGATGTGGTCCAGCCTAAATTCAGCCCTCCAGGCGTCCATACCAGATGTGTAAAGAAGGGATTGAGATGGTGCTGAAGCGCGTAAGGCCACCAAGCCAAAAACCAAGTATATGCGATAGGATCAGATCCTTCGCCCAGCAAACGGGTACGCAAATTCGTGCCATGCCAGGATACCGCCAAAGCCGTACCCAGATAAAACAGAAAAGCCAGAACATGCCATGGCCAGGCTTCCACTTTCCAGACAGCTTTCCCGGCAGGCCTAATGTCCATCATCGCCTTATCAGCCGCGTGGCAAGTCCAACCCGGCTGCCCTAATTCTGGCAGCTTCCTCATCCCAGCCTGGCCGTTCAACAACGCGCAGGAAGAGATCCACCTTTGTATCCAAAAGCTTTTCCAACTCCCGCCGCGCCCTACTACCGATTTCCTTGATTCTTGCCCCTTTGGCACCAATCAGAATCGCCTTATGCCCTTCACGCGCAACATAGATCACCGCGTCAATCCGAATGGCACCGTTTTTCTGCTCTTTGAAACTCTCCGTTTCAACAGTGGTGCCATAAGGCACCTCATCACGCGTTTGCAAAAAAATCTGTTCGCGCACAATCTCCGCGGCCAGTTGCCGGTCAGGCAGATCAGTCATCTCATCTTCTGGATAGAGGAACGGGCTTTCCGGCAAACGGGTCGCGCAGAAATCCAATAATTCCTCAATCCCGTCGCCCGTCTGCGCGGAGATCATGAAAACCCGCTCGAAAGGCGCCAACTTTGCCGCTGCCTCGGCAAGAGGCAAAAGTTGCTGACGCTCCACAAGGTCGACTTTGTTCAGAATCAAGGAAAGCTTGGCGCCTGTCTCCACCAACTGTGCCGCAATCTCACGCACCGCATCGGTGAGTCCCAGCTTGGCATCAACCAGCAAAAACCGCAGATCCGCTTCCCCAGCCCCATTCCATGCGGCTTCAACCATGGCCCGATCCAGGCGTCGCTTAGGGGCAAATATCCCTGGTGTATCAACAAAAATGATCTGCGCCTCATCACGCACCAGAATACCGAGTACACGCGCCCGGGTCGTCTGTGCCTTGGGGCTGACAATGGAAATCTTGGCGCCGGTCAACCGGTTCAACAGCGTCGATTTTCCAGCATTGGGAGCGCCAACAAGCGCTACAAAGCCGCATTTGGTCATTCGGGCAAGGTTCCCAGTAAATTCCGCGCCGCTTCTTGTTCCGCGGCCCGCTTGGCGCCCGCGGTCGCGATGGCGCTGGATTTGCCCACACTCACCCGCACAATAAATTGTGGAGCGTGAGAAGGGCCAGATCGATCCAATATTTCATAGAGAGGCAACGGCAAGGCGCGCTTGAGCGCCCATTCCTGCAAAGCTGTTTTGGGGTCTTTTGGTGGTGCCGCCTGCGCATCAACCACATCAGCCAAAACGCGATGCACAAACGCTCTGGCGGCTTCCAGGCCGCCATCAAGATACAAGGCGCCAATCATCGCCTCAACCGCATCGGCCAAAACGTTTGGTTGAGAACTTACCCCTCGTTTAGCCTCGCCCGGCGCAACACTCAGCATCGCGCCTACATTATGAGCTTCAGCAACCGCCGAGAGAGCCGGCTTTGAAACCAGCGCGGCTAAGCGCGGCCCCAACTTCCCCTCTTGCTCATTCGGGAAACGCTCGATCAGCCACTCCGCGACAATTAGACCCAACACCCGGTCGCCGATAAACTCCAGCCGTTCGTTAGACCCAACTCCCTTGGCACCGGCAGCTGAGCGGTGCGTGAGCGCCTCGGCCAGCAACGCAGCGCTTTTGAAATCGTGCCCCAGGAAAGCGGACGCCTCTTCAATCCTGCTCAATGGATGATCTTGAACATCCGCCCCCAGCGGATTTCGAACGGCCACTCCCAAACCTCCCAGAACGGATGCGTCAAATTAATGGAGAAAAAGATTATATCGGCTGGCCCAACGACATTCTCAATCGGCACATAGCCAACCGGACCATCCAGAAAACGTGAGTCCTCAGAGTTATCCCGGTTATCGCCCATCACGAACAAATCACCCGGCGGCACGGTGTAGATAGGGGTATTGTTCGGATCCAACCCGCCTACATCCTCAGGTCCGTTCGTGACCTTGATAATCGAATGTACCACGCCCCCAGGCAGGCTTTCCTTGTAGGCGTGCGTTACCACCGGCGCTCCCGAGCTGGTATCGACATAATCACCTTCAGCGACTCGGGGTACTTCCTTGCTGTTGATATACAGCTGGCCGCCGATCATCTGCACCGTATCCCCCGGCAGGCCAATCACACGCTTGATATAATCCTCGCTCGGATCTCCCGGCGGACGAAACACAATAACCGTACCGCGCTTGGGCGTGCTGCCAAAAATACGGCCCGAGAACCAGTCCGGCGAAAAAGGCAACGAATAATGGGAATATCCATAGGCAAACTTATTAACAATAATATAGTCGCCCACGAGAAGCGTCGGCACCATTGAACCCGACGGGATATAAAACGGCTCAAACAAGAAGGTATGAATACCCACCGCAATCAAGCCAGCATAAACGATTGTCTTAAAGAACTCGATAAGCCCGCCTGCATTTTGATCGCGCCGTGCCATTTAACCTCTATTCCCTGCAGATTGGCTGCATCAAACCCGCATAAGGCCCGTTGTCAAGAAAGCCGCCAATTGTAACCGTAAAACCACCTGCCCGTTACAAGCCGTTAATCGATACCAGCTTGCGGTCTGGCCGCAATCGGGTGCAGAGAGACCGCATTATTCAGCCTGGAGTATAGAGTCGCCCATGATGAAAATGTCTGGCTTGTCACGGATCGCTCTCGTTGCCTCCCTGGCACTAGCCTCTCCTGCCTTGGCCGCAACGCAACACCATACCGCCGCCGCGGCTTCAGGAGCAAATACCGGGAAAATCGGGGCCACCCCAGTGCCAACAGCCCCAACCCCTGTTCCGACAAGCCCGGCGGGCGACAAATCAACCCCTACGCCGCCCACTCTGCCGGATATGACCGCCTATGTGCTGATGGACGCAAAAACCGGTGCCATCCTGGCTGAGGCCGCCCCGCATCTGCAGCTTCCCCCCGCCAGCCTGACCAAGCTGATGACCGCACATCTCGTCTATCAGGCCATCCACCATGGCTCTCTTAAGATGGATCAGGTTGTGCCTGTCTCGGTCAAAGCCTGGCACCAGCCTGGTTCGACTATGTTCATCCAGCCGAACTCAGTGGTCACCGTAAACCAGCTTCTGCACGGGCTGATTATCGATTCCGGTAACGATGCCGCCGTGGCTCTGGCTCAGCAAGTCGCTGGCAGCACGGATGTTTTTGTTCAAATGATGAATAGCGAGGCCAACAAACTCGGGCTTTCGGACACCCACTACGCCAACCCTACCGGCCTTCCTAACCCGGATCTTCATACCTCGGCGATGGATGTAGCCAAGCTGACGCGCACCATCCTGCACGATGAGCCAGAAATTCTGGATATCTCGAAGCTGAAAACCTATACTTATGACAAAATCACCCAGCGCAGTTGGAACCCTGTTCTGTTCAAGGACCCCACTGTTGACGGGCTTAAAACCGGCCTGACTGACGAAAGCGGCCATTGCATCGACGCAACCGCCTTGCGTGGCAATATGCGTCTGATTGCCGTTGTCACCGGCGGACCAACCTGGCCGGCAAGTACCGCCGCGATTGAAAGCCTACTGGATTATGGACAGCGCTTCTTTACTGACGCGCAAATCACCACCGCTGGCCAGCAGATCGACACCTTGAAAAGCGACGCTCTGAATAGCGGCGAAGTGCCCGTTGGGGTCAGCAAGGATGTGACCGTTACCCTGCCCGTCGACGCTGAGAAAGCAATCACGCACAACATAACCTACACGGCCGACCTCACTCCCGGCGTGACCAAGGGCGAGGTTCTGGGTACCGTAACCTACAGCGCAAAAGGCAAGACGCTGGCGACAGTGCCTGTCATCGCTCTGGCTGACTCGCCCCGCGCGACCTTCTTTACCAAACTCAAGAACAAATTGCGGAAAATGCTATGACCGACACGCCGCCCGATCGCCTCTCCATTGACCCCGCCAGCAAGTTCTTTGATGAACCTCTGCTGGAACGCGGCATTGGCATCCGTTTCAATGGCACGGAAAAGAACAATGTCGAGGAATATTGCGTTTCCGAAGGCTGGGTTCGGGTTGCAGCTGGCAAAGCCGTTGACCGTAAAGGCAAGCCGCTGACGGTCAAGCTGAAAGGAACTGTGGAAGCCTATTTCCGGGATCAGCCGGAATAAAAACTCTCGATCCTAAGACCAACGGAATAGGCCCGGATGCATCAATCCGGGCCTATTCCGTTTTGGCTGCATGCCTCTGCCACCAAAGGTGCCAACGTTCTATATTCTCCGCTTCTCGGGCTTCCAGCCCTCCAGGCCAAGCCTAAGCTGCGCCAGCCTTCCGCGCCTTCCAGGCGGCGTATCTCAACATCAGTACCGGCTGCCAAACCGGCATCAACAGCCAATCTCGGGACAAGCGTTACCCCCAGCCCGCCAGCGACCATCTGAATAAGGGTATGCAAAGACGTGGCCGCGAAACGCTGTTCTCTTTCCCGCGCTAAGGACGTGCCGCAAACGGACAAAACCTGATCGCGAAGACAATGACCGTCCTCCAAAAGCAAAAACTGTTCGGACGCCAAATCCGCTAAAGGAATAGCCTCCCGACTGGCCAACACATGCCCTGGCGGCAACGCGACAAGAAAATCATCTCTTGCCACATTCAGCACTTCCGCTTCACCGCAAGCGCAAGGATGCGCAAGAATTAAAATATCCAACTGCCCGGCATCAAGCTGATCCAAAAGCCGCTCTGTCTGGTCTTCTCTCAAGAACAACCGCAAGGCCTTATAGCGTTCACGCAACGCAGGCATCAGGCGCGGCAGCAAAAACGGCCCGATCGTCGGAATAATCCCCAGTCTTAACGGCCCGGACATTGGGGCCCGCGCCGCATCGGCTGTTTCTGCCACATCCGACAAAGCCGACAAAGCCGACCGCGCCTTCGCAACCAGTTCCAACCCCAGAGGCGTGAAAACCGGATGCTTTGCTGCGGCACGATCTAGAATCTGTGCATCCAGAGCTCTTTCAAGCGCCAGAATACCAGCGGAAAGCGTCGATTGCGAAACAGCGCAGGCCGACGCAGCCCGGCCAAAATGCCCCGTCTCAGCCA
This sequence comes from Acidocella aminolytica 101 = DSM 11237, assembly GCF_900129125.1. GTDB lineage: Bacteria > Pseudomonadota > Alphaproteobacteria > Acetobacterales > Acetobacteraceae > Acidocella > Acidocella aminolytica. The sequence continues at coordinate 62,275 of NZ_FQVJ01000002.1, read as the reverse complement.
GCATAACCAAATAGCGAAGCTGTTGAGGCGTTGGCAAATAGGCCATGGCGTTCCCTTACGCGGCCTGCGCGTCTGCAGGCTGCAGGCGAATAAGATAGTCAAACGAGGAGAGCGCCGCCTTGGCCCCCTCACCCGCCGCGATGATGATCTGCTTATACGGCACCGTGGTCGCGTCACCGGCCGCAAACACACCCGGCAAGGATGTTTCACCGCGCACGTCAATTTCAATTTCACCACGCTGGGTCAGAGCCACGGCGCCCTTCAGCCATTCCGTGTTCGGCACCAGACCGATCTGGACGAACACGCCATCCATCGGCACTTTATGGATCTCATCGTTTTTGCGGTCCTCATAAGAGAGCCCCGTGACCTTCTCACCATCGCCATGCACTTCCGTGGTTTTCGCGGACACGATAACGCTAGCATTCGGCAAGCTCCTGAGCTTGGCCTGCAGCACCGCATCAGCACGCAACTGGCTATCAAACTCAATCAGCGTGACATGAGACACCACGCCCGCAAGGTCGATCGCCGCCTCAACGCCAGAGTTACCGCCACCAATCACCGCCACGCGCTTGCCCTTAAACAGCGGGCCGTCGCAATGCGGGCAATAAGCCACCCCCTTATTCCGATACTCCTCCTCACCCGGCACATTCATGGTGCGCCAACGGGCGCCGGGCGAAAGCACCAGCGATTTAGACTTCAAAGATCCGCCATCGGCCAGCTTCACCTCATACAAACCGCCTTTATAAGCCGGGGGCACAATGGCGGACGCTTTCTGCCCCTTCATGATATCCACATCATATTCCCGGGTATGCTGTTCCAGCGCCGCGCCCAGCTTGGGGCCCTCGGTATGGGCGACGGAAATAAAATTCTCGATGGCCATTGTGTCCAGCACCTGCCCGCCAAAGCGTTCAGCCACCATACCAGTACGAATCCCCTTGCGCGCAGCATAAATCGCCGCCGCCGCACCCGCGGGGCCAGCGCCAACCACCAGCACGTCAAAAGCTTCCTTGGCTGACAGTTTCTCAGCCTCACGGGCAACCGCGCCGGTGTCGATCTTAGACAGGATTTGCTCAATCTCCATCCGCCCCTGACCGAATGGCTCGCCATTCAGCAGCACCGTTGGCACCGCCATCACTTTCTCCTTCTTCACCTCATCCTGGAAAGCCGAGCCATCAACGGCGACATGGGTGATGCCAGGGTTCAAAACCGCCAGCAGATTCAACGCCTGTACAACATCCGGGCAGTTCTGGCATGACTGTGAGAAATAGGTGACGAAATGGAACTCGCCATTCAGTTCTTTTATCTGAGCGATAATCTCCGGGGCGACTTTCGGCGGGTAGCCGCCAGTCTGCAACAGCGCCAGCACCAAGGAAGTAAATTCATGCCCCATTGGCAGCCCGGCGAAACGCACGCCACGGGTAGCCCCCACCTTGCGGATCTCGAAGGAGGGCACGCGTTTATCCGCGCCATCCAACTTCAGGGTAATCTTATCACTTTGGGCCGCGATATCTTCCAAAAGCCCCTGCATTTCCTTCGACAACGAACCGGCATCCAAAGAAGCCACCAGTTCAATCGGCTCCGCCATGCGGGCAAGATAGGTATTCAACTGGCCTTTCAGGCTGTCGTCCAACATAAGAGCTCCATTTTTTTCAAAATAAAGCGCTGCCTGCCAGGAATCATGCACGAGGCCAGGTAGGCGCTTGATAAAATAAGGGGATACTTCCGCCAGAGGACTGGCGGAAGCGAAAAAAGTCTTAGATCTTGCCTACGAGGTCCAGAGACGGCGCAAGCGTCTTCTCACCTTCCTGCCACTTGGCGGGGCAGACTTCGCCCGGGTGCGCGGCCACATACTGGGCAGCCTTCACCTTGCGCAGCAGTTCCTTGGCATCACGGCCAATGCCGCCAGCGGTGATCTCAACGATCTGGATCTTGCCTTCCGGGTCGATCACGAAGGTGCCACGATCAGCCAGACCGGCTTCCTCGATCAGCACTTCAAAATTGCGCGAAATCGCCTGGTTCGGGTCGCCCACCATCACATAATCGATCTTGTTGATCGCATCGGAGGTGTCGTGCCAAGCCTTGTGACAGAAATGCGTGTCAGTGGAAACAGAGAAAATCTCAACCCCGAGATTTTTGAACTCAACATAATTGTCGGCCAGATCTTCCAGCTCCGTCGGGCAGACAAAGGTGAAATCAGCCGGGTAGAAAAACACCACAGACCACTTCCCCTTGAGGTCAGCCTCGGTCACGGTGACGAACTTGCCGCCATGATAGGCTTGCGCGGTGAAGGGCTTCACTTCGGTGTTGATGAGAGACATTAACGAACTCCTCTTAAGTATGTTGCGCCGCAACGAGCTTAGTTAGCCACATTATGGCGATCAAGGAAATTGATTTTATTTAAATTGCTGATCGATAAATTCGATCACGCACTGCACAAAAAAGGCCCGGCGAACCGGGCCTTTTTCATACCATTGATCTAGCTTAGCCCTGACGTTCCAGCATCAACTGCTTCACCTTACCAATCGCCTTGGCGGGGTTCAGGCCCTTGGGACAGGTCTGGGTGCAGTTCATGATCGTATGGCAGCGATAGAGCTTGAAGGGGTCCTCCAACGCATCCAGACGCTTGCCAGTGGCTTCGTCGCGGGAATCTGCAATCCAGCGATAAGCCTGCAACAGCACGGCTGGGCCAAGATAGCGGTCGCCATTCCACCAATAGCTTGGGCAAGATGTGGAACAGCAGAAGCACAGAATGCACTCCCACAGACCATCCAACTCCGCACGCTCTTCCTTGGACTGCAGGCGCTCACCGTCAGGCGGCGCTACGGTTTCGGACTGCATCCACGGCTCGATGGAGCGCAGTTGGGCATAAGGCTGGGAGAGATCAGGTACCAGATCCTTCACCACCGGCATGTGCGGCAGCGGGTTGATCTTCACATCGCCCTTCACCTCCGCGATGGGCTTGAGGCACGCCAGCGTATTGGTGCCATCAATATTCATCGCACAGGAACCGCAAATGCCCTCACGGCAGGAGCGGCGGAAGGTCAGCGAGCTGTCGATCTCATTCTTGATCTTGATGATCGCATCGAGAACCATCGGCCCGCATTTATCGAGATCGATCTCATACGTATCCATCACCGGATTCTTCCCATCATCCGGGTTCCAGCGATAAACCTTGAACGACTTCACACGCTTGGCGCCAGCCTCGGCCTTATAGGTCTTGCCCTCGCCAATCTTGGAATTCGCAGGAAGTGAAAATTCAGCCATTGTTCAGCCTCCTTCCTTAGTAAACGCGCTTCTTGGGCGGGAACACAGAGACCTCGTTGGTGAGGGTCTGCATCTTCACCGGACGATAGCTCAGATTCACCTCGCCATTTTCGGCCACAGTAGCAACCGTGTGCTTCATCCATTCATGGTCGTCACGGTCAGGATAGTCGTCATGCGCCTGGGCACCGCGGCTTTCCTTACGGGCTTCCGCGCCAACCATGGTGGCAACGGCATTCCCCATGAGATTCTGTAGTTCCAACGCTTCCATGAGATCGGAATTCCAGATCAGGGACTGGTCGGTCACGTTAATGTCCTTCAACCCACCCCAGATCTTCTCCATCTTCTGCACACCTTCGGTGAGAGATTTGGAGTTACGGAACACAGCCGCATGGCTCTGCATGGTGCGCTGCAACTGGTCGCGCAATTCGGCCACTTTGGTGCCGCCCTTGGCGTGACGGGTCGCGTCAAACCGCCCAAGCGATGCTTCACCGGCCCCTGCGGGCAACGGCGCCTGCGTCGCGCCCGGTTTTACCACCTCAGCCGCGCGATGCGCGGCCGCACGACCAAACACCACGAGGTCGAGCAGCGAGTTGGTACCAAGACGGTTGGCGCCATGCACTGAAACGCAGGCCGCCTCACCGACAGCCATCAGGCCGGGCACCACCGCATCCGGGTTCTCAGCCGTTGGGCGCAGCACCTCAGCCTTATAGTTGGTCGGAATACCGCCCATGTTATAATGCACGGTCGGCAGAACAGGGATCGGCTCCTTGGTCACATCCACCCCCGCGAACACGCGCGCGGTCTCGGAAATGCCCGGCAGACGCTCATGCAGAATATCCGCACCCAGATGCTCCAGATGCAGCAGGATGTGATCCTTATTCGCCCCAACGCCACGGCCTTCATTGATCTCGATAGTCATCGAGCGGGAGACCACGTCACGGGAGGCCAGATCCTTCGCCGTCGGCGCATAACGCTCCATGAAGCGCTCGCCCTCGGAGTTGGTCAGATAACCACCCTCACCGCGCGCCCCCTCGGTAATGAGGCAACCAGCGGGGAAAATACCGGTCGGGTGGAACTGCACAAACTCCATATCCTGAACAGGCAGGCCGGCACGGATCACCATGCCGCCACCATCACCTGTGCAGGTATGGGCGGAGGTGCAGGAGAGATAGGCGCGGCCATAACCGCCGGTGGCCAACACCACCATCTGCCCGCGGAAGCGATGGATCGTGCCATCTTCCAGGCACCAGGCCATCACGCCACGGCAGACACCTTCCTCGTCCATGATCAGGTCGAGGGCAAAGTATTCCACGAAGAACTCAGCGTCGTGCTTCAGGCACTGCTGGTACAGCGTGTGCAGAATAGCATGGCCAGTACGGTCTGCGGCAGCGCAGGCGCGCTGGGCCGGTTCCTTACCGTATTCTTTCATGTGGCCGCCGAAGGGGCGCTGATAGATCTTGCCGTCTTCCGTACGGGAGAAAGGCACACCGAAATGTTCCAGCTCATAAATCGCTGGAACCGCCTCGCGGCACATATATTCGATGGCGTCCTGGTCACCCAGCCAGTCAGACCCCTTCACGGTGTCGTACATATGCCAGCGCCAGTTATCCTCGCCCATATTACCGAGCGAAGCGCCGATGCCGCCCTGCGCCGCCACTGTGTGGGAGCGTGTAGGGAACACCTTGGTGATGCAGGCCGTCTTCAGCCCGGATGCCACCATACCTAGCGTAGCGCGCAGGCCGGAGCCACCCGCACCAACCACAACCACATCGTAGGTATGGTCGATAATATTATAGGCCCCGTTAGAGGGCTTGGAGATCGCGTTCATTGGACCCCTCGTTCAGGAGAAAGCGAGTTTGAGGACGGAGACGGCAGATGCCAGCGCCAGGAAGATAATCACGCCTTTAATCACCAGCAACGTGATCAGGCGCTTGGCTTCATCCGGCACATAATCCTCGATAACCACCTGCAACCCCATGGAAAGGTGGTAGAACATGATGGCGATCAGCGCGAGGAACAGCGCGCTGTTCCAGGGCTCAGCCATATAAGCTGCCATATGCGCTTGGTCTGCGCCAAGCAGAATAATGACTGAAACCACGAAATAGAGCGACAGCGGCAGCAAAGCCGCGGCAGTCATCCGCTCAGCCCACCAATGGGCGGACCCGGATTTCGCAGACCCCAAACCACGTGCACGGCCAAGCGCGCTGCGGCGAATTTTAATCGAGAGATCTTTATCTTGCGTGCTCATGTCTCTCACCACACCAGAAGAGCAATGACCCAGAAAGCGACGGTCAGAACGATCGTCGCCGCGAAAACCAGCTTGCCGCTGCGGTGCATGTCGGGAAGCTCAAATCCCTTGCCCGCATCCCAAGCCAAGTGCCTGATGCCGTTGCAAAAATGATAAAACAGGGCGATCGTGAACCCGAACAGGATCAGCATCCCAATCCAGGAGGCGAAAAACGCCTGAATCACGGAGAAAGCCGCATCCCCGGACGCCGCGCAAATCAGCCACAACGTCATCAGGATTGTTCCCACGCTCAGAGCAACGCCCGTGATGCGGTGAAAAATCGAAGTTGCGGAAGAAATTTGAGGTTTATAGACCTGCAAATGCGGGGAAAGCGGCCGGCGGACAAGCTTGCCCTCGGAATTATGCCCTATCATCAGGGCCTCGCGGACATCCTTCATAGGAAACCTTTCTGTCAGGTCATTTCAGCCATTATGTTGCAGGTGCTTAGTCCGCGCGGATGAGCCGGTCAACGATTCGGAATGAAACTCTGCCCTGCTCAAACGCTTCGGTTAGAAATTGCGTATAACCCTACTTGCCTTTGTTTTGTGTCTTCTAGCTCCAAGCTCGTAGGGACGATGTATTGCCCTATTTCCTGTTCTGACAGGTCAGGTCTGTATTTGCGGCCTGGGTCCGCCAAAAGAACTATACTGCATTCCGACTGCTGTTGGAGCCACGGAACAATCAGCCCGGCCATCTTCTGTTCATAACATATGTCCCCCGCGAAAATTACATCCCATCCACCTTTCCGCCCAACAACGTCCCCTTCTGTTACCGAAAGTGACACACCATTCAATTCAGCATTCAGTCTGATGGCTTCAGTCGCCAGCGGATCAATTTCCGCTGCTTCCACAAACGCCGCCCCCGCGCGCGCCGCCGCAATGCCCGCCAAGCCACAGCCCGCGGCAAAGTCCAGCACGCGCTTTCCCCGGACCAAGGACGGATTATCCGTGATATAGCGCGCCAACGCCTCTGATCCCGGCCAAGCAAAGGCCCAGTATGGCGGAGCCACGTTATGCCGGCCCAGATAATCTTCTGTCGCCAGCCATAGCGGCGTCAGTTCAGAAGCCAAATACAGCCTGATTTCAGTTACTAATAAAGAACGCCCTACAGCGGTCTGCGTTATAATAAATTGTTCTTTGTCCATAAAAACGCCGAGCGTCTCACGCTAGCTGCCAAGACGTCTTGGCTCTGGCGGAAGGGGCTATCCCATCCACAACGTCCTCCATAGGCCGGTATCTCTCGAACAATGTCTCGAGCGTTTTCTGGGCGCTTTCCTGCTCCCGCGCTTTTCGCGCCCAACCGGCCGCCATCGGCCAGAAAAACAGAGATATCTGCATCCCCAGTGTCAAAACGCCCAGTGCCGAACGTCCCAGTGAAAAAAACGTCATACACGGCGCGATATAAGTTAAACCTTGGTATCTCATACCAAACTCCCACCGGCCGCCAAAGTTGAGCGTCGATTAACCTTGCGTCAAGAACAACCTTTCTATCGGCGCTAAAAAGAGCTTTTATCGCAATAAGTTCGACAAAGGCTCTTTCCCATTGCACATGCTGCGTTAGGGCTGATCCGTCACAAAGTTAGAAGCCCCCGGTTACCACCGGCTTAATTTTACGCTTTTTCACCGCCTTGCTGGGTCTGGACTTTTTCAAGTGCTTCCACACGCCGTTCCAGCGCCTCGGCCTGTTCCCGAGCGCGACGGGCCAGTTCAGCCATCGCGTCAAACTCTTCCCGAGACACCAAATCCAATCGCCGCACGGCTTCTTCCACGCGCGCCTTCACCAAGGACGAAACCTCGTCCTTTAGTCCAGCCAAGGCTGAAATGGCGCCCCCCGCAACCCCGGCAATGTCATCAAAAAATTTCGGACGTTCAGTCATCTGGCAGGCCTTCTCTGTTCGACTGCTTCTCCATATAACGCCACCCATGATATTGGTCACGGGCGGCTCCGGTTTCATCGGCTCCAATCTCCATGCTGCGCTCGCAGCTGAAGGGCGAGAGGTCATTATTGCTGACTGGCTTGGCCAGGAAGGGCAGAAATGGCGGAATTTGTACCATCACCCGCCCTTTATGGTCATTGCACCCGAGGACCTGGAGACATGGCTCGCCAGTTCTCCGCCTCTATCCGCCATTATTCACCTGGGCGCAATTTCTGAAACAACGGCCCGCGACGCGGATCTTGTCTGGCGGACCAACGTGACGCTTAGCCAAATGCTCTGGAACTGGTGCGCCAAACATCAGGTCCGGTTCATCTACGCCTCCTCCGCTTCCACTTACGGCAATGGCGGCTCTGGCTTTGACGACGATTACGCCTTGTCCGCATTGCTGAAACTCCAGCCTCTTAATCTTTATGGCTGGAGCAAACATGCTTTTGACCTCTGGGCCACGCGTCAAGCCACGGAACACCAGAACGCGCCGCCAAACTGGGCTGGCGTAAAGTTTTTCAACGTCTTTGGGCCGAATGAATACCATAAAGGCAAGATGATCTCGGTCGTGAAGGTCAAACATGACGAGGTCATGGCTGGCGGTCCGGCGCGTCTTTTCAAATCCGACCAGCCCGGCCTGCCCGACGGTCAGCAGAAGCGCGACTTCATATATATAGACGACGTCACCGCTGCCCTAAAATTTCTACTCTCCGCCCGGAATCTGGCAGGCATCTTCAATCTCGGCACCGGCACAGCACGCTCTTATGCGGATCTGGCGCGCGCCGTATGCACTGCCAACGGACTGCCAGAACGTATTGAATTCGTTGAAATGCCCACGGCCCTCCGGGGGCAGTATCAATCTTTTACACAAGCCCCTATGGCGCGGCTCCGCGCGCTCGGCTTTAACCACGACTTCCTGACGCTGGAGGAAGGTGTGACCACTTATATCAAAAATCATCTGCGCCAGCTGGACCCTTACAGATGAATCCTATCATTCTCCCGGTCTTTCCAAAGGGCTTTTATATCGGCCCGGTATTCATCCATTATTATGCGCTGGCCTACATAACCGGGCTGCTCATCGGTTGGCGTTTAGTCCGGTACATGGTCTCGCGCCCTCCCGTGGCCGCGACTGGTGAGCAGGTTGATGATTTTCTGACTTGGGCCGTTCTGGGCGTTATTCTGGGTGGACGCACAGGCTATGTGCTATTTTACCAGCCGGTCTATTTTTTTACCCATCCCCTCGCAATCCCGCGCGTATGGGATGGCGGGATGAGCTTTCACGGCGGTTTTCTAGGTGTTACCGTCGCAATTTTGGCATTCTGCTGGAAGCATAGGCTCAACCCGCTCCGCTTCGCTGACCGTATTTCCGTAGCGGTTCCAATCGGGCTGTTCCTGGGCCGGTGCGCCAATTTCATCAATGGCGAATTATGGGGCCGCCCAGCCCCGGCGGGCTTTCCCCTCGCCATGGTGTATCCGGGTGACCCTTATCAGCTGCCGCGTTACCCCTCAGAGCTGATAGAAGCCTCCCTGGAGGGGATCGTACTGCTCTGCGTCATGTTGCTATGCGCCCGCTCAACTGCCATTCGCAGCCGCCCTGGCATGCTCTCTGGCATTTTTGTTCTGGGCTATGGCGTCGCACGCATTACCGGCGAGTGTTTCCGCGAACCTGACCCGTTCCTGGGTTTTTTGCCATTCGGCACCACCATGGGCCAGCTCTTGTCAATTCCCATGGTCATCGCCGGTTTTGCGCTGATTCTCTATGCAAGGCGCAGGCGTGTCAGCTGAACGCTTCGACCATTTCATGGCCCGCGCCAATGCGGCTTATTACGCAAACCGGAAATTTGGGCAGGATTTCATAACATCTCCTGAAATCACCCAGGTTTTCGGTGAACTGCTGGGCGCCTGGGCTAAGATCGTCTGGCAAATGGCAGGCGCGCCGGAAGATATTATCCTGGCTGAGGCCGGGCCAGGGCGCGGTTTATTGATGGAAGACGCCCTTCGCGTCTGGCCGACGCGGAAGGTCCATTTCATCGAGACCTCCCCTGCCTTGCGAGCTGAACAAGCATCACGCGTCCCGTACGCCCAATGGCACGATAATTTGGCCAGCATCCCCAGCGGCCCGATGATTCTGCTGGCAAACGAGTTTCTGGACACTTTACCCGTCCGCCAATTTATCCGCCGCGAATCGGGGTGGATGGAGCGTTATGTCGAGCATGGCGCCTATGTGGAATTACCCGCCGACTATAATCTGCCTGACGATCCTGTCGGCAGCGTACGAGAGGTTAACGAAGCGGCTTTGGCGTTTGTCCGCACTCTCTCAGCACGCGGCGCCATTGGTCTGTTCATTGATTACGGTCCCTCTGAAAGCGCCGCCGGGGAAAGCGTGCAGGCCATCCGCAACTGCGCTTACGCCGACCCACTGACCGCCCCCGGCGAGGCGGATCTGACAGCGCATGTTGACTTCGCCGCTTTAAAACGGGCCGTTCACGCCCAAGGGCCGATAAAGCAGAATCATTTTCTGACAGCTTTGGGCCTCTACCAACGCAGCGACCGTCTAGCCCAGCGCCATCCCGAGAAGGCCATGGACCTCCGCCTGTCCGTTCAACGCTTGACGGCGCCGGAAGCAATGGGCAGCCTGTTCAAGGTGCTGGCTGTTTGCCCGCCTGGTCTGCCACCCTTGCCAGGATTTGAATGACCCGCTTCATCGCATCCCATCTGCCCGTCAGGCATGGCTTTTTCACCCGCCTGGGAGGCGTCTCCTCAGGGGTCTATGACAGCCTGAATTGCGGCTTTTCGTCTGACGAACCGTCTCTGGTGCAGGAAAACCGGGCACGGGCGGCCTCCGCTATGGGAATGCCGAGAGACGCGTTACTGGGGGTGAAGCAAATACACGGCCCGCATGTCGTGACCGTTACCACCCGATGGGCAGAAGGTGCCGGACCACAAGGAGACGCGCTGGTGACCCAACAGCCCGGCTTGGCCCTGGGCATCATCACGGCGGATTGCGCGCCGGTGCTCTTTCTTGGCGATAACGGAGCCGTCGGTGCCGCCCATGCTGGGTGGCGGGGGGCGCTTGCTGGCGTGCTGGAGGCAACAGCGCAAGCGTTGCAGGCTATGGGTGCGCAAAACATCCAGGCCACCATCGGCCCTTGTATCCATCAGCCTAGCTATGAAGTTGGGCATGAAATGCGCGCCGCGCTTATTGCGGAAGCCACCTCCAGCGCGGCATTTTTCACGAATGGAAAGCTTGGCCATTTTTGGTTCGATCTGCCCGGCTACTGCGCCGCGCGGCTCACGCGGGCCGGAATCACCGCTGAGATTCTGCCGCACGACACCTGCGCTGACGAAGCCCTCTTTTTCTCATATCGCCGCAAAACCTTGCGCCAGGAAGCTGCCACAGGACATCAGATTTCCATCATATGTTCATGAAACGCACCCCTCTCCTTATCGCCTTGCTGCTTTCAGGTTGTGGCACACTGCCCCAGCCTTTTTACGGCAACCCGGGCCCCGTGGCCGCCAAGCTGGCCATGCCACCCGCCCCCGTGCTAATGGTACCACCTCCCGCAGGAACGCATCTGGCGGACAAAACAGCAGGTTTATACGCCCATGACCTGGCAAGCGAACTTGCTGCCTATGATGTTCCCAGTGTTGCCGGGCCAATTCAAAAAGATAACTGGCATCTGCAAATCACTGCCAAATCAGCCGGTGATATGGTCACACCTGTTTACGACGTGATCGGCCCAGACGGAAAATCCTACGGCAAACAAACCGGCTTGCCGATCCCGGCGCAAGGCTGGGAGACTGGAGACCCAACTGCATTACTCAATGCGGCCAAAGCTGATGCCCCTGCCCTTTCCAAGCTGATGACCAAGATCAACGCGGAAATTCAACAGAGCAACCCGCAATCGCTTGAAAACCGCACGCCTCGCATCTTTATCGGCACGGTCATAGGAGCACCGGGAGACGGTGACACCTCCTTGCCAACGGACCTCGCCCGGTCCTTGCCCAGCCCCAATTTAGAGCTGGCCAAAACCGCTCAGGAAGCGGATTTCACAGTCACCGGCAAGGTTAAAACCACGCCCGCCCCAAAAGGTCAGGTTACGGTCGAACTGGACTGGGTCGTGCGTGACCGCAATAACCGAATCGTCGGTCAGGTCACCCAAATTCATGACTTAACACCTTCCGATATGTCACCTTACTGGGGCGATGTCGGCACGGCAGCCGCGCAGCAGGCAGCTGGCGGGATTCAGAGTGTCGTACAGAATGAAATTCTGAAGAAAGCCAAAAAAACCGAGGCTGCCAAGAAATAACCGAGCGGCTTACTCGCGCCTCAGCAGCTTGCCATTAATAAACTCGGCCACCCGCCCAGCATGAAACGCCGCGCGCAGCTCCGCTTCATCATAATCCTCCCGGACCCAGTCCAGAAACGGCTTACGGCCTTCTCCCGTCTGCTGATACAGCTTGAAGAACGCATCTAAAACACCTGTTTTTGAATGTTTTATATGACCAAACCGCAGAGAGAGCTGGTTCATGGCCTCCGCCGCGCTGCCACCGCTGATCAGAACGTAAAGCCCCGCCACAAGACCGGCCCTGTCCGCGCCGGACTTGCAATGGATCAAGGCGGGCGCCTTCATATGCTCAAAAATCCCGGCCAGCCGCAGAATTCTGTCCTTATGCGGCGCGCCACGGGATTCAAAAGCCATATCGTAAAAATCCAACCCCAACCGCCGCGCCTCATCGCGCGAGAGCGCATCGGAGCCATTCTTGGCCTGCCCACGCAGATTTATGAGCGATTTCAGCCCCACCTTACCCGTAAACCGCCTGAGATTGCCCGGCGTGGGGTGGTTGGAACGGTACAGAACTCCCGGCACCACAGGCGCAAAATTCGTCCAGAAAAACCGCAAAATGGCGTGATCCACAAACAACGCATCAACCCATGCGTTCCGCCGCCCGCGTGGGGTGGAAAGGTCACCTTTGTAAATCGTATCCATGGCAGCGCCTGTAGCGCATTTTTGCTTGGCCCCAAACTGTGCTTAACCACGCTGGCATGACTCAAACCGCTTCCACGCCTGCCCTCATCAAGCGCCTCTGGCATGACCATGTTCGCCATTATAAGTGGCGGATTGCGCTCATCGTTGTCGCCACATTAATTATGTCGGGCGCAACAGCGCTTTACCCGGTCCTCATTGACTGGGCCTTCACCATGTTTGCCCGCAAAGACCCTCGGATTCTCTACCAAGTGCCCGTGCTGGTGCTTGCCGTGACCACGGTCAAAGGCCTGTCCATGTATTTCCAGGCCGTGCTAACGCAAGACATGGTGTTGCGTGTCATCCGGCGGTTGCAGCTGGCCATGTTTGGGCACCTGACCATGGCCTCACTCTCGCGCGTGGAACGCGAGGCCCCGGCTCAGCTCGCTGCCCGCTTCACAACGGATGCCACGGTTATCCGTGAAGCCATGACCCGCGCCGTGAACGCCGTGGCGGACGCCGCCACTGTTATTGGCCTCATTGTCACGATGATCACCATCGACTGGAAGCTAAGCCTGATCGCGGCCCTGGTTTATCCGATCGCCGTTATCCCGGTTCAAAAAATCGGCAAACGCATGCGCCGTGCTTCTGGCGGTATGCAAGAGCGGATGGGCGAAGCCGCCGCGATGCTGAATGAAAGCTTCTCCCAGGCCCGCACGGTCCGCGCCTACAGCCTGGAAGCCCACGAACGGACCCGTGCCGAGACAAACTTTACCGAGCTATATAACGCCTTGCTCCGCATGACCCGCGTCCGCGCAAGACTGGACCCGATGCTGGAGGTTTTGGCCGGTGTCGCGGTGGCGGGCGTTATCGGGCTGGAAGGTTGGCGCAATGCCACGGGCGGTGCTGGCGTTGGCAATTTCATGGGGTTTGTCTCGGCCCTGCTCATCGCCGCCCGCCCATTGCGCGCCCTCGGCACCATGAATGCCGCCATACAAGAAGGGCTGGCCGGGCTTGTACGCGTTTTTCATGTCATCGATGAACCGCCCGCCATTGCCGACGCCCCCGGCGCCACAGCTCTACCTCCAGGGCCGGGTGAGGTGGAGTTCGCGCAGGTTGCTTTTGCTTATCCTGACGGACGTCCCGGCCTTAAAAACCTTAACTTTCGTGCCGCGCCGGGCAAGATGCTTGCCCTGGTCGGCAGCTCCGGCGCAGGCAAATCCACTGCCCTTGCGCTGATCCCAAGGCTCTATGACCCCGATGCCGGTCACATCCGCATCGATGGCACGGATATTGAGAACGTGACGCTGACCTCTCTGCGCGGCGCCATTGCCTATGTCGGGCAGGAAGCGCTGCTGTTTGACGACACGATCAGCGCCAATATCCGCCTCGGCCGCCCAAATGCGACAGACGCCGAGATCGCCGCCGCCGCTGAAGCCGCGGCCTGTAATTTCATCAAGGACATGCCGGAGGGCTTCGGTACCCGCGTGGGCGTGAACGGCCAACGCCTCTCCGGCGGGCAACGCCAGCGCGTAGCCATCGCCCGCGCGATCCTTCGGAACCCTCGGATTTTGCTGCTGGATGAAGCCACCAGTGCGCTGGACACGGAAAGCGAAGCGCTCGTGCAGGCAGCCCTGGCGCGGCTGCGCGAAGGCAGGACCACAATCGTCGTCGCGCACCGGCTTTCAACCGTGCGTGACGCTGATAAGATCGTCGTAATGTCTGATGGTCAGGCCGTGGAGACCGGCACGCACGAGGACCTTCTGGCAAAAGACGGCGCCTTCGCCCGCCTAGTCAGGGCGCAAGCCTTGGCGGCCTGATCCCATGCTCATCCGCCTCAGCATCGTTATCGCTTCAGCCTTTTTCGGGTCCGGCGCGTTCTGGATGTTCCTGCCGCTGCTTTCGGTGTCTTTGCGCGGTGAAGGAGTGGGTGATTTCTGGGTCGGCGTCATCTCCGGCCTGCCCTGGGTAGGGCTATTGGCCATGTCCAGCTTTATTCCGGCCATTATCCGGCGGGTTGGGCTGAAGCGCATGATCCTTATTGGCATGAGCGCCTGCACTTTGGTGTTTATGTGCTTCGCGATGACCCGGGATGTCCGCCTCTGGAGCCTGCTCTGCCTTGTCATGGGCGCTGCTTTGTCATTGCGCTGGGCCGGGATGGACACCTGGATGAATGGCAGCTTCCCAGCCCATCTACGCGGCCGGCTGACAGGGCTTTACGAACTGATCCTTAGCGGCTCCATGGCCGTTGGGCCCGGTATTCTGGCGCTGTCCGGTAGCTCCGGCAGCACGCCGTTCCTAGCGGGGGCCGCGGTCACGGCCTGCGCCGCCATCACGCTGGGGATTGCCGGAAAGGAGGCCCCTCATGCCACGGCTCCAGGCACCAACCCCGCCCGGCAGCGCGATATTCTGCTGCACGAGAAAGCCGCCTTTATCGGCATTTTCGTCGTGGGCCTCACCGAGGCCTGCAATCTCTCACTTCTGCCGCTCTTCGGCTTGTCGCGCGGGCTGTCCGTGCATCTCTCGGCATTATTGGTTGTTGTGGTGCAGTCCGGCGTAGCGGCTGGCGCCCTGGTGATCGGCAGCTTAGCGGACCACATGGACGTAACGCGGCTCCGCAATATCAGCGCCTGCGCCATGATTGTACTGCCTCTGGGGCTGGTCTTCGGGCTGAAAACAGAGCCTTGGCCCTGGCTGATTGTATGGGGCTTGGCTCAGGGTGGGGTGTTCACGCTGGGCATTGTGCGTTTGGCCTCACGCCATACAGGACTTGGGCTAGCCAGCGCCATGTCGCTTTCAATGGTTATTTATACGCTAGGCGGCATTGCCGGACCGCCCGCCTTAGGACTTTGCATGTCTTTGCTTGGCCCCAGGGGCTTTGCCTTTGGCTTGGCTGGGGCAGCATTGGCGAGCACGTTTGCCATTCTGCTCATCCGCTCTACCCCACGCCCGGCCGGAACCGGTTAGCCCAGCAGCGCGCGCCGCCCGATATCGCGGCGGCAAAAGCCATCCTCCCAATCCAACTGGTCAATCGCCTGATAAGCCCGGGAGAGTGCTTCCTTCAGGTCCGCCCCCACCGCGTTCACGGCCAGAACACGCCCGCCATTCGCCAAAATGCCACCCTGCTCAGCCATTGTGCCCGCATGGAAAATGGTTGCCCCAGGCACCTGCCCGGCTTCTTCTAACCCATGGATTTCGCTGCCCGTGGCATAAGCCCCCGGATAACCCTTAGCGCACATCACCACCGTCGCTGAACCACCTTGCTTCCAAACCGCCTGCGCGTCCGACAACCTGCCCTCAGCGGCAGCTTTCAGCGTAGCCAGAAGGTCTGATTCGAGCATCGGCAGCACCGTCTCACATTCAGGATCACCAAACCTGACGTTGAACTCAATCAGCATCGGCCCATCAGCTTCCACCATCAGCCCGGCAAACAGAAAGCCCCGGAACGGCGTACCGCGCCGGACCATCTCTTTCAAAGCGGGCCGGACAATCTCTTCCATACTACGGCGAATCGTCTCGTCCGTAGCCCAGGGAGGATTGAAAATCGCGCCCATGCCACCGGTATTGGGGCCAGTATCCCCTTCACCAACCCGCTTGTGATCCGCCGCCGCGCCAAAGAATAGCGCCTCCTCGCCATCGCATAGGGCAAAAATGGAAATCTCTTCACCCACCAGGCACTGCTCAATCACAACCGACGTCCCTGCAGCGCCGTGGACCTTGTCCTCCATGATAGCGGTCACGGCGTCATGGGCTTCATCCAGTGTCGCTGCCACAACCACGCCCTTACCCGCCGCTAGGCCATCGGCCTTAATCACAATCGGCGCGCCCACTTCCTCAAGATAAGCATGGGCGGCATTGGCATCAGTAAATTTTTCCCAGCGCGCGGTGGGGATACCCGCCGCGTCAGCAATCTCCTTGGTAAAAATCTTGCTACCCTCAAGCTGCGCCGCCGCCGCCGAGGGGCCAAAGCAGGCAATCCCCGCCGCCGCGAGTGCATCCGCAATCCCCGCCACAAGCGGCGCTTCCGGCCCAGGCACCACCAAATCGATTTTCTGCTCCTGCGCGAATTTCACGATACTGGGGATATCCGAGGTCCGCAGGGCGACGCTCTCAGCCAGTTGCGCGGTACCCGGATTGCCGGGGGCGACAAATAATTTTGTCAGCAGCGGGCTCTTGGCAATCGCCCAGGCCAGCGCGTGTTCCCGTCCGCCTGAACCGATAATCAATACCCGCATGTCTTCAACCCCTCTGTTACCGGCGCGCGCTGTATCATAACCTGCGCCCATGAGTGAAACCCCGACCAATACCCCTGAATTTACAGTCTCTGAACTCGCAGGCGCGGTGAAGCGCACGCTTGAGGGCTCTTTTGGCAGGGTCAGGGTGCGCGGCGAGATTACGGAATTCAAGGCCTACGCTTCAGGCCATCAATATTTTGCTCTGAAAGATGAAAGCGCCAAAATTCGCGGCATTATCTGGAAAGGGGTAGTCTCGCGCGTTGGGCTGAAGGCCGAAAACGGGCTCGAAGTCATCGCCACCGGGCGAATTACCTCCTACCCTGAACGCTCTGAATACCAGCTTATTGTCGAAAAGCTGGAATATGCCGGCGCCGGCGCGCTTCTGGCGCGAATCGAGGCGCTGAAGGCGAAGCTCCAGTCTGAGGGGCTGTTTGCCCGCCGCCGCACGCTGCCTTTGTTGCCGCGCGTCATCGGTGTGGTCACCTCCGCGCAGGGGGCCGTGCTGCAAGACATTAAAACCACTATCGCCCGGCGCTTCCCCCGGCTTATTCTATTATGGCCGGTGCCTGTGCAGGGCGACGGCGCGCCCGAAAAAATCGCCGCCGCAATTACCGGCTTCAACAGTCTACCCAGCACGTTTCCCCAGCCCGAGGTGCTGATCGTCGCCCGTGGAGGCGGCAGCCTAGAAGACCTCATGGCCTTCAACGAAGAGATTGTGGTGCGCGCCGCCGCCTCCAGCCGCATCCCACTAATCTCCGCCGTTGGGCACGAAACCGATACAACGCTGATCGACTTCGCCTCGGACCGGCGCGCTCCCACCCCCACAGCCGCCGCTGAAATGGCCGTGCCCGCCCGACTGGAATTGCTGGCTGATCTGGCCCAACGAGCCGCCCGGCTGGAAGGGGCAATGGCACGGCATACAACCCAGGCCGCCGCATCGCTGGAACGGACCGCCGCCAAGCTGCCAGACCTGCCCACTATGCTGAACACCGCCCGCCAGCGGCTGGATGATAGAACCGAACGTCACGCCCTGGCCCTGCCGAACTATATGTCCAACCGCCGGGCCCGGCTGGACCGGCTGACATTGCGGCACCCGCGTGAAATTCTGGTCGGGCTAAAAGGCCAGGTCGATCTGCTGGGCCACCGGCTGACTATCGCCCTGCCCAATTTGCTGCGAGTCGCTCAAAGGCGACTGGATTCGACCAGCCACCGCCTGCCCCTGCCGACAGGTGAAATCCAGAAACGCCAATCCGCCCTGATACTGGCCGCTCACCGGTTGCACGCTCCTTTGCCCGCCCGCTTAAAAGAGTCCTCCATCCGGCTCTACAACGCCACGGCCCGGCTGGAGAGCGCGTCTTACGAACGCGTGCTGGCGCGCGGATTTGCCCTGGTCACAACGACCAGAGGTACGCCCGTGACCTCAGTCGCCGCGGTTAAACCCGGCGCCTCGCTACAGCTCCGCTTTGCAGACGGTAAAGCGGATGTGAAAGCAAACAGCGCCACAAAAACCGCGCAGCTGGACCTGGGTTTGTAACAATACACCGGAACAGCTTGATCTAAAGACACGCCGAGGCCAAATTTTCGATGATGAACCAGAAGCATCCGGCACGTTAATGTCTCACTCTACCCAGGCCCTGTCAGGCGTGGAGTGGCGTGAATGTCCGCATTGCGGGCTGTTCAGCCAACTGCCACAGCATCAGCCTGGCTTGGTTGCCGAGTGTCCACGCTGCGGCTACGCGCTGTGGCACATGCGCCGGGCACATCTTCAGTTCCCCCTCGCTTGCGCGCTGGCGGGGGCACTTTTTTATATCTTCGCACTCCTCGCACCATTTATTGAGGTTACGGCCTTTGGCCGCTTTGCGATGGCGCGGCTGGAAACCGGCCCCGTGCAGCTCATAAATGCGGGCTGGGGGTCTGTGGGCGCTCTAGTTTTTGCCGTGACCATGATCCTGCCCGGCATCAAGCTCGGCATCGTCGCCGCCACCCTGCTCGGCCTTGAGATGAAATTTCCACGGCGGCCTTTACGCGCCCTCTTTCGCTGGTACGCCCCCCTCTCCCCCTGGGCCATGATCGACGTTTATTTACTGGGCTTCATGGTCGCCTATACGCGGCTGACGGGCATGTTCAGCGTCCATCTCGATACCGCGCTTTATGCCTTAATTTGCTTGATGATCGCCCTGGCCTCGGTCGATGCCAGCCTCGATCAGGAAATGGTCTGGCGCCGCCTTGGAAAGCGCAATTATACCCCGACATCCCTGGACCCGGATAAAGCCGTGGGATGCAAGACCTGCGGTTCAATCAATCCGGCGGAAAATCAACGCTTCTGCCGGCGTTGCGACGCTCCCCTGCAACCACGCAAGCCCGCCAGCTTCTCGCGTGCCTGGGCGTTCACCATCGCCGCCGCCTGCCTCTATATTCCGGCGAATATTTATCCTTTTATGAATCTGACAAGCTTGGCGCAAACCCAATCCTACACAATCATGGGTGGAATTGTTGAGCTGGCTGATGTCGGGCTCTGGCCGCTGGCACTTCTGGTGTTCTTTGCCAGCATCACCATCCCGCTGCTCAAGCTGGCTGGCATGGCCTATATGCTAGTCAGCGCCCAGCGCGGCAGCAAGCGCTTGCTGAATGGCCGGACCGTAACCTATCGGATCATCGACTTCATTGGACGCTGGTCAATGATCGACATTTTCATGGTGTCCATCCTCGTCGCGCTCGTGCATTTTGGCCGGTTCGCGAATGTGTCCGCGAACACGGGTTCCCTTTGCTTTGCAGCGGTTGTTGTTCTCACCATTTTTGCAGTTAATGCATTTGATCCCCGTTTGATGTGGGACCACAATAAGGAGCCCGAGGCATGACCGAATCACCCGCCCCGGGAAACCCCATACCGCCGCCGCAGGCCAAGCTCCGCCGCCAACGATTTCAAATTGTCTGGCTGGTGCCAATCCTGGCCGCAATTATCGCGGGCTATCTCGGCTACCGGACAATCATGGAACGCGGCCCCTTACTCACGCTGGTCTTCACCAACGCGGACGGGCTGCAAGCGGGCCAGACCCAACTAAAATATAAAGCCGTCGCCTTAGGAACAGTTGAGAGCATCGATCTCGCCAAAGATAACAGCCATGTCATTGTCAAGGTTCGGATGAACGATGTTGGCAGAAGGTTCCTCAATTCCAACGCGCGTTTCTGGGTGGTCCGGCCCCGGCTGAATTTCTCAGATTTCTCTGGCTTTGAAACAATCGTCTCCGGCGCCTACATAACGGTTGATCCCGGAAAACCGGGCGGTCATTACGAAAGTCACTTCACGGGCCTAGAACAACCGCCTGGCGTTCGCTCAGACGAACCCGGCCGCACCTACACGCTCACCGCATACAAGCTTGGGTCGATTTCATCCGGCTCCCCCATCTTTTACCGTGACGTCGCGGTTGGTGAGGTACTCGGCTATGACATCGGCAGTGGCCTCGGCCCGATCAAGATCAGCATCTTCATTCGCGCCCCGTTCGACAATCTCGTACGTAACGGCAGCCGGTTCTGGAACTCCTCCGGCATTGCCTTCGGCATCAAGGGTGGG
Organism: Acidocella aminolytica 101 = DSM 11237; assembly: GCF_900129125.1. Classification (GTDB taxonomy): domain Bacteria; phylum Pseudomonadota; class Alphaproteobacteria; order Acetobacterales; family Acetobacteraceae; genus Acidocella; species Acidocella aminolytica. Next base: position 42,030 of record NZ_FQVJ01000002.1, on the reverse strand, counting down.
GTGTTACAACTTCAACTGCAATCAATCCAGGCTTTGTTTGCCGGCGGCATCACATTCAGCCTGCCGCCCTCCGCACGCAACGAAGCCGCCAGCCCGGACGGCGCCCATTTTCGTCTCTACGCTTCGCAACAACAAGCGGAATCCGCCGCCTTCGACACGCAAATTCAAGCCGTCTCATACGTGACCACAAATGTCAGCGGGTTGACGCCAGGCGCGCCAGTAACCGCAATGGGCATCGAAGTTGGCGACGTAACCGGCGTGGACCTCATGGTGGACCCCAAACAGGGCACAGCCAAAATCAAGATCAGTATGCAGCTTCAGCCGCAGCGTATTCTGAACCTCGATAAAGCCTGGAATGTCCCCGACGCTGTCAGCCTTTTCCAGAAATTCGTGAATAATGGCATGCGCGTGGAAATTGGAACCGCCAATTACGTCACCGGGCAAAAAGAGATTAACCTCGTTGTGGTGCCTAAAGCCTTACCTGCGAAGGTGGTGCAGCAAGGCAAAGTCATCATCTTGCCCTTCCAAAAGAGCGGCCTTGATGAAACACTTGCGAACGCGGCCGAGATCACAGCAAAGATCAACAAGCTTCCGTTCCAGGAGCTCGGCAAAAACCTGAACAAGCTGTTGCTAACCGCCAACGGCGCACTGGGCGGACCGCAAACCCAACTACTGATCAAACAGCTGACCACTACGCTGCAAACAGCCGACACAACTTTGCAAACTCTGGATCGGGGTTTCGGCCAGGATTCAAACTTCCAGAGAAGCCTGCAACAAATTCTGAGCCAAACAAACTCCACCCTGCTATCGCTGCAGGCCTTGACGACATATCTTAATCAACACCCGCAATCTCTGATTTTTGGCAGGAGCGGCCGATGAAGCGGCGCCTTATCCTTGTATCGTCCTGTGCGGCGTTGTTGTCCGGCTGCACGTCGGCCCCGGTTTATAGCTGGCAAATCGCGGCTGAAACCGGTCCTGTTCGCGGTGGAACAGGCATACGGGTTGGCGTCCGCAGTATTGGTCTGCCAAGCGCACTTAACCAGTCCGGCGTACCAAAGCCGGGCATAGCTTATGCGGCCAACACGTTTACCAACGATTCATGGGCCGCGCCCTTATCCGCCATGCTCCAAACAACACTGGTGCGGAACCTGACGCAGCGTTTGCCCCGCGACACCATCCTGTCGGATGGCGGCGCGATTGGCGCGGCGCCCGATAAAATTGTTGAAGTTCAGGTATTGACCTTCGCCCCCGACGCATCCGGCACCATCACGCTCACCGCACAACTCGCCTGCCGCCCAACCACCAGTCAGAACTGGCAACTGCAAAACTTCAACGCCAGCACGGCCGGCGGCAAGACAGCAGAGACAATAACCGCCGCTATGAGCAAACTTTGGGGACAAATGTCGGACCAGCTCGCAACCATGCTGAGCTAAGATTCAAATGGCTTGTACCTGCATTGAAGCCACCTCCAGTTCAAAACTGCCATCGTCTGAAATCATGAAATAATCCCGCACGCTCTCAGGCGCACTGTTCTGAAGCTGTCGGATAGCCGCCACTGTCACCTCCGGCGTCCTAGTGCGGTGTGTCCAGCTTTTAAACTCCATCCGCAAACGCCGAACAGTGCAGTTTCTCATGGAAAACCCGGCTTCAGCCAATGCGCAGCACCACTCCACAACGCTGTAATTGCGCACATGTGACGGGTCACGCAAAACCTCCATGGCCTGCAAATGCGTGTCCAGCACGCGCTGCACAGGCGCAAGCGTGTCAATAAACAAGGCCGTTCCCCCAGGCTCGATAACCCTGCGCGCCTGCTTTAACCCGGCCAGAAAATCCGACCAATGATGAGCCGTAAAGCGGCACAAAACCACGTCGAAGTATCCCGCTTCAAACGGCAGATCCTCAGCGGCGGCTTGCTTTGTCTCGATATTCTCCAGCCCTTTGGTAGCCGCTTCCTTGGCAACGGCCTCCAACATGCCGTGCGTAATATCGCATGCAACGACGTTGCGGGCATATTTGGCAGCCCGATAACTGACATGCCCACCACCGCACCCTAAATCCAGAACGCGCTCCGGCTTTAACGCGCGTAACATCGCTTCCATCTCATCCAGATCTTCCCCTGCGGCATGAACCTGGCTTTGCACATAAGCTTCCGTCCTGACGCCATAATGGTCAGCGGTAAAATTCCGTTGATTCATTTGCTATCCCCTTTCACCCCACATCTATTTGGTGAATTAAGCTGGTATAAGAAGCAAAAATATACTGGTATAAATTCAACCATGACGCCTTCACCAGCAAGACGCGAACTCGGCGCCTTTATCCGGGCCAAACGTGAAGCCATGCCGCCCGTGGAAACCGCCGGACGGCGCCGCACGCCCGGGTTGCGGCGTGAGGAAGCCGCATCACGCTGCGGCCTCAGTGCCACATTATATACATGGCTCGAACAAGGCCGTGATATCTCCCTCACCGCCCGGACCTTGGCTCTCCTGGCTGACGGACTGGACCTTACCCTAGCCGAGCGCGCCTATCTCTTTGAGCTAGGCCAGCGGCATGACCCGGAAAGCCCACCACCGCCCCCCATCCCTGCACCAGTGCCGGAGATTGTTCTAAAGTCCCTTTCAGCAATCCAAACGCCCGCCTATTTGCTTGATTCCAGCTTCACCGCCCGCGGCTGGAACCAACCTGCCATCAGCCTTTTCACGCCCTGGCACGAAAGCCGCGAGCCCAACCTCCTACGATTTGTGTTTCTGATCCCTGCCGCAAGAACCTTCATCTGTGATTGGGAGCAAAGTGCCCGCAGATTGGTTGCGGAGTTTCGGGCTGAAACCGGCCACACCCAAAACAACCCGAATCAACTGCATCTTCTGGACCAGTTACGCCAGGAAAGCAGGGAGTTTCTGGCGCTCTGGAACGCCCGCGACGTCCAGGCCAAAAAGGGGGGGGAGCGCAGCTTTCAACACCCCGAAAAAGGCGTTCTGCGCTACACCCAGCTTAATTTTCTATATGAAGGCCAGGAGCGTCACCGCCTGATCATGCTCCACACCTCAGCCCAGCCAGGCAATTAAAAGCGACACCGTGGCCAAAGACAGCACAGTCGAAACCAAAATGGCCCGCGAAGTAACCGCCGCCTCACGATCATAAAGCTTCGCCAGCATAAAAGGGCCCGTCCCCGTTGGCAGAGCTGCCATAATCACAGCTGTTTTCGCCCAAAGAGCCGGCATGGCCCAGAGCTTATAAGCTAATAGAAACGTAATCGTAGGCTCAACAATAAGCTTGAGCCCAACCAGCCGTAACAGCACACTCGACTCAAGCGCCACCCCGCTGGATTGCGCCAAAAACAACCCAATCGTCACCAGCGCGCAAGGACTAGCCGATGCCCCTAATAATTTCGTCAGATGAAAAACGGGGGCAGGCAAAACGAAGCCCGTTTCGCCCTTCAGCAAGGCCACCATCACACCAAGAAGCGGTGATAGAATCAGCGGGTTCCGCAACAGGGAGAGTAGCACCTTGCCGATTGTAGCATGCCAGCTCGGCAGTTCCTGCAAATCAAACTCGATAAGAACAATCGCCCCGGCGAATAAAACGCACGCAATAATAATTGTGGCGATAATGGACGGCACCAGGCTCCCCTGCCCGAATGCCGCAATGCAAAGAGGTATCCCCATATAGCCGGTGTTCGAATATGAAGCATTCAGGCCATCAATGCTCCTGTCTGCCAACCTATGCGCGGCAGGGCGCTTCCCACCACCAAGTACAAATGAGAGGCAGAACGTACTCAGCGCCCCTATGGTGAACGCCCCCACATAGCCAGGATGATCCACCTGAACCCAGCTAATCTGCGCCATTGCCTGAAACAGTAGAGCCGGCAAGGCCAGCCAAACTACGTATTTATTCAGGCTATCCGTAGCCGCAATGCCCAGAATCCCCCGTCGGGCCACAATATAGCCCAGAAAAATCAGCCCGAAAACTGGGAACACCGAGGCTATAACGTGATACATGCTGTCCTAATTTCAGATTGGGCATCAAACAGCAAGACCGCGCTTGCGTTTACTCCTGCCCCGCAGGATGATTTTACTCGCAATATTGATCAAGAGCGACAACAGGAGAAGGTTATGTCCGAAATCGTGGTCACGACGGAAGGTGCGATAGGCCATATCCACCTCAACCGGCCAATGACTATCAATGCACTGACCCCGGAAATGGTGCACAACATAGCCAAAGCCCTTGACCAATTCGCCAACGCTTCTGAAATCGCCGCCGTATTGGTAACGGGAGCCGGTAAACGCGGCCTCTGCGCAGGGGGCGATATCCGCGCACTCTATGAGCACCGCGCTTCTGGACCAGAATTCGGCATGGCGTTTTTCAGGGATGAGTACCGGCTGAATGCCCAAATAGCCAAATTTCCGAAGCCCTATATTGCCTTCATGAACGGCATCACCATGGGGGGCGGAGTTGGTATATCGTCTCATGGCTCCGTGCGGATTGTGACTGAAACCACCAAGCTCGCCATGCCCGAAACCGGCATCGGGTTTTTCCCGGACATTGGCGCATCATGGATGCTCTCGCACGGCCCCGGTGAGGTTGGCACCTACCTAGCTCTAACGGGGCAAATCATAGACGGCGCGGATGCAATTTTCAGCGGCCTAGCGGATTATTTCATTGAAAGTACTCACCTCCCCGCTTTGCGGGAAGAGCTAACCACCCTGCCCCGCACCGCCTCGCCAGAAGATATGCATAGCCTTGCCCGAAAATTTGCCCAGCCGCTGGCCGCGCCCCTTGCACAACATAAGGAAGAAATTGATGAATGCTTCCACTTCAATGACGCAAAACAAATCGTCTCAGCATTAGAAAAATCCGGAACTTCCTTTGCACAACAAACGCTGGAAACATTGAAGCAAAAATCACCAACCGGTATGCAGGTTGCTCTTAGGCTTTTACGCCAAGCCAAAACTTCGGACACTTTGAAAACTTGCCTGCAACGCGAATACGACGCTTGCGAACAGGTCCTCCGTAGTGACGAGTTTTACGAAGGTATCCGCGCCGCGGTTATTGATAAAGACCGCCGCCCGAACTGGAATCCGGCGTCGCTCGATGAAGTTACAGAAGCAGTCATCGCCTCGTATTTTTTTTCCTCAAAAACTCATATTTTTTGAATCAAACGAACTGTCCCAACATCACTTTTCTCCTTGCCGCGTTTCAGAAAGGCGGATTAGGCTAGCCCAATGAAAACAATCTTCTCCCCCGACCATGAATTGCATCGTAGCCCCGGCGAGTTAATCTTAGGCGAATTTAGCGAAGCCTTTGAGAAACCAGAGCGGGCGCAGCTTATTCTGGATAGGGTTGAAGACGTTAAGCTTGGACCGGTCTTGCCGCCTGAAGCTTTCTCCCTGGAACAAATTACCCGCATACACACACCCGGCATGGTGGATTGCCTGAAAACCGCCCATGCTGAATGGCTGGCCAGCGACCGCAGCGGCGCCGCCTACCCCTATACCTGGCCAGCACGCGGCATGAGAACAGACCGCGTCCCAAGGGAAATAGACGGTAAACTAGGCTTTTACAGCTTTGATTGCGGAACGCCTATAACAGCCACAAGCTGGCAAGCCATCAAATCCTCTGCAGATGTCGCTTTAACCGGCGCAAAATTGATAAATGAAGGCGAATCCGCCGTCTTTTCTCTTTGCCGTCCGCCAGGGCATCATGCCTCAACGAGTCAGTTTGGTGGCTATTGCTTTTTAAACAACGCCGCTATCGCAACACAAAAACTTCTCGACGACGGCGCGAAGCGTATTGCCATTCTCGATGTCGACTACCACCACGGCAACGGCACACAAGACATTTTCTACAACAGAGACGATGTTCTCTTTATCTCCTTGCATGGCGATCCTGATCAAGAATTTCCTTATATGCTTGGATTCGCAGATGAATTTGGCCTTGGAAAAGGCGAAGGTTACAACCTCAATTTCCCCCTTCCCTGGGGAACAACCTGGGATAAATGGTCAGCGGCATTAGATGTAGGCCTAAAACGGATCATAAAATTTAGCCCCGACATTGTCGTTGTTTCCCTTGGTGTGGACACCTACAAAAAAGACCCTATTTCGCAATTCAAGCTGGAACATGAGCATTTTTCAGCCATGGGAGAGAAAGTCAAAACCCTCGGCAAGCCAACGCTCTTTGTTATGGAAGGCGGCTACGCAGTCGCGGAAATTGGCATAAATGCCGTAAATGTTCTCACTGGATTTGAAGGCCGCTAATCAACCCTAAAATCACCATAGAGAACATGATAGGTCACGGAAAATCCGTTTTCCGTGACCTTCAATAGATTTTTCATAACGGATGAAGTTATCGGTTTGTAGTCAGCACGCGGCGTTGCCGCTCCAATCAGCTTCAATGACTTCAGAAACGCCGCGCCACTAGCGTGGCGCTCTTTTAAAAACATCTCCTCAAACTCCCCCTGCCCTCCAGAAGGCCAAGGGAAATGATCTGGATCAGGATAATGATGCAAACCAGAACAAAAACCAAACTGCTCTGATAGAATCTTCCATTCTTTGAAATTTCGCTTTCCAAGAGTTGAAAAAACCAGCCTACCACCTGGGCGTAACATCTCAACCAATCGCCCAACAGCCGCCGACAAATCGCCAAACCATTGCATGCATAGGCTGGACACAATAAGATCAAACCTCCCCAGACTTCGATCCGGGAACTCCCCATCCATCTGTCGAAACTCAGCCCGTCCCCCAATACGATGACGACAAACGCTCAACATCTCGATTGAAATGTCAGACAAAACAATCTCAGACCCTTGAAATTTTTTTACCAGATGCACACTGAGCCCACCTGTTCCGCAGCCAACTTCCAAAATTCGTGAAGGCAAACCGTTTAATTTTTTAACTAAAACATCAGCAACTATAGGCTGAACACGCGCAGCCTTATCATAGTTAACAGCCGCAGAAGAAAAGCTTTTCTCAACAGCACTCATCAAACATTACCAATAATAGCTTCTGCCAACGCGGCAACATCTTCCTTTTTATGCAAAACAGACAAAGCCAACCGAAGGCGGCTTGTTCCCGCCGGAACCGTTGGCGGACGAATGGCAACAGCGCAGAAACCCTCCACCTCCAACCGTGCCGACAAAGATAAAACCGCCTCTTCCTTGCCCAAAACCAGCGGCACAATCTGTGTTGTTGACGCCCCGGTATCCAACCCCGCCGCGTTAAGACGCAGCCTCAGAAAACTTCCTAAATCCGCTAGATAGGCCCGCTGCTTGTCCATAAAAGGAATAAGATCCAGCGCTGCATTCATCGTCCCCAAAACCGCCGGAGGCAGAAACGTGGTGTATATCAAACCACCACACCGATTGATTAGATATTTTCTTAGCTTATCCGAACAAACCGCATAAGCGCCAAACCCACCCAACCCTTTGCTAAAAGTGCCCATGACAAGCGCATTTTTCAAACCACAAGCCAGCCCAAAGCCGCTTTCCCCTAAAACACCAGTTGCATGCGCTTCGTCAATATAGAGAAAAGCATTGTATTTTTTGGCTACTTCAGAGAGCTTTTTTAAATCTGGCCCGTCACCATCCATACTAAAAACGGACTCTGTGATAATAAAGCGAGGCCGAGAAAGGCCTTCATCACGTTTAAGAAGTTCCTCAAGATGATTGAGATCGTTATGGCGGAAACGTATCTGCCTGACACCCGCTCCAATGCAACCTTGAATTAAACTGGCATGATTAAGCCGGTCCGCATAAACCAAAGGCTCAGCCCCAAGCATACGCGCATCCAAAATAGCCGGCAACAACGTAAGATTAGCCTGGGCTCCGGTAGCAAACACAAGTGCAGCCTCCATACGCTTCCCAACGGCTAATTTCCGCTCAATCTTTTCAGTCGGCAGCAGATTTCCAGACAGCAGCCGGGAAGCCCCAGCGCCAGCCCCAAAACGCTCAGCATAGTCCTGAGCACCCTTTATAAGGGCCGGATGGTGGGACAGGCCGAGATAGTCGTTTGAAGAAAAATCAATAAGCTCAGGCCCACCATCAAACCTTATACGAGCCCCTTCCAAGCGCTCTGAAAGGCGTAAACGCCGAAAGCGTCCTTGCGCCTTCAAACCGGCAACAGCATTTTCCCAAAACCACTCATGATCTGGCATAATACCAAACCTTTAGCTTAAATTACTTATTCGACAAAATCAAGTCCAATATCAAGGACTTTTGAGCTATGAGTCAGCCATCCCGCGGAAATTATATCAACCCCAGCCTCTGCAATCGCAGGTGCTGTATCTTTGTTAATCCGGCCTGAGGCTTCAGCTATCAGCCTGCCATCGATCATTCGCACAGCCTCACGAAGCATCTGCGGCGACATATTATCAAGCAGCACCGCATCAGGCTGAAATTCCAGCGCTTCTTTTAGTTGGTGCAGATTATCGACTTCCACTTCAATCTTAATCAGATGTCCCGCCATTTTCTTGGCGCGCGAGATTGCCACACCAACGCCACCCGCAATCGCAATGTGGTTGTCTTTAATCAGAATCGCGTCATCAAGGCCAAACCGATGATTGCTTCCACCGCCTGACCGCACCGCATATTTTTCAGCAAAGCGTAAACCCGGCGTCGTTTTACGTGTACAGGCAATTTTGGCCTTCGTATGCGAGATTGCTTTTGCGATAGTTGCGGTTGAACTGGCAATTCCCGACAAACGGCCTAAAAAATTCAAAGCCACGCGTTCGGCCGTGAGAATACTCCGCGCTGAACCAGATGCCTCCGCCAACACTGTTCCTGGCTCGACATCCTCACCGTCAGTCAGCACAGGTTCAAACTTAACCCGCTGGTCTATGAGAGAAAATGCTAGGCGCGCAAAATCTAAACCAGAAACCACACCATATTCTCTGGAAGAAAAAACAACGCGCGTACAAATGTCCGGCCCAATAATTGAGTCCGAGGTAATATCCCCAGCCCTTCCCAAATCTTCAAGAAGAGCCATGCGAATGACCGGCTCAATCATAACATCCGGCAGGGCGGGCAAAGGAATTTTAGACATATTAGGCTGCCTTTTCCATCGAGAATTCAACTCTCATATGTGAACCAACAGAGTCTTTTCTCTCCAGAGCAGCTTCAACGATCTTAAGAGACAAAGCAGCTGCAGGATTATTTATCGCCAATGCTTCCAGCAGACCAGACGCTATTTCCAGAGCTTTTCCAGACCGCAAAACACCACAGTAATCCGACATAATATCTCTGACTTCCGTTGCGTCCGCTTTTGCCGGAAACGTAATCTCTTGCAAAGCACCAGTCCGTCTTGCACCCTGCGCCGCCATAAAGCGTCCCGAAACTTGTCCGCAAACAACAGCCTCAAGCAACGAGTTGCTGGCCAAACGATTTGCCCCATGCAGCCCCGTGCAAGCCACCTCTCCCGCCGCAAAAAGCCCGTCTATGTTCGTCCGCCCCATCTCATCAACCTTAACCCCACCCATGTGATAATGAGCTGCCGGCTTTACCGGTATAAGATGAGATGACAAATCTATATCAGCGTTATTGCAAGCGGCACTGATTGACGGAAACCGATCTGAAAACCTTTCTGAAAAACCACTGATATCCAAAAACGTCTGATGACCATTCGCTCTATGCAGAAACACATGGCGCGCAACAACATCGCGGGGCGCCAGATCCTTGCCGTTCATGAAGTAGTTTCCAGCCTCATCAACCAGTCTGGCTCCTTCGCCACGCACTGCCTCAGACACCAGGGGCAAAGAAGACTCTTTAACTGCAAGAGCCGTCGGATGAAACTGGACAAACTCCAAATCTTTAAATTCCGCGCCTGCTTCCATCGCAAGAATCAGCCCTTGCCCCACGGCAGAAGGCGGATTGGTCGTATCCCGGAAAAGCCCACCGATTCCCCCGGTGGCAAGCAAAACCCGGTCAGTCTTCAAACTCAGCCTGTGGCCATCGCGCTGAATCTGAATTCCTGAAACACCGTTATCATCAACAAATATCCGCTCAGCAGAAGCCTTTATGATATTGATGGATGGACACCGCTGCACTTTTTCAATTAGAGCTTTCATGATGGTGGCCCCGGTTCTATCACCACCACCATGAAGAATACGCCTACGTGAATGAGCTGCCTCCAGTCCCAGAGCTCGAGCACCGCTTCCGGTACGGTCAAACGTCACGCCATAAGCAAGAAGCGTGTCTATTACGGCCGGGCCAGCGGAAATTATCCGCGCGACAACATCAGGGTTACACAGCCCGGCGCCTGCCTCCAACGTGTCTTTAATATGCAGGGATACGTCATCATCATCGCCCACAGCTGCCGCAATGCCACCTTGTGACAGCCAACTCGCGGCGCCCGGTCCAAGAGTAGTTGGATTCACAAGTGTTACAGGGTGAGGCGCCGCAGCAAGAGCGGCCATCAATCCCGCGACGCCACCACCGATAATGATCATTTGACGGCCAGCATCCTCTCAACTGAACGCCGCGCAGGCGCAAACAACTCGGCGGGAATCTCCACGCTTGTCTGCATTTCTTCGAGAGCTTTGCGGATATTCGATAAAGTAATCCGCTTCATATGCGGGCAAAGATTGCAGGGGCGTACAAACTCTGTCCCTGGGTTGGATTGCGCGACATTATCGCTCATCGAGCATTCAGTAATCAACGCAACACGAGCAGGCTTAAGGTCCTTCACATAATTCGCCATAACCGCCGTGGAGCCAGAAAAATCAGACACCGCGACAACCTCGGGCGGGCACTCAGGATGCGCCAGCACCACAACACCAGGATGTTGCTGTCGCAGCGACAAGATATCATCCGGCGTGAACCGCTCATGAACCTCGCAATGCCCTTTCCAGGCAATGATTTTGACATCTGTCTGCGCCGCGACATTTTGCGCAAGGAACTCATCCGGCAGCATTATCACTTCAGGAACCCCTAGAGATTCCACAACAACCTTTGCATTGCCTGACGTACAACAGACATCACTCATGGCCTTCACGGCCGCCGAGGTATTCACATAAGCCACTACCGGGCGGTCAGGATATTTCTGGCGCAGCAAAGCGACGTCTTCAGAGGTGATGGATTCAGCAAGCGAGCACCCCGCCGCCGCATCAGGTATCAGCACAACCTTGTCAGGATTCATCAACTTGGCTGTCTCAGCCATGAAATGCACGCCCGCCAAGAGAATCACGTCGGCATCGGTATGTTGCGCCTCACGCGCCAGGGCCAAGCTGTCCCCAACAATGTCCGCAACGCCATGGAAAATTTCCGGCGTTTGATAATTATGCGCAAGAATAACCGCATTCCGGCTTTTCTTGAGTTCAAGAATTATCCGTGCATCCTCCTCCATGACCGCCCACTCAGCCGGCGGAATAACACGGGAAACGCGATCAAAAAGCTGAGCTAGCGGCATAAGCATTCTCCATTTATACTCAAAACGAGTATAATCTGAGCAGTTTTTATACTCAGAGAGAGTATAAGGAATCAAGTCATTTATTTTACAATTGGTAGTTTGGTCCCGGTAAAGCTGCGTTCGGCCAAAACCGCGGGTCTGAACCTGAACAACTTAGCTGGCCGCCCCGCCAAGCCTGAGGCAAGCCGCCCGGTTTCCTCCACGAGATCTGACTGCTCGATAAAGCGTCTGAAATTAGGCTTGTGGAAAGTCCTGCCCGCAATTGCCTCCATTGTTTGCTGTAGGTCCAACAGAGTGAACTCACGTGGCAAAAGCTCAAACACAACAGGCCGGTATTTAATCTTGGATCGTAAACGGGCGATCGCCGTTGCCAGAATCCGGCGGTGGTCATGCGTCATTTCTAGCCCTGGCGCCAACCACCCTTCCGTTGTTGGCTCTTTGCGCTGCGCCTCGGGCACCAACCCTGCTTCCCAAAGCAACTCATATCTCGGCAAGACAAGATCTTCATTCCACCCTTGCCCGTCCTTGCCTAATAGCCCGGCCACCCTGGCCCGTTTACTAGGCGCTCCCCCAGCCCATCCTTCCAACGCCTCCATTATAGGCGCCAGACAAGGGCGATCAGTGCGTGTATCTTCCCACGGGAAGTACTCATACCAACCATGCCACGCGGCGCCCGGATATTCCGCCGCACCTTCGCGGCTCAACCCGAGATAAGAAATGGAAATGCTCCGCCTGGCTCCCGGCTGCTGGTCTGCGAATGTATATAACTGCTCGACATAACCCAACGGATGGTGGGTTTGCTGCTCAACCCATGCTCGCAGGCCAGATTGCAGGCTTCTATGCCCTGTTTGCAGCGGGCCAGAAGGCAGAGCGGAACCTTCTTCAATGGTCAAAACACGCGGCTGCCCAGCTGTTACGGCAACCAAAACAGCGATCAAATCCGTCTTAATAACACCGTCAACCATGAACAATACAACCCTCGATGCTCGCGGAGCGTATAAGCTAATCGCACCCAAAACACGACATAACCAAGGATCGCCTCATCATTTCCTGGCCCATTGGGTGGGGCAGACTTTTAGTTTCAAGCAGAATTTAAAGCACAAGCCACTTAAAATTGAAAATCATATTTAAAAATTCTATCTAAGATTTTATATCCTTGACTTTCTCTTGAAATTCCTCAAACTGCCGAATTGAGTCCAGCACTCCATTGAGCGGCGGATTAATCCGCTGCTCAATGGTTCCCGCACTCAGAACAGAAAATAACGCTGCGCCATCGGCAGTGTTTCAGCGGGCTGACAAACCAGCAACTCACCATCCACGCGAACCTCATAGGTTTCCGGGTCCACCTCAATAACCGGCGTTGCGTCATTATGGATCATCGATTTCTTGCCAATTCCGCCGCGAACATTTTCAACGGCAGCCAAAGGCCGCGTTAGTCCTAACTTCGTATCAATCCGATCTTCCAGCGCCGCCTTGGACACAAACAAAATGGAAGATTCAACAAGCGCTTTCCCATAAGCTCCAAACATTGGCCGATAATGCACCGGCTGCGGCGTGGGGATAGACCCGTTAGGATCTCCCATCTGCGCCATGGCAATCGAGCCGCCCTTGATCACCAAATCCGGTTTTACGCCAAAAAATGCAGGGCTCCACAAAATAAGATCCGCTAGCTTCCCGCACTCAACAGACCCAACATGCGCTGAAAGACCATGAGCAATCGCCGGGTTGATTGTGTATTTGGCAATGTAACGCTTAATCCGGTCATTATCCGCCAAACCGCTCCCCGCCAAAGAGCCACGCTGGAGTTTCATTTTATGCGCCGTCTGCCAACAACGTATAATGACCTCGCCAACCCGTCCCATCGCTTGGCTGTCTGAGGAAATCATCGAAATCACCCCGAGATCCTGCAAAATATCCTCGGCAGCGATTGTCTCTTTACGAATCCGCGATTCCGCAAACGCAATATCTTCTGGAATCGAACCGTCAAGATGATGACAAACCATGAGCATGTCGAGATGCTCATCGAGCGTATTCACTGTGTAAGGTCGCGTGGGATTCGTAGAGCTGGGCAACACATTCGGCAATCCCGCAACCCGTATGATATCCGGCGCATGACCGCCACCCGCCCCTTCAGTATGGAAAGCGTGGATTGTACGGCCTTTGAAAGCGGCGATCGTATTTTCAACAAACCCGCCTTCATTCAACGTATCGCTATGAATCATTACCTGTATATCGAACCTGTCCGCGACATTCAGGCAGGTATCAATCGCCGCTGGCGTTGTTCCCCAGTCTTCATGAAGCTTTAACGCACATGCACCCGCCCTCACCATCTCCTCAAGCGCCGCGGGCTCGCTGGCATTTCCCTTGCCCGCAAAGGCAAGATTTATTGGAAAAGCCTCAGCGGCCTGCAACATCCGCGCGAGATGAAACGGTCCTGGCGTGCACGTCGTCGCCGCGGTTCCAGTGGCGGGTCCCGTGCCGCCGCCCAGCATGGTCGTGATTCCGGCGGCTAAAGCTTCCTCAATCTGCTGCGGACAGATAAAATGGATATGTGCATCAATCCCGCCGGCCGTCAGAATTTTGCCTTCACCCGCGATAATCTCCGTACCTGGCCCGATGATAATATCAACACCCGGCTGCACATCTGGGTTTCCGGCCTTGCCGATTTTCGATATCCGTCCGGCTACAATCGCAACATCGGCCTTCACAATGCCCCAATGGTCGATAATCAGCACGTTGGTGATAACCGTATCAGCCGCGCCATCGGCATTACAAATCTGCGACTGCCCCATGCCATCACGAATCACCTTGCCCCCGCCAAACTTCACTTCATCGCCATAAATCGTGAAGTCTTTTTCAACCTCAGCAAAAAGCTCAGTATCAGCAAGGCGCACACGGTCTCCCACTGTGGGGCCAAACATATCCGCGTAAGCTGCACGAGAAATTTTGGCCATCAGTCAATCTCCCCCATGGTCAAGCCACGGAAACCATAGACTCTACGCGCACCGCGATAAGGCACCAAAGTTACCTCACGGCTCTGCCCCGGCTCAAACCGAATCGCTGTTCCCGCCGCAATATCCAGCCTCTTGCCCTGTGCCGCCTCACGGTCAAACGAGAGTGCCGCGTTTGTTTCAGAAAAATGATAATGACTCCCTACCTGAATCGGCCGGTCTCCTGTACTCGTAACAATCAAAGTGGTTGTTTCGAGGCCCGCATTCAGCTCAATCTCCCCCTCCGGGGTCAGCACCTCGCCTGGAATCATCTGATCGGCTCATGAACAGTGACAAGCTTGGTACCATCCGGGAAAGTGGCTTCTACCTGTACGTCGTGAATCATTTCCGCAACGCCCTCCATGACTTGGTCTCGCGTAATCACATGCGCGCCCGCTTCCATCAACTCCGCCACGCGCCGTCCGTCGCGCGCGCCTTCCACCACAAAATCCGTAATCAGTGCCACGGCTTCCGGGTAGTTCAGCTTTACGCCGCGCTCCAGCCTTTTGCGGGCGACCATCGCGGCCATGGCCACGAGCAGCTTATCTTTCTCGCGTGGTGTAAGATTCACGGTCTCCCCCCTTAACTTAGCCAGACACGCGGCAGTGTTTTTCTGCCGAATGTAGATAAGGCCGCCATAACGGCAAGCCGTAATGTTATGGTATCCTCAGCCAGCAGCCGAACGAATACAATACCGCCATGGCTACTGACCCCGGCAACATGCCCCTCAAGGCGCTGCCTCAATTGCGGCATCATCTCTGAGAAACCTTGCCCTACCGCAAACAAGCTCGCCGCCACCCGCGCCGCGCCGCCAACCCCCGGCAGGTTAAGGCAGGAAAATATATGTCCTTTAACCGTGGCAACGTCCCGCCAGATCAACCGCCCATTGCAACGGATATTGATCTTGTCACGCAACAAGCCTCTCTGAACTACCTCCCCCATGGCCAGTCTGCCAAACACCAAGCTCTCCACCCCAATGAACGTGGCTCCTTCCGACAGATCAATCTCCAACGATCTGTCCAGGCTGAAGCCATCAAACAAAATCGTTTCCTGCGGCAGATAAGCCAAAGACGCGCCAGATGCTGCAAACAACTTTGTTGAAACGTAAGCCGGATCCCCAAGGGAGCGGTAAATCCGCTCCGCGGCCTGAGTCGTGAATACAGCCTTCGCGTTTTCTCCGAGTTCAAACGCCATGCTGATCGAATCCCCACCTGCAATACCGCCGGAGATATTCATGGCGACCAGTTCCGGCGTGTCTCCATGCCCCACACGCCGTGCCTTCAGGCATCCCTGCTGGTAAAACCGCGTCAACCGGGTTTGCCCCGCTTTATCCGCCAGAGCGATGTCCAGTTGCCCGGCAGCGCGTTGATGCGCCTCCATTTTTGACGTCATGTAAGGCGGCGAGAAATCCATGCGCCAGAGATTGCAACCCCATCCAACACGCCGCAAGGCAAAACTAGCCACAACGGGGCAAATGACGTAACTTGGATAGAATGTCATCTTAAAATTCGCTTGAATGGACTGTGCGTGCCAATTCTCCGCCAGCATCGCGGAGTAATGCGCGGAAATCAGCCATTTCTCCCGCCCAACCTCCAGCCCTCCCCCCGCCTGACCGCTCACCGGGGACAAATGCCGGGGGATGAATGTAAAGCCTGTTCCATCCTGCGTTGTCAGGGCAAGATCCGCCCCAGGACTTGTGGCATTCACAGTCATGCCCAGCATAATGGCCGGGGTGATGACAAACCCGCCGCTGGTCGGAAAACGGCGCGCCGCGATCATAAGCAAATAAGGCGCCACATATGTTCCGGTCATGGCCTGCGTTCTCACCGCCAAAACCTGATTGGCCGCCGCCTCCGGCAAACCGCCCAAAGATAGATGTCGAATCTCTACACCCTCCGCATGGCCAAGCAATATCTGGCTCAGCGCCACGCCTTCCAACACCGTGGCCTGACCGCATTGGCAAACAAAGTCTCATCGGCAGGCGCCACAATAAGCTGTTTTGACATCGTCAAAGCCGCAACCGGCCCTTCCGCCGCCACGGATTGCGCGGCGCTTACCGTAGCGGCGGAAACATTCTGGCTATGCTGAGAGGCTTTGCTGGTTTCCACCGTGGCAAAATCCCTACTCCCCCCACCCGCAGCGGTCAGAAATTGATAGCTTCCCGGGCGTATATACCGGGCAGCTATACATAAGAGAGCGTCCCCGCCAGATGCGCGGTGCCTAAGACAATCAGATGTTTCATGCCGGCCGGTGTCACCAGCACCCGCAACATGCCCGTGGAGGTTTGCGTATAATCGCCGGTAATGGTCGGCGGCGTCCCCACGAGCCCCGCGGTCAACGTCCCCGCTCACCACCTGACCCACAGCCCAATTCCCGCTGACGGTCCAAATCGCCCCCTGCTGCACGCTCTACTGCACAGCCTGCAAACCCGTAATATCCCCTGAGAGGCTTCCGTGATCCGTCAGGTCAATAAGGCTGGCAGTTTCAATCTCCGCAATCGCCCCCGTAATCTGCGTGCCTATATCGAGTGTGACTGTACTAATACCGCCATTCAGGCTGATAGTGTCTCCACTTGCGGTAATCGCGCCGGCATTATCAATCGTGGCGTCACCATTGACCTGAATCCCGGTAAGCCCCGTAATAATACCATCATTGGTAATCACGTCGCCCGATCCAGCCACGACACCTGCATCAGCTCCGGTGATAACGCCTCCCGCCTCATTCACCAGAACACTCTTCGCGCCAAGCTTCATGCCATTAACACCGCCGGAGATACTGCCCTCATTATTCAGGCGCCCACCTTAGGCAAACTGAATCCCTGTCTGCCCGCCATGGATAACCCCGGTATTGTCCACCATGCCACCCTGGCCAATATCGATCACACCATCTGTTCCACCCGCCAGTGTGCCGCTATTGGTAATCGAGGAATCGCCCATCAGATGAGCACCAAAAAGCGGCCCTGAATTCGTGACGGTGCCACCATGATTATGGCGGGGGCTGACACCGTCAGCCCCCGCCATAATCTGGCCCGCATTCGCAACCATCCCCGCCGCACCGTGGGTGCGCACGCCGTAAGTCCCAGCCTGGATCACACCGCTATTCGCAACGCTCCCCCCTGCCCAAGCGTGACGCCAATACCCGTTACATCGTCCACCTGCCCGGCATTGCTCAACTGCGCCTGCAAGCTGGCGCCCACCGCCGCCGAACCGCTGGAACTAACTCTCACGCCTGACTATCTCCACCGGACCAGCCAGCCCATCCAACACCAGACCATTGGCCTGGGTGGCATCTATAATCGTCTGTGCCAAAACCGCCCCCCAAGAGACAATGCCTTGGGCAAGGCCAGCAGCGGCGCGGTTCCGGCAATAGACACATGGTGCGCGGGAGATTTGGTGTGGGACTTGATCCGGGCAATCCTAAGAAAGTGCCCCATTTTGCGGTATATACTCGACCATAGGTTGTGAAAACATTACCCACCGTATGCTGAACGGTCCGTTAATCCTACCCCTGAAAGATAAATGCGCCATTTACCAAACTGGCCGCGCAACCGGGCCTGGGGCCAAAACGGCTTGCCTCTAGCCTCTTGGCATCGTAAGCCCCGGCCTTACGATCATTCAGTATTCAATCCGCAAGGCAGTATTATGAAGCAGCAGGCAAACCTTATCCGCGCTGGCCAGGTTATTGAGCACGAGGGTGCGCGCTGGACCGTGCTGAAGCAGCAGATCATCACCCCCGGCAAGGGTGGCGCTTTCATCCAGGTGGAAATGCGTAACCTGAAGACCGGCAACAAGACCAACGAACGCTGGCGCACCGCAGACACCGTTGAGCGCCTGACTACAGAGGACCGCGACTACACCTATTCTTATACGGATGGCGAGAACCTCGTGCTGATGGACCCCGAGACCTTCGAGCAGATCATGGTGCCCGTCTCCATCCTGGGTGAGTCCGCCCCCTTCCTGCAGGACAACATGCCCATCGTGCTGGCGCTGGTTGAAGGCGACCCGGTCGGCATCACCCTGCCGCCGCAGGTCACGCTTGAAATTGTCGAGGCCGACCCGGTCGTGAAGGGGCAAACCGCCTCCTCTTCTTACAAGCCCGCCAAGCTCTCCAACGGTGTGAAAACGCTGGTCCCGCCCTTTATTGAGGCTGGCGAGCGCGTGGTGGTCCGCACCGAGGACGGCTCCTATGTTGAGCGCGCCAAGGGCTAATTTCCGCCGGGGCTATCCGCCTCTTTGCTGATCAATTCCGGGCGGAGGGGCGACCCGCCGCCCGGAATGCAGTTATAGCCTCATTTCTCAGGATCTTTTCATCATGATGCCTCGTCTCTCTGCGCACATGACGGTCATGCACAACGCCGCCAACAAGGCCGCCAAGCGCTTGCTGCGCGATTTCATGGAGGTCGAAAACCTACAGGTCTCTATCAAAGGCCCGGGGGATTTCGTCAGCCAGGCGGATATGCGCGCCGAAGCCACCCTGCGTGAGGAGCTTGAAAAGGCCCGCCCGGGCTATGGCTTTCTGATGGAGGAAAGCGGCGCCTCCGGCTCCGACAAATGGTCCTGGCGCTGGATCGTGGACCCGCTCGACGGCACCACCAACTTCCTACACGGCATCCCGCACTGGGCCATCTCCATCGCGTTGGAGAAACGTCTGCCGGACGGCGCCACCGAGATCGCCGCCGCCGTGGTCTATTGTCCCGTGAATGGTGAGCTGTTCTGGGCCGAGAAAGGTGTCGGCGCCTATTTGAACGACAAACGTCTGCGCGTTTCAGCCCGGCGGGAGCTACACACGGCACTGTTCGCCACCGGCATCCCCTTCGCCGCCACATCTTCGAGCAACCGCCTTGCCTTCGCCCGCACGCTGGGAGCGCTAATGCCCGCAACGGCGGGTGTGCGCCGCTTCGGCTCCGCCGCCCTGGACCTCGCCTGGGTCGCGGCCGGGCGTTATGACGGCTATTGGGAAATGGGCATCAAACCGTGGGATATCGCGGCGGGTATGCTCATCGTCCGCGAAGCTGGCGGATATGCCACCGATGGTGAAGGCAAGGACAATGTGGACAATGTGGTGGTCGCGGCCAACCCGCATCTTCACCCCAAGCTGCTTGAACTGGTTCAGGACGGTCTGGCGGCCAAGCGGGGTTGAGGCTAGTTTGCCAGGCGTGAAAACCTCAGTCTGGCTTCCCGGCCTCCTCGCCCTTATTCCGGCCTGCGGCTTTGCCCAGGTCACGGTCAATCCGGCAGCCCTGCGGCAATTGCAGGGCTTGCCTCTGATCGCACCTGCGGTCCAGCCCGCCGTGGCCAAGCCTCACGTTAAACTGCCACCTGCCAAGCCTTTCCACCATACAAAGCCGGCCAAGCCAGCGCCGCTGCCTCTGCCGCCTCCAGCACCACCTTCGGTGCCAGCACCCAAGGTTCCTCCCATGGTGCCCGTGGCGCCCAAGCCCGTAGCGCCAAAACCCATTATTCCAACCCTTGCCCGAATCCAGTTTAGCCCCGGCAGCGCCACCCTACCCGCCAGCGCCGCAGATACGTTAAAGCCATTCTGCGCCTCTCAACGCAGCGTTCCCGTCGTCACCCGCGCTCCTGCCGACCCGTCGGACCCATCCAGCGCCATGCGGCTTTCCATGGCGCGGGCCTTCGCCATCCGCGATGCACTGATCGCCTGCGGCGTGCCTGCCCAAAACATCATTCCCCGCGCCGCCGGGACCGTCCCCGGAGCCGACAATAACGAAGCCCAGATCGGAGCCAGCGCGAAGCCATGACCAAGCCAACCAATTATCTCATACGCATGATCCTGTTCTGTGTGGTGATCTACGGTGGCGCGGCGGCGCTCGCGCCTGTTCTAGCTCATTTCTTCATGGCCAACCCGGTCATCAACTCGATCATTTTCGCGGTCGAGCTATTTGGCGTATTCTGGAACATCCGCCAAGTACAGCGCCTCTACCCCGAATCAGCCTGGGTGGAGGATTTTCGCCGCAACCGCCAGAAACTGGTGGAAGCCACGCCCCCCACTCTGCTCGCGCCCATGGCCCGTATGCTGCACGGCCGAGCGGATGGCGAACGCCGCATCACCCTTTCCGGCCAGTCCATGCGCACCATCCTGGATGGCGTGTCCTCCCGGCTCGACGAATCCCGCGAACTCTCCCGCTACATTACCGGCGTGATGATCTTCCTTGGCCTGCTCGGCACGTTCTGGGGACTACTGCACACAGTTTCCGCCGTGGCTGACGTGATCAATGGCATGAACCTCGCTGGCAGCGGGGATGTGAACGCCATGTTCGCGCAACTCAAAGCCGGGCTGGCTAAGCCGCTGGCAGGCATGGGCACAGCGTTTTCCGCCTCCATGTTTGGCCTCTCCGGCGCTCTGGTCCTTGGCTTTCTGGACCTCACGGCGGGTCAGGCGATGAACCGCTTTTTCAACGAGCTCGAAGAATGGCTCGCCTCCCTCACCCGTCTCGGCTCTGGCGGGCTGGTCGGCGATGGCGAGGCCAGCGTGCCGGCCTATGTTCAGGCCCTCTTGGAACAAACAGCCGAGAACATGGACCAGCTCCAGCGCGTTCTCGCCCGTGGCGAGGAAGGCCGCGTCCAGAGCAACAACGCCCTGCGCACACTCGCCGACCGCATGGCGGATCTCGGTGACACGCTGCGCCTACAACAGCAACTCATGGAAAAGGTTGCCAGCGCCCAACTCTCCTTGACCCCGCTTTTGAGCAAGCTGTCAGACGCCCGGAATGAGGGGGATGATGTTTCACGCGCGCATCTGCGCAACATTGAATTGCTGCTGAACCGCTTTATGACCGAGAGCGAGCAAGGCCGTACCCAAAGCCTGAGCGACTTGCGCAACGACCTTAAAATTCTAACCCGCACCCTTTCGGCACGGCTGGATGAACCGCGATCATGAGCCGGCGGCGCAACAATGGCAATAACGGGCTGGAGGGCTGGCCGGGTTATGTGGACGCGCTATCGACCCTCCTCATGGTCACCATCTTCGTCCTGCTCGTATTTGTGCTGGCTGAAGCGTTTTTGTCCTACGCGCTGAAAGGCTCGGACAACACAATCACCCAGCTCAAGGAGCAAATCGCGGAGCTGACCCAAAGCCTCTCCATGGAAAGCTCGAAAGACGCCACCCTCTCGCAGGAACTGGCGGCGTTAAACGCGCAGCTTGCCTCTGCGCAGGCGGCCAATGCCACCCTCACCCAACAGCTTTCCACCGACACCGCCACCATTTCCAGCCTGCAGGATTCGCAGAAATCCCTCCAGGCCCAGCTATCCGACACCCAGGCCCAGGCTGCCGCAGCCACAGGGCGCATCGCCACATTACAAGCCCAGATGCAGGCCGTGGGCGGAAGCGATCTACAATCCAAACTCTCCGACGCCCAAAAGCTGAACAAGCAGGATGCCGCGCAGATCGCCCTGCTCAATCAGCAAATGGCCGCCCTGCGCGCCCAGCTTGCCGCCTTACAAGTGGCGCTAGACGCCGCCCAATCGGCGGATAAACAAGACAAGGTGCGAATCGCCGATCTCGGCAAACAACTCAACGAAGCCCTGGCCCGCAAGGTCGAAGAACTCCAGAAATATCAGAGCGTTTTCTTCAAAACCCTGTCCGAAAGCCTGAAGGGCGAAAAAAACATCCGCGTGGTCGGCGACCGCTTCGTGTTCGAGAGCGACGTGCTTTTCCCTGTTGATGAAGCCACCATCACCCCGGCCGGCAAGACTGAAATCGCTCAGGTGGCCAAGGCCATCAATAAAATCGCCGCGAAAATCCCCTCCAACGTCAACTGGGTTCTCTCCGTGGACGGCTATGCTGACGCCCAGCCCATCAAAGGCGGTCCCTATAAGACGAATTTCGACCTTTCCACGGCTCGCGCGCTGGCTGTCCTGGATTTGCTGCTGGCCGATGGCGTGCCCAAAAATCGGCTCATGGCCTCCGGCATGGGGTCGAACAATCCAATCGCATCAGGCAATACCGCGGCTGACTACGCGCAAAACCGCCGTATCGAATTCCGCCTGACTACCCCATGAATGAGGCTGAAACAAAACTACTGGCACACCAAAAAGCAGCTTTACGGAAAGAGATGCTGGCCAAACGCAAAAGTCAGAATCCCGCGCTGGGACACAGGCTGGCCATGCATGTTCTGCAATCCGGCCTGGTGCCGCGCCACGCAACCGTTGGCGGCTTCATGCCGATGCGCGGCGAAATTGATATCCTGCCCTTGTTGAACGCCCTGCATGAGCACGGACACCGCCTCGCCTTGCCGGAAACACCACCGCCCGGCCATGCGCTCATTTTCCGCGCCTGGACGCCCCACACCCCAATGCTGCCCGGCCGCTACAACACCCAGCACCCAGAGGCCCCACACCTCACACCCGATTTTCTCTTGATCCCTCTCCTGGCGTTCAATTCAACCGGACATCGTCTTGGCTATGGTGGTGGCTATTACGACCGGACCTTAGCTGCCCTGCCCGCCGCTTTCCGTCTGGGCTGCGCCTTTGCCGCCCAACAAACTCAAGCCATCCCCACTGAACCCACAGACCTGCCCCTGAATGCCATTGCCACCGAAAATGGCATCACCCTCATTCAACACAACTGATTTGAAACTTGCCGCCTCCCCGTCCAGCGCGCAAAATGAAATGCCAAAACCAAGAAAGGATGAGGTCATGCCGAAACTCCTTGGCCCAGAGGCATTCACGAATTTGCCGCCCAAATGGCATCTCAGCTGCGACCAGAAATCGATCTGTCAGGAGTTCACATTCAAAAGCTTCTCAGAAGCATTTTCCTTCATGACGCATGTTGCCATGCTGGCTGAAAAGCTAGACCACCACCCGGACTGGTCCAACTCCTACAACAAGGTCAGCATCTCTCTTTCAACCCACAGCGCGGGCGGACTGACAGAC
Organism: Acidocella aminolytica 101 = DSM 11237; assembly: GCF_900129125.1. Lineage (GTDB taxonomy): Bacteria > Pseudomonadota > Alphaproteobacteria > Acetobacterales > Acetobacteraceae > Acidocella > Acidocella aminolytica. Next base: position 18,756 of record NZ_FQVJ01000002.1, on the reverse strand, counting down.
AAAGACCTCAGCCTCGCCAAAGCCATCAGTGCCTTCGTCTGGCTGCCGCAATAGCTTTATTTATTCGGCTTCACCGCCACCCAGCGCGGGCCGGGGTTTCCGCCCCCCTGCGCTGGCCCGCTGATCAGAAACACCGCTGGCGCGTCACCCAAAGCATCCACCTGCTTACGCACATCCGTCGCCGTGGCCACAACAACGCCATTCACCTGCTGGATGATATTACCCGCCACAATCCCCGCCTTTGCCGCGGGCCCCGTGGCCGATGTGACGGAAACACCATTCTCCGCGGGGTTACCCGCCAGCCCCAGCCCATAAGCTGAAAGCGTCACCGGCTTGGGTTTGGGCTCGTGAGTCTGCTCAATATTTTCGTCCCGCGCGGGCGGCGACGCGGTTATGGTCAGCTGCGTATGCGCCGCTACACCATTGCGTACAAAATCAACCTTCACACTCTGCCCGGTCTGAAACTCCGCCGTGCGGATAAACAACGCGCGCGGATTATCAATCGGCGTCCCGCCCATGGCTGTAATTACATCCCCCGGCTGCAACTTGCCGCTTGCCGGGGACCTCGCGGAAACCGCCCCCACCAAGGCTCCCTTGGGGCTCTGAAGCTTTAGAACCCCTTGAATACTTGGTGTCACCTCTTCGGTTGCCACGCCCAGCCATCCCCGGACCATTTTACCGCTATGGGCCAACGCCTCGGCCACCGGCTCCGCCATGGCGGAGGGAATCGAGAACCCGATCCCGTCAGAGGCGCCCGAAGGCGCATAGATGGCCGAATTCACGCCAATCACCTGCCCTTGCAGATTAAATAAAGGCCCACCCGAGTTGCCTTTATTGATGGCCGCATCGGTCTGGATGAAATCATCATATTTCGTGTCATCAATCTGCCGGTGCAGCGCGCTGACAATTCCTGCCGTGTTGGTCCCCGGCATTCCGAACGGGTTCCCAACGGCCAGCACCCAATCACCCACCCGCATCTTGTTTGAGTCACCAAACGGCACGAAAGGCAGCTTATGCCCGGCATTGATTTTCAGCACGGCAAGGTCGGCATCGCGGTCCCGCCCGGCGATAATCGCCGGATAAACCGTGCCATCCGGGAACGTCACGGTAATATTACTGGCGCCATTCACCACATGATTATTGGTGAGAATGTACCCGGCCGGGTCGAACACAAAACCAGAGCCCAGGGACTCTATCGTCTTGGGCGGCGGCACTACCGTGCTCGCGGTGTCACTAGGCTTATCGGAGGCCGGATGATAGGCGCTGCCATCGCCGCTCCCGTCATCACTCCCATCATCCTGCGCGGAGTTTTTATTCACCGGCGCCATGGAGGCAATGCTGACCACCGCCGGCGCCACCTTCGCCGCGAGGTCCGCCAACGCGGGCGGCAAATCCGCCGCGTGCGCCACCGCCGCAGCCAACAGGAACAGAACAGAAAATGAGCGCGCCAAAAGCTTCATGAAGCCAACAGTGACGAGCCAGGACGATCTTCGCAAGAGGGGCATGGCGTTCTATCTTTGACTTATGACTGAAGCTGAGATTCGTACCGCCCTCGCCCCCTTCAATATCGGCCACCGCATAGACGGCGTGCATGTTCAGGAAGGATTGGTGCAAGTAAGCCTTCGCGCAACACGGGAGGAAGCCGCCGGGCTAGAGCCCCTCCGGCGAGACATTGAATCGCGGCTGAAAACCCTAGCTGGTGTTAAATCCGCCATCGTAATCCTCACCGCCCACGCCGCCAATAGCACCCCCCAACCGCAAGCTGAACTGCCCTTGCTGCCTAACGTCAAACACATCATCGCCGTAGCCTCCGGCAAAGGCGGGGTCGGTAAATCCACCGTGGCCGTCAACCTCGCCGTGGCGCTGGCCCAGCGCGGCCTGAAGGTCGGGCTGCTGGACGCCGATATTTACGGCCCCTCCTTGCCTAAAATGCTTGGCCTCCACACCAAACCCTCCGTGCTGAACGGGCGCATCCAGACGCTGGACGCCTATGGCGTGAAATCCATGTCCATCGGCTATCTGGTGCCGGAAGACAAAGCGATGATCTGGCGCGGCCCAATGGTCATGGGCGCATTGAACCAGATGCTAGGCCAGGTGGATTGGGGGCCGCTGGATATTCTTGTGGTGGACATGCCCCCCGGCACCGGCGACGCCCAGCTCACCCTGGCACAGAAGGCCAAGCCCTCTGGCGCGGTCATCGTCTCCACCCCTCAGGATCTGGCACTTTTGGACGCCCGGCGCGGCGTGCAGATGTTCGAGCAGGTAGGTGTGAAGGTGCTGGGCGTAGTTGAGAATATGTCTTTCTTCTGCTGCCCGAATTGCGGCCACCGGAGTGAAATTTTCGGCCATGGCGGCGCCCAGGCCGAGGCTAAGAAAATCGGCGTGCCTTTCCTGGGGGAAATCCCGCTTGAACTGGCCATCCGCCAAGCCGGGGATACAGGTCAGCCAGTCGCGGCGCTGGATGAAAACGGTGTTGTGGCCAACAGCTTCCTCCATGTGGCTGCCAGCGTGGCAAAGGCGCTGGATCTGGGATGAGCGAGATCGGCTTCTATCACCTGACCCGCACCAACCTAATGACGGCCCTGCCCGCTTTGTTGGGCCGCACACTGGCAGCAGGTGAAAAAGCCGTGATTGCCTGCCCTGACGAGCATTTCATGAAAATGCTCGATGACGGACTCTGGCAATGCCAAACCCCTGACTGGCTCCCTCACGGCACGTTAGCACTTCCCCACCCTGAATGGCAGCCAATCTACCTGACCACCGGCACGGAAAACCCCGCCAACGCCCATTTTTTGTTCCGCGTCGGCGGCGTGGACGCGGAACCCGGCGCCTACACCCGCGTGTTCGACCTATTTGACGGCAATAACGAACAAGATGTTCTGGCGGCCCGCCAACGCTGGCGCGCCGCCAAGGATGCAGGGCACAATCTAACTTATTGGAAGCAAGAGCAAACCGGCTGGGTCAAGGCAGGCTGACCCCGCCTTTAATGCGCCCGGTGAACCGGCCGCACCCAGTGGCGGATATGCGGCCATAATTCATGATCCGGCACCTTGCTCAGATCCTTATCCAAAACCTCTTTCAGCTTTGCTTGCGCCGGTTTGCCAAGATGCAGTCTGACTTCATTCAGCGTCCGAGACGGGGCGGCAATATAAAGCTCATCATAACTCTCCACATTCTTGTTGAGCTGTGTCGCCACCCAGATTGGCAACACCCGAAACGGCTTGGCGTGAGTGTCTTTAGTCTCACCCAAGTGCCCCACCCCGGCATCCACCTGCGAGAAGGAGTGCAACGTGTTATCTGCCCGCTCCGGCCGCACAAACCGTGCATGCTCTGAGTCAGCCAAAACGATTAATGGTTTAACGTGGACCGGCATGATGCAGCCTTCCTTCCTTTCTACTCCGGAAGGAAATCTGCCTGATTTCAACTAGACTTTCATTGATCCCGATCAACGCCCACAACTTCATTCAAGCCATCCAGCGCCAAGAACCCCATGGCTGTGCGCGTCTCTACCGTCGCGCTGCCGATATGCGGCAACAGCACGGCATTCTCCAGCTCGTAATAGCCTTGGTGAATATCGGGCTCATTCTCGAACACATCCAGCCCCGCGGCAGCAATATGGCCGGAACGCAAAGCCGCGATTAGCGCCTCGTCATCCACCGTGCTACCGCGCCCGGTATTCACCACAAAGCTGCCGAGACGCATCATCCCGATTCGCGCTTCATTCAACCAATGATAAGTGCTCGGCCCGCCTGGCGCGTTGATGGACAGAAAATCAATCGCTTCCAGGAAGCTTTTATCATCCGCATGATAAATCGCACCTTCCTCCTGCTCGGCCGGCAGGCGATTCCTGTTGTAATAATGAATGGTCATATTCAGCCCGCGCGCCATTCTGGCTAGGCTTTGCCCAATGCGCCCCATGCCGAAAATACCCAGCGTTTTGCCAAACACATCACGGCCCAGATGAAAAGTCGGGCTGATGCCCTGCCATTTACGCGCACGCAGCAACCGCTCGCCTTCACCGGCCCGCCGTGCCGCCATCAACATCAGCGTCAACGCCAATTCCGCCGTGGCGTCAGACAGCACGCCCGGCGTGTTACGAATCTCAATCCCGCGTGCCTTGGCGGCGGCCAGATCAATATGCTCCAGCCCCACGCTATATGTCGCAATAACCTTAATCTGGGGCGGCAAGGCGTTGATGAGCGCGGCATTGAATATATCGGAACTATTGCACAGAATCGCATTAACTCCCTCCAGGCTGATCAACAGCGCTTGAGGGTCAAACGCGCCTTCCATGCGCAGCTCTCTCACCTCATGCTCGCGCTTCGCACGTTCCAGCACTTGCGGCATCACATCTCGGGTGATCAACAGCATCCAGGGTTCTCCTCCATGTCCTTCAGAACCCTATCAGCTTTCGGCATGGCGTCCTCCCCCCCCCTCCGCAGCCGCACAGGGGCATTCACCACACCAAAAGCCTTTACTTTTACTTTCCTGTCCAGCCCGCCTTACGCTTTTCAATAAAGGCGGTCATGCCTTCCTGCTTATCCTGCGTGGAGGCAAGGCCGAAAAAGATTCGCCGCTCAAAATGCACACCTTCTGAAAGGCTGGTCTCGAAAGCGGCGTTCACCAGTTCCTTATTCGCTTTCACCGCCAGCGGCCCCAGCCCAGCGATGGTCCTGGCCTGGTTCAGCGCCTCCTCCAGCAGCTTGCCCGCCAGCACAACCTGGGCAACCAAGCTGGCACGTTCAGCCTCTTCGGCGCCCATCATCCGTCCGGTCAAGCACATCTGCATCGCCTTAGCCTTGCCCACGGCGCGGGTCAGGCGCTGAGAGCCCCCCATGCCTGGCGCAATACCAAGCGTAACCTCCGGCTGACCAAATTTCGCGGTTTCAGCGGCGATAATATAATCCGCCATCATCGCCAGTTCGCATCCTCCCCCAAGCGCGTAGCCGGCTACGGCGGCGATCCAGGGTTTTCGGGTTGAACGACTCAGCGCGTCATAGCCGGAAAACTTATCCACCCCGTACATATCGGCAAAATTCTGCGGCTGCATTTCCTTAATGTCAGCCCCTGCCGCAAAGGCCTTTTCAGAGCCGGTCAGCACCAAGCAGCCCTGGCTGTCATCCGCCTCATAAGCGGCAAAGGCCATCTGCAACTCAGCCAAAACCTGGGAATTAAGCGCATTCAGCGCTTTTGGCCGGTTGAGGGTAACAAGCGTCACCGCCTCATGCTGTTCGACGAGGAGTGTTTCATAGGCCATGTCTTCGGCTCCCTTCATTGTGAATGGCGCGTGCGTTCTATCACGCTTTACGGAAATCAGGCTTACGCTTGCTCAAGAATGCAACAACACCTTCCCGCCCCTCCGCGCCGCGCAATGCTGCCGCTATGGAGCGAGCTTCCCATTCCAGCTGTTCTTCCAGTCCGGTTGTCTGGCTTCGCGTCAGCAAGGCCCGCGTGCCGCCCAACGCCGCCACCGGCCCCTCGGCCAGCGCGCTTGCCACCATTTCAGCCTCCGCCAGCACATTGTCCGCCACACGGGTAATCAGCCCGATTTCCGCCGCTTCCTGAGCCGGAACACGGCGGTTGGTCAATGCCAGCTCCTGCGCCCGGCGCACTCCCACCAAACGCGGCAACAGCCAGCTTGTACCCAGATCCGGCGTCAGGCCAATCGCCGTATAAGCCACGGTGAAATGGGCATCGGGCGCCGCAATCACGATATCCCCCAGCATTGCTAGGGCAAGTCCCGCTCCCGCGGCCGGGCCATTCACCGCCACCACCAACGGCTTGCCCATCCGCGCGAACCGCGAGACAGCGCCATGCAAAATCGTTGTCAAATTCTTGGCCAGACGGGACACATTCTCCCCCGCCGCGGCAAAGCCGTTAATATCCCCTCCGCCGCAAAACAGCTTCCCCGCGCCGGTCAGCAGCACAGCGCGTATGGCCTCATTTTCATCACATTCAATCGCGGCTTCAAACAGCGCCCTGGACAATGCCGTGTCCAATGTATTCGCCGCCTCCGGGCGGTTGAGGGTCAGCCGGGCCAAACCGCCCTCACGGGTAAAAAGCAAAGGAGAATCGGCGCTCATAGACAACCTTGCGGTAAATTATTTACTCAAGCGTAGCTCTCATGCTTCATTTACGGCGTCAAGACGAATATCATAGCCTCATGGATAAGACCGCCACACCGCAGCCCCCCTTCCGCAACGCCTCGGAGCGCGAGCAGGAACGCGCGGCCAAACGTGATGCGGTGCTTCGCGCGGCTGTCCGCATGTTCAACCAGCGCGGCTACCACACCACCTCTCTGGACGATGTCGCTGCCAGCCTCGGCATCTCAAAACCATTGATCTATCATTATCTCGGCGCCAAGGAACAAGTGCTGTTCGAGTGCCTGCGGATCGGACTAAAACGCCTGCACGAGGCAGCCAACGAAGCCTCAGCAGCGCCCGGCACGGGGCTGGACCGCCTGAAGATCTTTCTCTGCCGCTACGGCGAAGTTATCATGGACGATTTCGGGCGCTGCGTGATCCGCACCGGCGACGAAGTACTGGCCCCCGAAAGCCGCGCCCAATTCCGCGCCATGAAACGCGAAATCGACCTAGCTTTGCGCCGTTTCATGCAAGACGCATCGGACGATGGCTCCGCCAACGTATCAGACATAAAATTGACCTCTTTTTCTTTCGTCGGCGCGCTGAACTGGTCAACACGCTGGCATGATCCGGAAGGCGATCTACCACCTCAGGAAATCGCCAAACGGCTCGTGGATATTCTCGTCCGGGGTATTGAGCCTCGGGCTTAGCCTTCACTTGCCTTGCGCAGATACAATGTGAGTCCCAGCGCGCCCAGCACAACCGCCGCCCCTACCACAAACACCGCCGGATACCCCAAATGACCGCCAACCACCCCCGCCAAGGGGCCGGTTATGCCCAGCGCCACGTCGAGAAACACGGTATAAATCGCAATCGCCGCCCCCCGGCTGCCCGCCGCCACGCTCCGCAACGCCTCCACCGCCAGCGCCGGAAAAATCAGCGAAAACCCCAGCCCAGCCAAAGACGCACCTAGCATGGCAACCAGCGGCGCCGGTGCCAACCACAGCAGCAACAGCCCCACAACCTCAACGGTAAATGAGACCAGCGCAGACCGGAACCCACCAAACCGCCCGATAGTGTCCGCGAAAAGAATCCGCACCGCCACGAAACAGCCGCCAAAGCTGGTGAGCGCATACGCGGCCCCTTGCCAGCCATGCGCCGTATAATAGAGGGCCATGAACGCCACGATGACCCCAAACCCGAACGAGCCCCCCGCCAGCGCGAGCCCGTAAGGCACAATCTGCCGGGCGACGCTCAACATGCTCATCCGCTTTGCCCCGGTAACGAGGGGCGCGGCCTTTTTGAAAATGGCGCCCGACAGCCCCAGCAGCGGCAGAATAATCGCAACCCCGGCCAGCGCCTGCAGCCCGCCCCAATGCACCAAGGCCACCCCCGCCGGGGCGCCAGCGGCAATCCCGCCATAAGAGGCCACGCCGTTCCAGGAGATCACCTCCGCCGTGGCCGTCCCACCAACCCAGCCAATCCCCCAAGTGATGCACCCCGTCCCCGTTCCGCTTTCGGCGGAACCAAGCAGCAGGCGACTCAGCAGCAGGAATCCCAACACCGCCAACGGCGCATGAAAAAACGTGGCCGCCAGGATGCAGGCGCCATTCAAAGACGCGCAGACTAGCCCGCCCAGCACCACGACCTTGCCGCCGCGCATGTCCGAGATCCGACCGACAACCGAACGCGTCAGCAAAGTCGCCGCATATTGCAGGCTGATCACCGCCCCCGCGAGGGCCGCGCTGTATCCCAACTTGAAATGCACCAATCCTGGAAATACCGCTAAGGGCAGACCAATGAGGAAGTAGGTAATGGCGTTAAACACGACGATTGAAAGAATCTGCGCCGTATTTTTACCCGCCACCTCACCACCGCCCACCGTCATACACCCAGAGCCCCCCATTACGGGGGCAATCTAGGGGGCTTGAACCATACAGTACAATCCCGATAGCCATGCGGCTGACACAGCCTTACTCTGCGAAAGCAGCCTCAACCTCCGCCCATTCCGCTACCCATGCGGGCAACGCCTCTTTGCCGAAACCGGGTGATACAGCCTGCAAAACCGGCTCCGGCGGTACAAGCTTACCTTTTTTCACAAAGGCGGCGCGCATAACCGCTGTGCAGGCCAAACCGTCAGGACCAGAAACAACCTGCATCACATAAAGCCAGCGTTCATCGCAGCCGATCAACTTTGTCGCCAGTGTAAATCGCGCGAATGGCGCTAGAGGCCGGCGGAACCGCAGCGCCGACCCCGCCAGCACCACCCCCAGCCTTTGCCGCCGCATCTCCTTCCACGCGCCAGAGCGCAGGATCAGATCCGTGCGCCCCAGATCCATTAGTGACAGATAGCGTGAATTGGTTAAATGCAAGTTCAGGTCCAAATCTAACGGCCAAACCCTGAACCTCAGTTCGGACGTCTCATTCATCCTCATCCGGGGCCGCCACCAAGCGGCAAGAATAACGGCCAACAGCCGGAAGATCAGATTCATGTGTCCTGCTTGGCCTGTTCTTCCGCTACCAGCTCCTTGCGCGAGAGTTTGCCCACAACGGTCTTCGGAAGCACGTCCCTAAATTCAATCTTCTTTGGCCGCTCAACAGGAGAAAGATAATCCGCGAGGAAACTCTGCAACGCCTCCTCGGTCATCTGCATACCTTCATGCAGTTTCACATAGGCTTTCGGCACCTGCCCACGTTTGGCATCCGGTATGCCGATCACCACCACCTCCAGCACCGCCGGATGCTTATAAAACGCTTCCTCCACCATACGTGGATAAACGTTGTACCCGCCTGAAATAATCAGATCCTTGATCCGGTCCACCAGGAAAATATAGCCATCTTGATCCTGATACCCGACGTCACCGGTCCGCAGCGCGCCGTCCACAAACACTTTCGCGGTTTCATCCGGCCGGTTCCAATAGCCCAGCATCACTTGCGGGCCGCGCACGCAAACCTCGCCAAGCTCTCCCTGCGGCACAATGCGCGATGGCTCATCCAGCGCGCGGATCTCCACCACGGTATCATCCACTGGAAGGCCAATAGACCCATCGCGCACGCCGCCGAATAAATTGCATGCCACCACCGGCGACGCCTCGGAAAGCCCATAGCCTTCCACAAGCTGACAACCTGTAATCTGCTCAAACCGCGTGCGTATTTCAGCAGGCAGCGGCGCCGCGCCAGAAACGCAATACCGAATGGAGGACAGCTCCCATATCTCCTTGGCAGCAGCTTCGTTGATATTCGCATAAATGGTCGGCACACCAGGAAAGAAAAGCGGCTTCGTGCGCGCCAATGTTTTCCGCAACAACGTTTTGTCGTAGCGGGGCAGCAAAATCATCTCCAGCCCCAGCATGACTGAGAGATTCATCGCCACTGTCATGGCGAACACATGAAACAACGGCACCAGGGTCAGCATGCCACCCCCTGGCGTAATCTCCGGCAAGCGCCTCACCACCTGCGCGCAATTCGCCGTGAGATTAGCGTGGCTCAACATCGCAGCTTTCGGAATTCCCGTCGTACCGCCTGTATATTGCAGCACCGCCAGATCCTTCACAGCCTCGCACGGCACCGGACGCGGCGATGCCCCTGGCGCCACCAGCGCGCTGAACCTAACATATCTGGAATCAACGGGGACCACCGCAAGGATCTTACGCCGCGTCAGCCAGAATCCCACCCGCTTCACAGGGTCGAGAATCTCCAGCATCGACCCCACGATGAGATGGTCAAGCGCGCCATCCGCCACAATCGGCACGAATTTATCGTACAACTCCTTCACATCTAACGTCACCGCAATCCGCGCGCCGCTATCCTTCAGGAAATGCCGTATTTCGTTTTCAACATAAAGCGGGCTCAGATTCACCACAACGCCGCCCGCGCGCAGAATGCCGTAATAACAAATCACATAATACGGTGTGTTGGGCAGGCACAACGCCACGCGCGCGCCTTTTTCAACCCCCAGCCGCTGAAAACCCGCCGCCGCGCGCTCAACCAAACGGCCCAACTCAGCATAGCTCGTGCGTTTACCCAGGAAATCCATGGCCATAATGCCAGGAAACCGGGCCACCGCATCCGCTAACAGTTCATGCACCGGCAGAGTTGACACGCTTCCACTTTTTTGCCGCGCATCCATCATCAACTTCCCGTGCAAGGCGTCAATGGCGCAGCCGGGCGCGTCCACACTTCCGAGCGCCCAAGCAAAGGAATACCCACATACCCCCGCACATGCAACGTGCCATCGGAGGCTAAATGCATAATCGATTTATAGGTTTTTCCATTTTCAGGATCATAAATCCAGCCCTCTTTCCAGTGCCCCTCGCCTTCCGGCACAAAACGGCCCAGAATCGGCAGCCCACAAAGCGGCCTATTTTGCAGGGCAGCATTTTTATTATGAATATCTGTCTTAGGCTTCCCGGCCGCATCCAAAGGCACTTTCAACCATTCAATCTTTCCGCATAAATCGCCGCCGCATGGCGAAATCAAAATGCCCGCTTTGCCGGTCTGGTCCATCCACCACCCTGCCGGACTCGTTTGCGCCATCGCCATTCCGGAAACGGAGGATAAACCAATAGCAGTCAAAAGAATTTTCATGTGACGTTTAAAAGCGAATGCTTGCATTTCCATCCCTTTTTGGTATTTACCATACACAATACGTCAGGTAACAACTCTATTCAACAACAAAGATCAGCCAAAACCCCCAGGCTGTGACATACAAGCTCAGGAGGACGTCCCGACCATGAAAAAGACCGCTTCGCAAAAAGCTAAACTTCTCGCGGCGACAGCCTGCGGCGCATTGAGCGCATTTGCCTTTACCCAAAGCGCTCACGCCTCCGGCTTTGGCCTGCGCGAAGGCGCCGCCGACTGGCTGGGCAATGCTTTTGTCGGCGGCGAGGCCAAGGCTTACGATGCCAGCACGGCCTGGACCAACCCCGCCGGCATGGCACTGCTCAACCAGAATGAGGTTGAGGGTAACATCAGCTATATCTCTCCGTCCGCCACGTTTTCCGGCTACAATACCAACCCACTCACGGGGGGAACGGTTAGCGGTACGCAAGGTGGAAATGCCGTTACACCAGCCGCCTCGGGTGCGCTTTTTGGCGTCTTCGCCCTGGCACCGGACTGGCGTCTCGGCTTCAGCGTCACGAACCCCTATGGTGAGCGCACCTCTTACCCTGGTGACTTCGTCGGTCGCTATCAGAGCCTTGTTTCCAGCATTACCGCGGTGGATTTCGGCATCGCGCTTTCATACAAATTTAACAACCATATCTCCGTAGGCGGCGGCCCGGTCGTCGAGTATTTCGACGCCCGACTTACCCAGGCGCTGAACATCCCCACACTTAGCGCCCTGACCGGGCAGGACCCAATTGCCGATGTCCACGGCAGCAATGTCGGTGTCGGCTACAATATCGGTGCACTCTACCGCTTTAACAACGTCACCCGAATCGGTATCGACTACCATTCGCGCATTCGCCACAGCATCTCCGGCACGCAAAGCATCTCGGTTCCCGCAATCTACTCCGCCCTTAGCCCCTCCACCGCCGCGTTGCTAGCAGAGGGCAACAGCAGCGCCACCACTTCCATCACGCTGCCGGACTCGGTGGGTATTGGCATTTACCACCAGATCACCCCCGCCTGGGCGGTTATGGGCAGCTTGCAATGGACCCATTGGGCCCTGTTCAACAGCCTGCACGTTACCCCCACCAACGGCAGCCCAAGCACCGTCATCAACGAGAACTGGCGCAACACGTGGTTCGCCGGTATCGGCACCAACTACCAGTTAACCGACAAGATCATGCTGCAAGCGGGCTTTGCGTACGACCAGTCTCCTGTCACGGACTCCAACCGTACCTCCCGCGTGCCTGACGCCAACCATTACGACCTTGGGTTCGGCGCCAAATATAAGCTCACCCCGACAACAAGCTTTGACCTTGCCTACGGGCACGTCTTCACGCCCGGCGGCAGCATTCACTCCACCGCCTCCACCACAAGCGGCACCCTCATTGGCAACTACAGCGCCTCGGACAATTCCATCACCGCCGGTATGACCATGAAGTTTTAACTCACGAAAATTGTGAATGGTCGGGCCGCCATCCTAATGCACAAGGTGAATAAAATGACCTAATAGTAAGCCAAAAGACCAGCCTCACAGGAGTCTCCCATGTCGCACAACGACCAGCTCTATACCGTTACACAGCTCGGCGCCGAGCTAGGGATCACTGTGCGCACCCTGCACTTCTATGAAGCGCAGGGCCTTATCTCCCCGCGCCGCGCGGGTACAACGCGCGTCTATTCCCAACGGGACCGGGCGCGTATGATCCTTATTCTGCGTGGCAAACGGCTGGGTTTTTCAATCAAGGAGATCAAGGAGTACCTTGAGCTTTACGACATTGACCCCTCCCACGGGCAACAAACAAAGGCGTTGTTGAAAGCGGCACAAAACCGCATCCACAAACTGGAAGAACAACGCCACGCCCTGGAACAGACCTTAACCGAACTCCGCAGCATTGAGCTGCAGTGCGAGGAGGCGCTGGAGAAAATGGGCCACCCGTCCCCTCCAGCGCTGAACACCAAACCCAAAACCGGCCAGGCGAAAAAAGCCGCCGCCAAACCGATCGGGAGATCACCGTGACCCAAGCCGTTATCGCGGGCTATGCCCGTTCCCCCTTCACCCTCGCCAACAAAGGCGCCCTTGCCCGCACCCGCCCGGACGATATTGCCGCTGAACTCATCGCCGGTCTCGTCGCCCGCACGGGCGTTACCCCTTCCGACCTTGAAGCCGTCATCCTCGGTTGCGCCTTCCCCGAGGGCGAACAGGGCCTGAATATCGCCCGGCTGGTCGCCCTTCATGCTGGTCTGCCGCAATCCGTTGGCGGCTATACTGTGAATCATTTCTGCGGCTCCTCCATGCAATCCATCCACATCGCCGCCGGGCATATCGCCACCGGTGCGGGCGAGGCGTTCATCGCCGCGGGTGTTGAGAGCATGAGCCGCGTGCCGATGATGGGCTTCAACCCGCTGCCCAACCCCGCCCTCTACGCCAAAATTCCCGCTGCCTATATGGGGATGGGCGAAACCGCCGAGAACGTGGCGGCGAAATGGAACATCTCCCGTGCCGAACAGGAGGCATTCGCCGTGGAGAGCCAGCGCCGCGCCGCGGCCGCCATCAAGGCCGGACATTTCAAGGACGAGATCATCCCCATAACCACCAAAGCTGGCCAGATTGAGGCGGATGGCTGCCCCCGCCCCGAAACCACTGCTGACGGCCTGGCCGGGCTGAAACCCGCCTTCAGCACAGACGGCTCCGTCACCGCCGGCACATCCTCCCCGCTGACGGACGGCGCCTCCGCTGTGCTGGTCTGCTCCGCCGATTACGCCGCAAAGCACGGCCTCAAGCCGCTGGCTCGCATCGTCGCCTCCGCCACAGCGGGCTGCTCGCCGGAGATCATGGGCATTGGCCCCGTCACCGCCACCAAAAAAGCCTTGGCCCGCGCAAACCTCTCAGTGTCGGATATCGACGTGGTCGAGCTTAACGAGGCCTTTGCTTCCCAGTCCCTCGCCTGCATCCGTGACCTAGGGCTGGACTTGGCGAAGGTGAATATAGACGGTGGCGCCATCGCGCTCGGCCATCCGCTCGGCGCCACCGGGGCACGCATCACCGGCAAGGCAGCATCGCTGCTGGCTCGCACCGGCGGGCGCTATGCGCTGGCCACGCAATGCATCGGCGGCGGTCAGGGCATCGCCACCATTCTGGAGCGTGTGTGATGGAAACCATCCGCAAAGCCGCCGTTATCGGCGCCGGAACCATGGGGGCGGCCATCGCCGCCCAATTCGCCAATGCGGGCGTGCCAGTATTGCTGCTGGACATCGTGAAGCCAGACGCCCCCAGCCGCAACGCGCTGGCCGAAGGCGCCATCGCCAAAATGCTCAAAACCGAGCCCGCGCCCTTTATGTCCAAACGCGCGGCCAAGCTGGTCACGCCAGGCAATATCGAGGACGACCTTCCCCAGCTCGGCTCCTGCGACTGGGTGGTGGAAGCCATCATCGAACGTCTGGACCTCAAGCAGGTCCTCTACCGCGAAATCGACGCCGTACGCCGCCCCGGCACGGCGGTGTCCTCCAACACCTCCACCATTCCGCTAGCCAAACTTACCGAGGGACTGCCGGAAAGCTTCAGACGCGACTTCCTGATCACCCATTTCTTTAATCCGCCGCGCTATATGCGCCTGCTGGAGTTGGTGACAGGCCCGGAGACCGACCAAGATCTTGCCGCAAAGGTGGCAAATTTCGCCGACCTCATGCTCGGCAAGAGCGTGGTAAAAGCCAAGGACTCCCCGGGCTTCATCGCCAACCGTCTCGGCGTGTTCTGGCTGCAGACCGGCGTGATCGAGGCCATGGATGCGGGCCTCACGGTTGAAGAAGCCGACGCCACCATAGGCCGCCCCTTCGGCATCCCCAAAACCGGCGTATTTGGGCTCATCGACCTCGTAGGGCTGGATCTGATGCCCCACATCAACGCCAGCCTTGCCGCCACCCTGCCGCAAGGCGATGCCTTTCACGCTACCAACCGCGACCTGCCGCTCATTAAAAAAATGATTGCGGAAGGGTATATCGGCCGAAAAGGCAAAGGCGGGTTCTACCGCAAAGGGGCCAAGGGCCGCGAAGCCATCGACCTTTCAACCGCCGATTACCGCCCAGCACAAAAAGCCAAGGCACCGGATGGGCGGGATTTGCGCAAGCTGCTCACCCAATCCACCTATGCTTGGCGCGTCATGGGCCAGACGCTGGCCTACGCCATCTCCTTGGTGCCGGAAGCGGCGGAAGATGTGCACGCCATCGATGAAGCAATGCGCCTTGGCTATAACTGGAAATTCGGCCCGTTCGAGCTGATCGACAAAATCGGCGCAGACTGGCTGGCCGAGAAGCTAGCGGCGGACAATTTCCCCGTCCCCGCTCTGCTCACCGCCGCCAAGGGCAAGAGCTTCTACCGTCAGGAGGGCGCCAACCGTGACTATCTCGGCACGGACGGCGCCTACCACAAGCTCACCCGCCCGGAAGGCGTGTTGATGCTGGAAGATATAAAACTCACCGCCAAGCCGCTGCTTAAAAACGCCTCGGCGGCCGTGTGGGACATTGGAGACGGCGTGCTCTGCTTCGAGCTGACTTCCAAGAGCAACAGCTGGGACCAGCAGAATCTTGAACTCCTCGACAAGGCCATCGACTTCGTACCGCAAAACCACAAGGCGCTGGTGATTTATAACGAGGGTTCACATTTCTCCGTCGGCGCCAATCTCGGCCTCGCCCTCTTCGCCGCTAACATCGCGGCCTGGAGCGAGATCGAAAAGCTCGTCGCCTCCGGCCAGCAGATTTTCAAGAAGCTGAAATACGCGCCCTTCCCCAGCGTCGCCGCTCCGTTTGGCATGGCGGTTGGCGGCGGCTGCGAAATTCTCCTGCATTCTTCAGCCATTCAGGCCCATGCGGAAGCCTATATAGGGCTGGTGGAATGCGGGGTGGGTCTGGTTCCCGCCTGGGGAGGCTGCTCGGAAATGCTCGCCCGCTGGGCCGCCAACAAGGCCATGCCGCGCGGCCCCATGCCCGCCGCATCAAAAGTATTCGAGATGGTCAGCACCGCCACGGTCAGCAAATCGGCGGCCAACGCCAAGGAACTTCTCTTCCTGCGCGAATCAGATGGCATCACCATGAACCGCTACCGTCTGCTGACGGACGCCAAAGCCAAGGCTCTGGCTTTGGCCGTGTCCTACGCCCCGCCCGAAGCCCCTACCTATCAGCTTCCCGGTGAGGATGGCAGCGTGGGCTTTGCAATGGCGGTTAAGGATTTCCGCAAGAAAGGCCTTGCCACGCCTTATGACGAGGTCGTGGCCGGGGAACTTCGCCGCGTACTCTCCGGCGGAGACGCTGATATCATCGACCGCCCGACGGAACAACAAATCCTGAACCTCGAACGTGCCGCCTTTACGCGGCTCATCAAACAGGACGGCACCCTGGCGCGCATTGAAACAATGCTCACCACCGGCAAGCCGCTTCGCAATTAAGGAGAAAAGGCCATGCAAACCTATACCGCGCCCCTGCGGGACATGCGCTTTGTTCTGCACGAGTTGCACCCCGCCAAGCCGCTGCCCGGCACCGAGGAGTTCACGCCCGAACTTCTGGACACGGTTCTGGAGGAAGCCGGCAAATTCTGCGCCGAGATGCTGCTGCCCCTCAACGCCCCCGGCGATGAGGAGGGCTGCCATTACGAGAACGGCGTCGTCCGTACCCCAAAGGGCTTCAAGGAGGCCTATAAGGCTTTCAACGAAGCTGGCTGGGGCGCCCTGAACGCCGACCCGCAATATGGCGGCCAGGGCCTGCCTGAAACTGTGGCGAAGCTGGTAGAAGAGATGATCTGCGCCTGCAACATCTCCTTCGGTCTTTATCCCGGCCTCTCCCACGGCGCCTATTTGGCCCTCAAAAGCCACGGGTCCGATGAGCTGAAAGATTTTTACCTACCCAAGCTAGTCTCTGGCGAATGGTCGGGCACCATGTGCCTTACCGAGCCGCATTGCGGCACGGATCTCGGCCTGCTGCGCACCAAGGCGGTGCCGCAGGAGAATGGCAGCTACAAACTCACCGGCTCCAAAATCTTCATCTCCGCCGGTGAGCACGACATGTCGGAGAACATCATACACCTCGTACTCGCTCGCCTGCCAGACGCGCCGCCCGGCATTAAAGGCATCTCGCTCTTTCTAGTGCCAAAATTCCTGTCGGACGAAAGCGGCAAACCTGGTGCACGCAACGGCGTGAGCTGTGCGGCCATCGAGCACAAAATGGGCATCAAAGCCTCCGCCACCTGCCAGATGAATTTTGATGACGCCACCGGCTGGCTCGTCGGCACACCCCATAAAGGTATGCAGGCAATGTTCGTGATGATGAATTCCGAACGCCTCTCGGTCGGCACACAAGGCTTGGGCATTGGCGAAGCCGCTTATCAAGGCGCCGTCGCCTACGCAAAGGACCGCCAGCAAGGCCGCTCCCTGGCCGGTGCCAAATACCCGGACAAACCAGCGGACCCGATCATCGTTCACCCCGATATCCGCCGCAATCTTATGACTATGCGCGCGTATAACGAGGGCTGCCGCGCACTCGGCGTTTGGGTCGCGGGCATCATGGACGTGGCAGAGCGGAGCGAGAACCCGAAGGAAAAGGCTGAGGCGGAAGAGTTCATCGCCGTGCTTACCCCGGTGGTGAAGGCACTGTTCACGGATCTCGGCTTCGAGAGCGCGAACCTCGCCGTGCAGACTTATGGCGGCCATGGTTATATCCGCGACCACGGCATGGAGCAGCTGGTGCGTGATTCGCGCATCGCCATGATCTATGAAGGCACCAACGGCATCCAGGCTCTGGATCTTGTGGGCCGCAAGATGCCCGCCAATATGGGCCGCAATCTCCGCCGCTTCTTCCATCCAGTAGCGGAATTTATTGAGGCCAACCAGAACGACCCAGCCATTGGCAAGCTGGTCCAGGGCTTCGCCCGCGCCTTCGGCGCCCTGCAGCTCGCCACCGGCTTCATCGCCGAAAAGGCGCTGAAGGATGCCGAGGAGGCTGGCGCCGCCGCCACCGATTATCTGCGCCTGTTCGGTCTGGTAGCGCTCGGTTTCATGTGGATGCGCACCGCCAAGATCGCGGCGGAAAAAGCCATGCAACCCGGCCCGGACCATGAGTTCTACCAAGCCAAGCTTGCCACCGCGCGCTTCTTTGCCGAGCGTATCCTGCCGCAAGCGGGCGCGCTGCTATTCACCATCAAATCCGGCAAGGCATCGCTAATGGCCCTTGAGGATGACGCGTTCTAACCTTTCCCCTCAGCGCAACTTGAGTCCCGGTGGTATCATCTGCCGGGTTTTTTTATCAATAAGCCAGCCGGCCATTTGTTATTCGAAAAGCGATAACCAATAATCTCTTATGAGACCTGTGCGCGGGTTGTTGTAGGGCACTGAAACGTATTGTTTTTTTGTTTTGCGGTGGCGATTGGCCTATGTCGCCACCGCCCTGGTCAGAGCGGTGGCTGCTTTCATACTTGGGCCGCGAGAATGTTCATGGCACGCTTGAGGTTGTAGGCGATGGCGGTGAGGTGGACTTGGACGGCGGCTTTGGCGAGACCTCGCCATCGCATGCGGCGCGGCCATAGCAGCGCTTCCATGTTCCGAATACCTTCTCGATCCGGCCTCGCACCCGATGGATCGGTTGGTTCCATTCTTTAAGCTTACGCAGCGTTTCCTTTTCATCGCGCCCCCAAATGCCGGTAACGACGATCCGCGGTATGCCGCCCTTTGCACGCACAGCATCACGGAAGTGATTACCGCGATAGGCGCTGTCGGCAAATATCTCGCCGGGATTGTCGGGCAGCGCTTCGGGGCCTGCTCTGCCATCATTGATATTAGCAGATGTGACCGACACTTCCTCGACCAATGCAGCATCGGCATCTGCCCCAACATACGCCTTGAAGCCATGAACGCTCGGTTTTCCCTTGTGTTTGACCCAGCGTGCATCGTCTTCGGCGGCGGAGGCAATGATCATAGCATCGACCAGCGTACCGGTCTTGACGGTCACTGCCTTTGATTTGAGCCTAATGGTCACACTGTCAAACAGCGGCCGATCACGCTTGTGCGTGACCATCAGCCTACGA
>NZ_FQVJ01000006.1 GCF_900129125.1 Acidocella aminolytica 101 = DSM 11237 | reverse complement strand
CTAGGAGCCTGTCCCGGTAACGGGCTAAATTCACTCGACAAGATGGTTGCGTCGTGATTCTGTTTTTCGATGAGCAAAGTGTTTCGCCCTTGGAAGACCGATGAAGTCTGGCTGCTTCCGCCTTCGGTGGCGGACTTCGTCCCCGCCGGCCATCCGGCCCACCTGATCCGCGATCTGGTCAGCGAGGAGCTTGATCTTTCCGCGATTATGGGAGCCTACACCGAGATGAAGGGCTATCCGCCTTATCATCCGGCGATGATGGTCGCGCTGCTGCTGTATGCCTATCGCAGCGGTGTTTATTCGTCGCGCCGGATCGCGCGCGGCTGCGAGGAGCGGCTGGATTTTCAGGCGGTGACGGCACTCAACCAGCCGGACTTCCGGACCATCAGCGAATTCCGCCGCCGCCACCTTGCTGCGTTGGCTGGGCTGTTCGTGCAGGTGCTGGCGCTGTGCCGCAAGGCGGGTCTGGCTGAACTGGCTCATGTTGCTGTTGACGGCACCAAGATCAAAGCCAATGCCTCCAAGCATAAGGCGATGAGTTACGCCCGCATGGTTGAGGCCGAGGCTGAACTCACCCGCGAGGTGGACGCGTGGCTGGCGCGCGCGGCAGCCGAGGATGCGGCCGAAGATGCCACCCACGGCAGCACGCGCCGCGGTGACGAACCGCCCGACTGGATGCGTGACAAGCAGGCGCGGCTGGCGCGCATCCGCGCCGCCAAGGCTGAGCTCGAGGCCGAAGCCCGCGCCGCGGAAGCCGCCCGGCCGCCGCCGCCAGCAAACCCTGACGGCAGTGCCAAACCCCGGCCGGGCAAAACCCCAAAACACGAGCCAGGCAAACCAAAGCCCAAGGCGCAGCGCAATTTCACCGATCCGGAAAGCCGGATCATGAAAGGCCGCGATGGCTTCATCCAGGCGTATAATGCGCAGGCCGCGGTCGATGCCGGCGCACAGATCATCGTGGCGCACCGGCTCACCAACAACGGTTCTGATCAAGACGCCCTGCTGACGCTGCTCGATGCGATCGAGGACAACACCGGCGAGATGCCCAATGAAGTCTCCGCCGATAACGGATTCTGTTCGGAGGCCAATCTTGAGGGCCTCAACGCGCGCACGGTTCGCGGCTATGTGGCGGCCGGGCGCGCAAGCAAGCCAGGCAGCGGCAAAAAAGGCGGCAAGCTGGTTCAAGCCATGCGCGCCAGGCTCCGAAAAGGCGGACATCGAAGCCGGTACCGTATCCGAAAATACACCGTCGAACCCGTGTTTGGACACATCAAGCAGGCCAGAGCCTTCCGGCAGTTCCTCCTCCGCGGTATCGATAAGGTCAAAGCAGAATGGGCAATGATCTGCACCGCCCATAACCTCGCAAAACTCACCGCTTGAGGGGGAGCGCCGCAAATGAAAACACGGGGCTAATGCAGATAATTGCTGCCGTAAAGATTACCAGGACAGGCTCCTAGAGGCTGAATGTGCCTCAACCGATCGCGAATGATCCAGAAATATACAGCCGCAGATTAGTAGAACCATTGCATTCGGGAGCGAGACCAAAAGCGCTACCCATAATCCCTGCTGACCCACCAACCTAACCCTGTCCTCATCACCTCGCCCAAGCGCTTGTGCAGCAATTGGAGTAACAGCGGTGACGACCCCGAGGGTAACCAAGAAAACTAAAAGATAAAAGTTCAAGGCGAGTGTAACACCAGCCAGAACCTTTGTTCCCAACCGTGCTACCACAAAAGTCTCAACGGCGGAGATAGCAAGTTGGGCAAGCATTGTGACAGTCACGGATGCTGAGATACCGCCAATTGCGCGGACCTCTGCTATCCATTCTTTTGAAAGAGGACGCATTATGATCTCTACTAAATGCCGCCTCGCGCCTCACAGAATGAGGTCGAGTTGCTCGTAAACAGGACATAAACAGCAATGCCGCTTATGGATCGGTCATTCAGAGCAGGGCTAAGAGGTCAGAACGCGGATGCGTTAACTATACCGAAGATTCCCGCCCTGCGACCTTATGGCGCAGGGCTTGCCAGGGGCCACGCGGATTATTTTTGCGATGCATAATCACCGGCCCCTCCTAATAAGTGAGTTTCAACAGCACCTGAAAGAAACATCTTTGGAACGGGGATGCGAGGTTAAGCAAACGAAAAACCCTGACGCATCGGATGGTGGCTATAGTATGGCCGCTTACCTAATAATCTGAAGCCAACCAGACAGTGCGCTTACCCCCCAACCCAGACATCGCCTGTCGCATAACTTGTACAGGCCGTGTGAAAACCCGACCAACTTTTCGGAAAAGAGTATTTTCTACTCTCTGCGTGGCCGACATAAGCGGGACATTGAAAAATAACCGCAAAAAGTGACGTTCTTGAGGGGGGGCACATGGATAGAGAAAACAATTCTCCATTTTCGTTACGCCCACACGTTTTCACACGGCCTGTGTAAATTATGCGACAATCAGGCAGCCTCCCGGCCAGCTTAGCATTTTCTTGTCGCGTATCTTTGTCGCAGAATCCGTACACTTACGACAAAAATACGCGACAGCCGGGCACCGGGATGGAGGGAAACCAGTCGTTCGGTCGATCGGATGGAACAACTGGTAGTCGCACCATCTCGGACGTCAGCGGTTCGCGATCTGGTTCAGCACGGCCGCCACGATCATCTCCGGACGGTCTTCCTGAACGAGGTGTCCGGCGCCTGGAATCGGAATGCAGGGCCTGTCAGAGATCCGAGACGCCAGCACGTTTCCCTTCTCCGGCGGGATCCATTCGTCCTCCTGGCCCCAAAGGACCGTGACGGGGCAGTCCATACGCCCGTACAGCGCCTCAACATCGTCGGTGAACCGCTGGTCCATCTGCCCGATCTGGCGGTAGAAGGCTGGCTGGCCGACGGGGCCGAGCCAAGGGGCGCTGTACATCGCCAGCGCCTCCTCCGACAACGGTTCATGCGCTGCCGTCTGAAGATAGGCTCGTAGCATCGCCCGGTGCATGTAGTCGGGCATACCAGCGAAGGCAGCCTCGTGTCGACGCACATGCTGGACGAGGGGAGACCCCCAGGGCGCGAGAGCAACCGCGTCGAAGATCGTCAGCGAGGAGAACCGCAGCCCGTCGAGATAGTAGGCTCGCAAGGCCGTGGCACCGCCGAAGTCGTGCGCGAGGATCTCGGGGCGGTCGAGATCCCATTCGCCGCACAGGGCAACCAGCGCCTTGTTCTGCACCGCCAGCGAGACGTCCTGACCCTCTCGCATCTCGGATTGTCCGTAGCCGATCAGATCGAAGTAGTAGACCGTTCGGTGAGCGGCGAGGAGCGGTGCGATCCGTCGCCAGACCTGGGATGAGAAGGGGGTGCCATGAACGGCGACTAGTGCCTGCCCGTCACCGATCCGGCCCCAGCGTACGGCATTTCCTTGGATAATCGACGAATTTGGAAGGTCCAGCATTGCCTCGGCCGACATTGTCACTTAGCTATATGAACATATGACGGAGAGCGAAGACAGAGCAATCCAGATCAAGGCCCTAGCGAGCGAGCCTCGGCTTACGATCCTCCGGCTTCTGGCCGAGCCGAAGAAGCACTTCGGGTACCAGTGGTCGGCCAATCCGGTTGAGTTCGGGGGGCATGACACTCATTGCTGAGGCGTTGGGTGTCGCGCAGCCGACAGCCAGTCGTCATCTCGATATCCTGCGGCAGGCGCAGTTCATCGTAGTGCGCCGATATCTGAAGTGGTCCTACTGACGGCGAAATGATCGTCGGATCCAGGAACACTTGGACTGGCTGTCGGGCGAATTGCTGCCTATCCGATAGGTCGGCTTCCGACCTGAACCGACATTAGGCGGCTATTTTTCAATGCCTCCCTTATGTCGACACGCAGAGAGTAGAAAATACTCTTTTCCGAAAAGCTGGTCGCGTTTTTACACGGTCTGTACAAGTTACGCGACATCTGAGTGGAATCTACCGGCCGCCCAGGCTTCCACCGCCATCAACTGCCAAAACTTGGCCAGTGATAAAACTCGCATCGGGTGAGAGCAGGAAGCCGATCGCCGATGCGACCTCGTCAGGTGTTCCAAGTCTTCGCATCGGAATACTAGACAAAATCTTTTGCTCGGCCTCACTTCCGACCGGCCGGGTTTTACGAAAGAGTTCCGTCTCGATCGGACCGGGCGCAACCGCGTTTACCGTAATGCCGAACTCGGCCAGTTCCAGCGCCCATGTACGGGTGCAACCGACCAGGGCACTCTTCGCAGCGGCATATGCCGTTCGGTCGCGAGCTCCGAAAATGGCTCGGCTACACACGTTGACAATTCTTCCGCTGCCTTTGGCCTTCATATCCTCAACAAACGCCTGGGTAACTTGGATCGCAGTTCGCACATTCAAGTCCAGCACAGATTGGAGCGTCGCAAGGTCGATCTGGCCCAAAGCCTGGGGAGAAGCAACACCAACATTGTTTACGATGCCATTGACATTGAATTCTTCTACGACCCTTAACAAAAATTGTTTGGTCTGGTCAGGTTGTGTCAGGTCGCATGACAATAGTGTCCCGGGGAAGCTACCGTCATCGATCGTTCGAGCAACACCGATGACGTGATGCCCCTGTTTAGCTAGCTTATTGGATAATGCACGACCAATACCTTTACTGGCACCAGTGACAAGGATCGCCAATTTCATCTCTCCTCATACGAAAATATTTTTGCTTACGATCTAATCGACCCTTCCGGATATGTCGCGTAACTTAGACAGATCGTGTGAAAACGCGTGGCTGTAACGAAAATGGAGAATTGTTTTCTCTATCCATGTGGCCGTCCCTCCAGAACGCCACTTTTTTGAAGCTATTTCTCAATGTCCCTCTTATGTCTGCCACGTAGAGAGTAGAAAATACTCTTTTCCGAAAAGTTGGTCGCGTTTTCACACGGTCTGTAGAAGTTACGCGACAAAGGCAAGATATGATCACGCGTCAGCGGAGCCAGCGGCATTACCTCGGCCTGAGCAACAGTTGCCCAAACTGCCTCTTCAATCTCTGAGTTCACAGCAGGTGTGTGTGACACGCATATATGATAGATTTCGGCCTCTACCACATGGTCAGGTTCGCTAGCGGCGGGAGCTGAGAAACGACCCAAATAATGAGCATCACCGCTTTCCAAGCGAAGGCCAATCTCTTCACGCAACTCGCGGTGCAGTGCCGACAAGGCGCTTTCGCCGTCCTCTATCTTCCCGCCAGCTTGCATGAACCATTGCGTCCCGGATTTCCGGACCAGTAGCAAGCGGCCCTGTTCGTCATTAATGAGGGCGGCGGCAATACGGATTGTTCGAGTCTGCTGATTCTTCATGCCATGAGGCTACCGAGATAAAGCATGAGATCAAGGCGACATCACCCTTTGTTGGCTGTGGATGTCGTACATCTTAGGCAGACCGTGTAAAAACGCGACCAGCTTTTCGGAAAAGAGTATTTTCTACTCTCTGCGTGGCCGACATAAGCGGGGCATTGAAAAATAACCGCAAAAAGTGACGTTCTTGAGGGGCGGTCACATGGATAGAGAAAACAATTCTCCATTTTCGTTACGCCACACGTTTTCACACGGTCTGTAGGATTTACGCGACATTGCTTTGTCCGGATAGAGAATCCAGAATCGGACATCAACGACAGGTTCTTTGGAGCGATATATCTAACCTTGGTCCATAGAATCTACGGGCCGACCTCCTTTAGTTGCCTCCCGTTCGCAGAAGTCTACGTATGCAGGCTGCCAGCGCATTTGCGGCGTTTACATGGTGACGTTCAGGGGTGCGGGCTAGCATCACGATTTGGGATTTTGGCAGTTGAGGGAGCGCATCGCGATGCAGATACCGCGTCAGTCCCCAGGCGGTCAGGCGACCTAAGGGCGCAATGCCGGCACCGGCTTGGACGGCGGCCGCTAAGGCCAGGCAACTTCCCCCGGTAAATGCCTCCCGCCATGGCTGGCCAGATTTTTCCACCGCCGCAACCGCAGCCGCCCGAACGCCGCAAGGCGCTGGTAATAGCACCAGCGGCACCGCCTCGTCGCGTGAGGGCGGCGCTGCTTCGCCATACCAATCCAACCCATCCTCGCCGAGCACCTCTCCATCACCCGTTCCCCCGTCCCGGCGGATGACGGCCAAATCGACCTCGCCCCGATCGTACAGGTCGCGCATCTCATGCGACCGGCCGAGCCGAACGCTCATCCGGGTGCGCGCCGGCAGCGTGTGCCGTAGGGATTGCAGCACATCCTGCAATGACGTTCCCAGCGCATGGTCGCTGATGCCGAGCACCACGGACGGGATCTCGTCGGCATCCTGCATTAGTGCTGCCTCATGGGCCGCCAACAGTACTTTGGCGTGGCTGAGAAAGGTGGTGCCGGCATTAGTCAGCCGGACATGGCGCGGGCTGCGATCCAGCAATTTTCGCCCGAGCCGTTCCTCCAGCGCCTTGATGCGCTGGCTGACCACCGGCTGAACAGTCGCCGCCGCCTCCGCCGCTCGGGTAAGGTTGCCATACTCCGCCGCTAGTACGAACAAACGGACCGATTCGAGATCGAGCATTATATAGATTTACTATCGTAGATATATATAATCATACCATTATCCTATGATCAAAGCGGGTGCATGACAATCGGCGAAAGGAGAATTGACATGCCGATGATCACCATCCGTTACGTCACCCCGAAACAGGGGGCCGATATCCGCCCGCAAATTGCAGCACTCGCCGCCCGACTGGCGCATGAGAAGCTCGGTAAGGACCAGCAGGTTACCGCCGTGCTCGCCGAGGCCGCGGACCCGCAATCCTGGTTCATCGCCAGCAAGCGCCCCACCGATGCTGGGCTCGCCGCTTTCTGGCTGGACATTAAAATCACCGCAGGCACCAACACCAAGGCGGAAACCTCCGCTTTCGTGAACGCCACGTTCGAGGGAATGAGCCAGCTGCTGGGTCAGCTGCACGAGGAGAGCTACGTGCTGGTCCACGCTGCCGACGGCGATGCTTATGGCTTCGGCGGGCGCACCCAGAATGCCCGTTGGGCCGTCGCTCATCCGGGTTGAGGGAAGCCATACACGCAAAAACCCCACCAACAGGTGGGACGAGGGCGACCCAAGTTTGTCGTAGGGTGGCGGCACGCCACCCCCTAGAACCAGCCATTCGACGTCGTCTGCCTGCAACTGCTCTGCGTAAAATGCGGACATCAAATAAATAATATGGTTGAAGGCTGGTGCAGTGGTGGGGTACTTGAAGAACACCCCATTCCACGCTTGTTTAATTTGGTCCTGCTTTACGAGCTCGAGGCAACTCCTTTCTAATAGATTGGTACCGTCCAAGATGGTTTTATCGGTTGAAGACCAACACGCACTAATCGCATTGAAGCAATTTGCGGTCGGAGCGGCCGTTCCTTTACTCTATGATGCTCCAGAAGGTGTAGATCAGGTTGGCACAGGTACTTTGCTAACTTTGGATGGTCGCTATTTTATAGTGACTGCGGCTCATATCTTTAATGAATGCGACCCCGGTAGGTTTGCGATTCCAAATGGACAAGCAAACGCAGAACTCCACACTTTCGGACCATGCAAACTCTATAGAGCAAATGAAACGGAGATTGAGAACGAGGCAGAGATCGACATTGCTATTCTTGAACTTCTCGATCAAAGCACAATAGAATCTGCGAAAGAAGGGTGGCATATTCTTACTCTTGAAAACATTGGTACACCGTCTGCCGAAGGTGTCTTTGTTTTATGTGGGTATCCGTCGCAGAGGGCCTGGCGCACTAATAATGTTATCGGTGGAAGGCCGATTACGATAGTTACCGAACGAATTCCTTGGCCCTCCCCAGCAAAAGCACCCGTACACCCAGTCCTCGATTTATTTTTTCATTACGGTCTAGATGCCCCAGACATTGATGGAGAGACCGTCACCACCGTACACTTGGGCGGGGTGAGCGGAGCTTCAGTCTGGGAGTACCGCAAGCCGAGTCACGGCTCACTTTGGATCCCAGGACAAACGTTACGAGTAGTTGGGGTTCAGTCAGCATTTCTGCACGAGAAATATTTTAGGGCGAAAAGTTGGGATATGGTTCTCCAAATGCTGAAACAGGTCGACCCTGCACTAGAGACAGCAATCGATTCACACTTCAGTTTAGTTAATCAGAACCAGCAAGTGTAAGGCGCGGCCCGACCCGGCAGTAAGGGGAATGACCGATTATCAAATTGCCAACCCAGCAGCAGCCCGACCGCTTTCCCCCCCCCAGTTGCGGGGGGCGCCTCCCGACCCAAAGCGGTTTCAATGCTCTGGAAGCGGACATTACTGCATTATGCAGGCCATGGCGGAGGACGAAATGACTGATCCTGGTGACTGGAAACTGCTCCCCCCTGCCTTCACGGCAGCGCTTCGCCGATATGATCAGGCGGCGGCCGCGCGGTTGCGGGGAGTACAGCGCCGCGATGCGATTATCGCGCCATTATTCCACTACACAGACCGAGCCGCGTTAAGCGGCATTATCACAAACAGCGAAATTTGGTTCACGCACTACCAGCACTTAAACGACGACAAGGAAATTAAATTCGGCATGGAGATCACAAAAGCGATTCTTGTAGATTTTGGCACCAAATGGCGAAAAGCAAAAGTCTTTTGCGACGTAGTTTCTGATCTCTTTTCCTCGGAGAATCTGGTTGAATACTTCGATTTTTTCATCGGCTGCTTCAGCCGCAGCTGTGACGATGTTCACCAATGGAAGAATTACGCCGCGCAAGGCGCGGGATTTTCGATCGGCTTGGCGCCGAGCCTGTTTGCTATCGAGCCGGATCGGCCCGATCGAACGGCTGATGAAAGATCATTCGTTTCACCCGTGTTCTATGGCGGCCAGGCGGCACGCGCCCAGCATCGTCAGGCTATCGAAAGCGCCGCCCGGATAGCAGCAGAGACGGCCGAGCGCCGGGCCGAAGCGATGAGAGACATCAACCGAGGGATGTCATTCTTTCGTGAACTGGCGAATAGATTGGTTGCGTCGGAACTCATTTTGAACTGCCTCAGAGTAAAGGAGGCGGCTTGGCAGCCGGAAAATGAAGTTCGACTGTTCATCCTCGGGCAGCGTGCCAACCTGGCTCCCTTCGTCTCGACGCGGCTCCGTGGCCCAGAGACGGTGCCATACATCAAGCACCGGATGCCGTTGCGTACCCCAGGCAATATCACCGAGATTCTGATTGGGCCGAAGGCGCCTCCCGACGCGGAGGATTTCGTGTGTTCGTTGCTTGCTGCGTTTCATAACGATCCGTGCAGTATCGTTCGACGATCAACAGTGATGATGTAGGGCGCAATGCCCATTATCACCATTCGTTCGCTGAAGCAGACCGACCGCTTTCCCACGAAGCCGCGGGTCGTCTCTCGACCCATTGCTGTCATTCACAAACCGGTTCAGCTTTCCTAATTACAGACGTCAATGTTAGTTATGCTTAATGCTATATGTAAATTTATTATCAATAAGGCAGACTGGATAAACCCTGTCGTCCTTAATTTTATAGATTCCGACACCCCGTGCTTCTCCTGGCTTCCTATTAGGGCCGTGATCAAGCTCTATGTAGGTCTTGCCCCGCCAGGTGATGACGTAATCCCGCCCACTGTCGCAGTCGATCCGAATACCTCGTAATGCGTCATCTAGTGGGCCGGCTTTCTCCACCCGTGCCACCGCATCGAAAGGCACGACACCCTTTTGGCCGCATCCGGCCCCGGCACCAGACTCGAAATCGTAATAAGCCAGATCGACCGGATGACCATTATTCTCGATGTCGGCCCTGGTTGTAGAGGTCAAATCATAGTCAGCCCCCAAGCCCCGAGGGCCCAGTGTAATATTCTCTCCCCCCAACGACGTATTCTGTGCCGGTTGGTCGAACGGGTGACCTTTAAGGAATTGATCGCAGAGAGCCACGTTTAGATTTTTTGCCAGACTAGGGCTGATCGTTGGCGTGACAGTACAGATAATGCCCTGACCAGGCTTTACCACCATGATGGCTGCGATGGCCTTCTTGGAGACCGTAGGTAAAATATTGCCTTGAGCTGTGTAAACCGCGTTGTTGGCGGTGGAATAATTGAGGTCCAGTGCGTAATATCTCGTTTTAAACGCGATAAGAAACAAATCATCACCGGGATTGGTACCTTGTGTCGCGCCCCCGATGCCGTCTATCGCGTCGAGTGGGGAGAATATCTCCGTATTAGCCCCTTCTTGGCCGATATAGTCATCCTCAACATCCTTCTGGCGCGTGGTGAATGCTAGTAGGCCGGGAACATCTGCTGTGCCATTAATAATGCTGTAAACATAGTACGGGCGCCCGTCACCCGTGAGGTTGATTGGCCCGTTGCCGGATATGCCCAACTCATCGAGACGACCGGCATTCGCGTAGGCTGTGACGAAAGCACAGACATTGCCTTGCGGTGCGTTACGCTGGTTGAGGGCGAGAAAGTCCTGCACATGCTCGTTGGGAACGCCCCCTAACGCAAGATAATGCCTATAGGCGTCTATCGCCTGGTGTGTGAGAGCTTGACCATCCGACCACGTCAGCCGGGGTGGTAATTTGATTTCATTGGGATTGGGATTGAAGGCGCCGTCATGCTTGCCTAATTCCAGCACGAAAGCGTCACCCAGATTCAAC
Source organism: Acidocella aminolytica 101 = DSM 11237 (assembly GCF_900129125.1). Lineage (GTDB taxonomy): Bacteria > Pseudomonadota > Alphaproteobacteria > Acetobacterales > Acetobacteraceae > Acidocella > Acidocella aminolytica. The sequence goes on along the minus strand of NZ_FQVJ01000006.1, from coordinate 122,462 downwards.
CACGCCACAGCCCGTTGCGGAGCTAGCTGCACCACAACCTGAAGCACAGCAGCAGCGTCAAAGGCTCGGCCTTGCTTGTAAAGCCAGAAGCCATAATCGTTCAGGATTTCTATGCGTTGGGCTGGTGTGATGCCGCCGTCCTCTGTGAGCAAGACTTGGACGCCTGCCCCCTCTAGCGGCCCCGTAACCTTCTCCATCACCTCCCAACTTTCTTCAGTGGGGGAATATGCTGCCCGGACTCGTTTGTAGGTCTGAAGTAACTTGGCAGAATTGTAGGGTGCATGAAAGAATGGCGAATTGCAGGGAAGGTTTCCGCAGGGAGCAGCCCCAGATGGCGAGGCAAACAGTAGGGTTATGCCGAAGGCCGCGAGGGCAACCAAGCGAGACATTACAGCTAACTCCGTTCCAGTGTCGCCACCATTTAGCATTGACCTCCGCATTTCCCACCATAGCAGCGCGTATGAATGTCTACGAACTGGTTTATTGCGCCAAAACCTGCCATTCCTCTGTGGATGGCTCCCGCGTTGTCAAGCACGATTTGACGTTTTGGCGTTTTGGTCGGGTGTAGTCTTCTGTTCGGCCTGTTGATGCAGTCGGCATGGACTGCGGGCCCTGATGGAGTCCGCGAATAGGGTCCCAATCTGCTTATCAGGCTATGACGCCTTGGAATGGCGCTGGGTTGTCCCTGTTCCCGGTCTGACCGGTTTCGCCATCACTTCGCATCGCCCCAACAACCTCCTGAAATTCTATTTGCTCTTGCCTTTCCTGTTATGCTGCCAGCATGGGGGCATGGCAGCGTTCATAAACACCGCCTCGCAACAATATAGCCCAAACGATTCTGGCCATTTTGTTTGCCATCACGACCGTGGCGACCCGGACGGGCTTTCCGGCGAGAAGGGCAACGAGGCGAGGATCCGCTGTTTCTGGCTGATACTTCGCTCGACGCACGAGTGATGTTACGCCGATGACGAGAAGCCGGCGCAGATATTTGTCACCCATCTTTGAAATCCCGCCTTGCTGTTCCTTGCCTCCACTTGAATTTTGGAGCGGCGTAAGGCCAAGCCAAGCCGCAAAATGTCGACCCGATCTGAACTGCGTTGGATCAGCTACAGCCGCAGCCAGAGCCGTGGCGCCAACAGGACCTATACCGGGGATCGTAGCCAGGCGTTGTGCAACCTCATCAGATTGCTGCAAGCGCATAAGCCGACGATCAATGTCCAAAATCTGTGAATGGGTATTCAGCGCCTGCTGAGCCAATATCTCCACCATAGCCCCCGCGGCTTCTGGAACGTCTTGCGACCGCTCGGCGGCTGTTTGGCGCGCCAACTGCAATGCTCGCTCCAGCCCCTCGGGAATGTTGATGCCAAATTCCGCGAGTATCGCCCGCATCATATTGATCGATTGCGTACGCTGCTTGACCAGAAGGCTCCGCGTGCGATGCAACGACATGATTGCTTGCTGATCGCGTGACTTCACAGTCACGAAGCTCATCATTGGCCGTGTAAAGGCTTCGCAAATGGCCTCTGCATCAGCAGCATCAGTCTTGCCGCGCTTCACGAAGGGCTTCACGTAGGCGGGAGGGATCAACCGAACCTCATGCCCAAACTTGCCGATCTCCCGTGCCGAATGATGAGCGCTCGCGCACGCTTCCATCGCAACCAGACAGTGGTGCAGCTCCGAGAAGAAGACCAGCAAACGATCTTGCCGAAGCTTCTTTCGGAAAACCACCGCTCCCTTGGCATCCGCTCCATGCAACTGAAAAACAGACTTCGCCAAATCAAGACCAACTGTGCTAACTTTATCCACGGACGCCTCCTCTTCAGTAGTGTTTCAACACCTCCACTTTGGCACATCGATGCCGTCAGGGGGGGCGTCCACCCCATCGCTTTGAATGAATAATTCGCTAAATAGACTTCAAATGGCCAAGCTTGTTGACCGATGAAAATTGCGTCTAAAACCTTAGCTTATGACCGACGGAAATTACTCGGACCTCCGGGCTCTGCGCTGTATCATCGATAAGGGCAGTTTTGTTGCTGCCGCGAGGGAATTGCGTGTGTCCCGCTCCGCCCTCAGCGAGACAATCCGCCGCCTTGAGCAGCGGGTCGGCACACAATTACTCAACAGAACCACCCGCAGCGTCAGCCCAACCCCGGCCGGTGCCAGGCTTTCCTCCAGATTCAGCGAAGCCTCCGCGGAGATCGAGGCAGCTATCGCAGAGGCTGGCGCAGCCAGCGGCGAAGCAGCCGGGCCAGTTAGTGTGCACACCCAACGGCTCGGATATGAGCTATTTCTGCGCCCGTTTCTCTCCGGCTTTGCCCAACGCTTTCCAAAAATCACAGTCGAGGTTCAAATAGACGATGCCGCGATCGATATCGCGTCCGGTGGATTTGATGTTGCGATCCGCCTGGGGGAATTAATCGAACAAGATGTCGTCGCCTTCCCACTGCAATCCGAGTTGCGGCAAATTGCGGTTGCGGCACCCGCCTATCTCGCGCAGCACGGTATTCCGCAACATCCGAGGGATCTTCGGGATCACCTCTGCATCTGTTTCCGCTGGCCCGGCCACGCCGCTCTGTATAGCTGGGAATTTTACGAGCGTGGCGCTTGGTTTTCCGTGCCAGTATCCGGTCCCCTGATCATCAACGATCAGCGGGCAACGATAGACGCTGCAGCCGCCGGGGCAGGCATTGCTTTCTGGGTTGAGAGCGAGGTTCAGCCCTATCTGAACGATGGGCGGCTAGTGGCGTTGTTGACTGATTACTCCGCGAGCTTCCCCGGCTTCATGCTTTATTATCTGCCCCAGCGTCATCGCTCAGCGGCGGCTGCCGCCTTCATCTCCGCCCTTCGGGAGGTGGCAAAGCAAAGTTAATTATACCTTGCTTTCCGTACAACCCATTCGGTTTGTTCAGTATTAATCTCGTGACGTGATCGCTCTAAATGGCCCTTTGGAGATAAAAGGAGCTTTTTATGGAAAAGACCCCAAGCGCGACGGAATTTGCAGGCAAGGTTGCGATTGTTACTGGCGCTGCCAGCGGTATTGGCCGTGCCACAGTGGAACTGCTACATGCCCGTGGTGCCAGTGTCATCGCCGAGGACCGTGACGAAAAAGTCAACGAACTTGTCCGAGCCGGGGTGGTGCCGCTTGTTGCAGACGTGACAGAAGAAGCAGCCGCAAAACGGGCCGTGGAAACAGCCGTTGCCAAGTTCGGAAAGCTGGATATCCTCGTCAATAACGCCGGCATTATCATTAACAAGCTGGTTGTTGATATGACACTTGAGGACTGGGACAAGATATTTGCGGTCAATATCCGCGGGGTGTTCCTGCATTCGCGCGAGGCGATGCACGTGATGCTGCCGAACCGCAACGGCAGCATCGTCAATGTCGGTTCTTATGCCTGTTTCCAGACATTCCCCTCAATCTCAGCCTATGCCGCATCCAAGGGCGCGCTTGCCCAGTTCACCCGGACACTCGCCGTTGAGGCGATCGATCATGGCATCCGCGTGAATGCCGTGGGCTCGGGCGATACCGTGACCAATATTCTGAACCACATCCATCAAGACGGCCCTTCGGCTCTAGCTGAGTACGGCAAGCACGCTCCGATTGGCCGCGCCGGACAGCCCGCTGAGATCGCGGAGATTATCGCCTTTCTAGCGTCTGATCGGGCGAGCTTTATGGTTGGTTCAATCGCCATGGCCGATGGCGGGAAAAGTGTCGTTCTGCCGACCTGATACGACCGCAACGCTCCCCGCTGGCAGTGCGGGGAGCTGACTTGCATATGTACTGCCTAAAATATGACGACAGACACTTCAACAAGGCTGATGAAACCCACAATACGCATGCTCTACGGCAGGTCGTAAATTTGCTTATCCCCCGCTTTAAAGAAATACGGACACGGCGTTCAATGTCCATAATGGGTCGTGTCCTGCCGGAACGATCCGCCTCTTCCAATGGCGCTAATCTTATTTTCTGCTCCAAAGCACCCAAACGACTTGCCGCCCGGGCCGTCCAAAATATAAGACGGAAGGTATGCGCCCGACTTTGCCATAACTAGGCAATGACCGCTTCTCTCATTTTCCGCTCCAGAGCTGTCAGGCACATATTGGCTAGGGGCTTCGGGGGTAGAACGGGGGGCGGTCGGTCGGCTGTCGCGAAAGCCGCTTTCCGGAGTGGACAGCGGCCGGAGAGGGTTGTGTCCAACAAATTTTTTCTGTTGCATGAATCCTGGAACCTATGATGGCGGATGAGATCCCGATATGACAGTTCACACTTGGTTTGCCTTTCTCCTCGCTGCCACCGTGCTGCTTATGATCCCCGGGCCAACGGTTCTGTTGGTGATTGGTCAATCTCTAGGAGCAGGTAGGCGACGCGCTTTGCCGCTCGTCGCGGGGGTAGCGCTTGGCGATCTGACTGCCATGACGCTGTCATTGGCCGGGTTGGGAGCGCTGTTGAGCGCTTCGGCCACGGCCTTCACGTTACTGAAGTGGATGGGGGCTATCTACTTGGCCTATCTTGGGCTGAAGCTTTGGCGTGCACCAATCTCTGCCGAAGCTGCATCTCCCCTCCAGGCGCGGGCCGCTTTTCGCCAAGCCTATCTGGTTACAGCACTGAATCCCAAGAGCATCGCCTTCTTTGTCGCGTTTGTGCCGCAGTTCATCGCACCTGAAGCCTCATTCCTGCGCCAAGGTGCAATCTTGGTGGGAACCTTCGTCATTCTTGCCGCGACCAATGCGCTGCTTTACGCGTTACTGGCAGGCCAGATGTCTTCACTGGTACGCCGCCCCTCTGTGCGACGTGGATTCAACCGAGCGGGTGGTGGAGTTCTGATGGGGGCCGGGGTAGCGCTGGCATTAAAGCGATAGCCCGTCATACTGACCGGCGCGACCATGAACATGAATGACCGATCTTGGATAAGGCGTACTCCGTCTTTGAGTTTCTCACGTGGGCCGTCATCTGCTGGTACAGTCAGCAACCGGCAATGGCAGATTATCTTGTTTTCTAGTCCAAAGCGGCGGTTCCACTTTCGTAGAGTTTCGGGCGCCGCAGGCGTAAGCGGAAAGTCTGGTTTCCCCTCGGGATAGCCAGAACCCGACCGCTGCCCCAACCACAGGGCCAATAGATATGCGGTAGGCCAAACGGTGCAGTTTTGGCCCCTGGGCAAGAACTGCACCATTTGAACCCTGGGTGATCACCCTATCTCCAATGACGAGATCCGCTCCATTTATATTGGCTATTTCAATTCCACATAATCGGAGGTGCGGGCGATGGCGCAGCCGTCATTATTGCCCAGCACCACCAGCGGGATGCCGTGCAGTTCAGGCGCGAATGCCCGTTCAGCGGAACATAAAAGCTGTTGCCGTCGATCAGCCCGAATACCGGCATGGCTTATACTTGCGTGCAGATGACGCCGGTGATCATGGCCCCGATCTCGGCATCCTCCCCCTCGACACGCACCGGATAGCGTCTGGGGCGCGAGAGGTCGAGCATGGCGGCGAGGTCGATCCGGCCTTCGAGGTTGTCTCCGGCGGGGGAGGCAAAGCCGGTGGTATTGCCCCCGTTGTAGTTCATGGCTCAACTCCGTATGCCGAATGCAGTGGCGAGAACAAATCGAGAGCGCGCCGTGCCAGCAAGCTAAAAAGACTCAAGGATTGCAAACCGGACATGGCACGGTAGGCTCCGCGTATGTGCGGACGGTTTGTCAGTACCACGCCACCCGAGGCAATCGCCCAGATGATCAAGGCGGTGAACCCAGTGCCAAACGTGGCGCCGAGTTGGAATATTGCGCCCAGCCAGCAGGCCATGGCGGTGCGTCGTCACCCCAAAACGGGAGAGCGGCATCTCGACCTGCTCACTTGGGGTTTTGTGCCGCACTGGGCAGATGACCCGAATACCGAGCGCAAACCGATCAATGCGCGCGCTGAGACGGTGGCGAAATCACCGATGTTCCGAGCCGCTTTTGCCCATAACCGCTGCCTGGTGCCGGCGGATGCTTATTACGAGTGGCAAGTCGCACCGGACGGCAAGCAACCCTACGCCTTTGCTCGACAGGATGGCGCGCCGATGATGCTGGCCGGGATTTGGGATGTTTGGCAAGGGGAGGGTGGCGTCAGGCTGCGTAGCTTTACCCTCATCACGACCAGCGCCAACGAAATAGCCCATCCGATCCATGACCGGATGCCGGTGATCGTGGAAGCGGGGGATTGGTCGTTATGGCTGGGTCATGATGACGGGGATCCAGGCGGGTTGTTGCGGCCCGCAGGCGTTGAGATTCTCAAAGCCTGGCCCGTCAGCCGTCGGGTGAACAGCCCGACGAATAACGACGCGCAACTGGTGGAGGAGGTACAACGCTGACCGCGTTTTGGCAAAGACGGGCCGGTAACTGCCTGTCCGGTTTAGAGCGAGAAATAAGGTAAGCCGCGATTAGCGGCCAACGTTTGTGCCGACAGATGACGACCCAGGTTGGCGAACTGACCCGGGGATTGTCCGATTTCGAAAAAGCCGTTTACGGCGAACCGAGACGACCGCTCTACATCAAGGAGACCTGCTCATCCGACTAAGGCCCGGCCCTCAACGAGTTTGCCGTCGCGGATTTGCTCCAGAGCTGTCGTCCGCCATGGAACATGATGCTTCCATATCAACCAGCATGACCAGTCTAGCTTCGGCTGTGAGCGTTCCTCCCGCTGCATTGTAACGCAGAGTTTTGTCATGAACAGATGGGTCACTGTGCCCAGCACCCTAAGCAGCGAGACTGAAGCGCGTGAGGCGGCAAGTCCGCCCACGATTCTGAAAAGCTAAAAAATAGGCAGTGCCCTGGCGCCGCGTTCACCACTTAAGGTTTCTGCGTAGGCTTGCCCGTTTCCGGCGCACCTTTTTCTCCATTGGCACCCTTCTTGCTCATGCTCACAAGACTAAATCAAATCGGGGACACACACTTATGACCACACGCCGGCATTTTACCGCCATGATCGCTGCCGTGGCTGGAAGCTTGACTGGCGCTCCTGCCGCCTTTGCGGACACGCTGGACAACATCATGAAATCCGGTGTGCTGCGCGTGGCGGTGCCGCAGGATCTGCCGCCCTGGGGCTTCGTGGGACCGGACATGAATTTACAAGGCTATGATATCGACATGGCCAAGTTGATCGCCGCCAAAATGGGCGTGAAGCTGCATATGGTGCCGGTGACATCCGAAAACCGCATCCCCTATCTGCAGACCAACAAGGTGGACCTGATCATTTCGAGCCTCGGCAAGAACTCTGAGCGTGCCAAGGTGATCGACTTCTCTAGTGCCTATGCCCCGTTCTTCAGCGGGGTGTTCGGCCCGGCGGATATCAAGGTGAAGTCCGCCGTCGACTTGGCTGGCATGACCGTTGCCGTGACGCGCGGCAATATCGAGGACATGGCACTGGCCAAGATCGCCCCGTCCAGCACGAAGATCATGCGTTATGGCGACAACCAGTCGACTATTGCGGCATTTCTGTCTGGCCAGACGCAGCTTATCGACACGGACAGTTCCACCGTCGCGGTGATTATGGCGCGCAACCCGCCCCGCAAGCCGGAACTGAAATTCATCTTGCAAAGCTCCCCCTGCTATGTGGGCGTGAATAAGGGCCAGCCTGCTTTGATGGCGAAGGTGAATGCGATTATCGCCGCCGCGAAGGCCGACGGCACGCTGAACAAGATCTGCGAAACCTGGCTGAAGCAACCCTTGCCTGCCAGCTTCTGAGTAGCCGGACCTGAAGGCGCATGGTCTATCATTTCGAATTCGGCGCACTGATCCCATATATTCCGGTCATTCTCCACGGTGTGCTCATCACCGTGGAGTTGACCCTGTTTGGCACAGTACTGGGAATTATCGTTTCCATTCTCTGTGCTTGGGCGCGGTCCGGCGGGCCGCTCTGGCTGCGAGTGCCGGTTGGCACCTATGTCGAGCTGATCCGCAATACGCCGTTCATTATCCAGCTTTTCTTCATCTTCTTCGGCTTGCCATCGGTAGGCGTGCATCTGAACGCCATCGACGCCTCGATTTTGGCGATGGTGATTAATCTCGGTGCCTATGGCACCGAGATTGTGCGCGCAGGCATTACCGCCACGCCGCGCGGGCAGCGTGAGGCGGGGGCGAGCCTTGGCCTCTCTGGCCCGCAGATTTTCCGGCATATTGTGCTGGTGCCAGCCCTTTCGCGCATCTGGCCGGCTTTGTCTGGCCAGGTGGTGATCGTGATGCTGGGCTCGGCCGTGTGCTCGCAGATCAGCGTGCAGGAACTTACCTATGCCGCTTCGTTCATCCAGTCCCGCAGCTTCCGGGCGTTCGAGGCTTACTTTGTGGTCACGGCGCTTTACCTGATCCTGGCGCTGCTGCTGCGGCAAATATTGCGCCTGGGCGGCAAGCGGATCTTTCCCGGAGGCAAGGCCCGATGATGGGATTTTCCACGTGGGATATTCTGCGCGACCTGATTCTCGCCACGCGCTGGACGCTACTGCTCTCGCTCGGCGCCTTCCTTGGCGGGTTCGTGGTAGGGCTGATCGTTCTGTTCCTGTGCGTGCAGCACCGGGTGTATATCGCTCATCTCGCGCGCGGCTATATCGAGCTGTTCCAGAGCACGCCGCTGCTGATGCAACTGTTCCTGGCTTTCTTCACCCCGGCCTTGTTCGGCTTCAATGTGCCGGCCTGGGTGGCAGCCTGGATGGCGTTGACGCTCTGGACCTCCGCCTTCCTGGCGGACATCTGGCGCGGCTGTGCGGAAGCCTTGCCGCCCGGCCAGTGGGAGGCAGGGGCGAGCCTCGGCCTCTCCTACGTCGAGCTGATGCGCTACATTATTCTGCCGCAGGCTCTGCGTATCGCTACCGCCCCTACGGTGGGGTTCATGGTTCAGGTAATCAAAGGTACGGCGCTCACCTCGATCATCGGCTTTGTCGAGCTTTCCAAGGCGGGCACCGCCATCACCAATGCCACGTTCGAGCCTTTTACCGTCTACGGGCTTGTGGCGCTTATTTATTTTGCCCTCTGCTTTCCTATTGCTATGGGTAGCCGCTGGCTCGAACGGAGGCTCAATGCCGCTCATCTCGCTCACTAATCTTCATAAAAGTTATGGCCAGAACGAGGTGCTGAAAGGCATCTCACTGGATATCGAGCCGGGCGAGGTGATCGCACTCATTGGCAAGAGCGGCTCGGGCAAGTCCACGCTCCTGCGCTGCATCAACGGGTTGGAGAGCTTTCAGGAAGGAAGCATATTGGTGGCAGGCACCAGCGTGATGGACAGCCCCAACCAGTTGCGCTTGCTGCGCCAAAAGATTGGCATGATCTTCCAGCAATTCAATCTGTTCCCGCACTTGACCGTAGGGCGCAATGTGATGCTGGCGCCAACGGTGGTGAAGAAGACTCGCCAAGGTGAAGCAGAGGCGCTGGCCCGCGAGATGTTGGACCGTGTGGGGCTGGAGCAGAAATTCGATGCTTATCCAGGCCAGCTCTCTGGTGGACAACAGCAGCGCGTGGCTATTGCCCGCGCGCTCGCCATGCAGCCTCTCGCATTATTGTGCGACGAGATCACCTCAGCCCTCGACCCCGAGTTGGTGAACGAGGTGTTGGCTGTGGTACGAGACTTGGCCCGCCAGGGGATGACACTGGTGATGGTGACGCATGAAATGCGCTTCGCCCGGGAAGTCTGTCATCGGTTGGTGTTCATGCATCAGGGACGTCTTCATGAAAGCGGACCGCCAGAGCAGGTGTTCAACGCTCCCACCACGGCTGAGTTGCAACAATTCCTGGGGATGCAGTAACCTTATCAATGGAGGAGCAAAACCACGTTGGTATTGCCCCATAAGGGGGGGCGGCCGGCTTTCGCAAGTGCCGTGGCTGGAATTTCAGGAGTTGAATAAAGCGCTTATGCAGTATCTGAGTGAGGTAAAGACACGCATCATCCGCGATGAGGTACATGGTGATACTAGTGAGGCTAGAAAAGTCAGGCAGCACATGCAGCCGACCTGAAAACTCACCAAAAATATCTCAATTATCCCGCGATACTGGTCGGATGCTTACGTTTCGTTCGTCATGCATCTTGTGCACTTTTTTGCTGTTTTTCAGTGTACTTTTTCCTTGATGCCGCAACTTTCGTCGGCGGTAAGTTGCTGGGCGGAAATCTGCTTTTGTCGTTATTCGGCGTTATATGATCCAACAGTAGAAACGGGCCTAAGCGGTCCGACCGCTTCGGAGCGGAGAATAGCATTAGCTGCCATTGGTGACCCAAGGACGCTTTGGCAGATGACTACCAAATTTTGACGTTGCCGCCAATGATAACAATACTCTACAGCCGACATTGCCTTGGCCAGTTCGATCGGCAACACTGGAGGGGCTCTATCAACCTTGAATTATGAGATGCGACTTCATGAGCGTGCCTGGTTATGAGATTTCGTCCGATGCAGCTAAAATTGATGTCGAGGTCGTATATCGATTTTTGAATGAAGAATCCTATTGGTCCCCTGGAATTCCCCGAGACATCGTAGAGAAAGCGATAAAAAACTCGCTCTGCTTTGGCATTTATTCGGAAGGTTCCCAGGTAGGCTTTGCACGGATTGTAACCGATAAGGCTACTTTTGCCCTCGTGGCAGACGTGTTCGTTTTAGAGGGCCATCGCGGAAAAGGTTTGTCTAAATGGTTGATGCGTGAAGTAATGGAACATGCGGACTTGAAAGGTCTCCGCAGGTTGCTGCTTCTGACGTCAGATGCCCATGCCCTCTACGCCCAATTCGGATTTACTGAAATCGGCAATCCGTGGCGATTTATGGAAGTGCTTCGTTCAGATATTTACACCAAACCCGCGTAACAACGAATTGCCTTCGCCCATAAAAATAAACCACGATCCGCGTTTCCCAAAGTCCCCGCAGGTGATGGCAGCTTTTGCAGAGCTGGATTCGGAAGCTGCCATGCCGCTTTCCTCCCAACCAAACCGCTCTGTATCCATCGCGTGGATCTCAGGCATAGGACGGGGAGCGGGACCGAATGCGAAATGGCAGGTCTGGATCAGCAAATGAGATAAACGGCCATTGGCGGCTACCGGTCGCGCCGGCAGTTCACGACCCTACCGAACCATAGCAAGGCGGCAACGTGCCATCCAGGACCGGTCCTTCGATCTCTCACCGCCAGCCAACCTGGCACCGTCGAGGTTTCAGCGTGACCAGTTCAGAATCTTGAAGGCTTACATGACCTTTTCGAATCGGAAGCCTTCGTCCAGGCCGGGAACTTCGTCGGGGCTTGGTCTGTGCTTGTCAGGATGATGGGTATTAAAAAACTCGACAATCTTGAAGCCACATTTGTTGACGTAGAAATGGATGTTCCGTTTCTCGAAATAGGGGGTATGTGTCTCCCAGGTCAGGGTCTGCGGATATCTCTGCTCGATCGCGATCCAGGCTTGGTACCCTAGCCCGCGTCCAATTTCACCAGACTTAATGAAAAAGAGATCAAGCGCGTTTCGGTGCGTCGTATCGTTAATAGTAACGATGGCGCCGCCCACCGGCTTGTTCTCACGGAGGATCCGCAAAACCACCGAATCAGGCGCGGCGATTGCCGTATCGAGTTCCTGATCGGAGGGGATCGGCCCATCCGGCAAAGCGCCATTTTCGGCGATGACGGCAATTGCAAAGGCTTCCTGCAGTTCCCTCTTGAAAGCCGGGTAGTCGGCTGCATCGGCAATGGCGAGGGTGATCGAACAGTTTGTCATGTCGTGTTTGTAGCCCATGGCGGTGTCACTTGTCCCAGTAAGCCGGAGCAAAGACCCGGAAAATCCCGGAGCAAAGGAAGCCGCCAACAGCCAGCGTCTGTTTCAACCTCGCCAGAAGGGTGATATCCGATATCCGCATATTTTGACCGCAAGCTGCCCTGCAGAAATCCCCCCAACTAAGCTACGCGGGCATACCGTCGATTGCGCCTCTTGCTTTGAAGGCCCCGGCGAGGAGAGCTACGACGGCAAAGCAGATCACGGCTGGTCCTGCGCCCGGTCCCGCCATCAGAAACCCGAAGAGCGGCGCTCCGGCGGTCTGGCCAACGGCGATGGTCAGGAACCCGATCATGAGCCCAGTCGCGGGACGGTCTGGCAGGGCGTGCGTTCCCCAAACGAGGTAGACCCCCGTCAACATCATGTACGCCGCGCCAAAGAGAGCGCCTCCGATCAATGCGAGTGCGGGAGTGGCAATACCTGATCCGACCGCGAGTATGCCCACTGCCATCAATCCCAGAAAAGTCCAGTGAACAGGGGCGAGACCGAACCGATTGACAAGGGTGCCGGCCCAGGCTCCGGCAATACCGCCAGCGCCGATGCAGGTCCAAAGGATGCCGGTCCCGGTCGGCCCCCAGTCCAGTTGTTGCGAGACGAGCTGACCTCCGAAGGACCACAGGGCGGTGCTCGCCGCTCCCATCAAGAATGACGCGGAGACCAGACGCAAGATCGAGCCATTCATCGGAGGCACACCGCCAGCGCCCTTGCCACCAGCGGAAGCAGGAAGGGAGACTGCAGCCGCAATCGCGAGCACCACCGCGACGGCGGCGAATGCGCCGAAAGCCAGCCGCCACTGTCCGGCAATGGCCAGGGCGATCGGCCCCGTCAGGGCCACACCCGCGCTCGTCCCGGCATTGATAACGGTGTTCACGAGATCCTGACGGCTCTTGCGCACCACGGCCGCCACGGCAGTGGCCATGGGCGGGGAGGCAAGACCCGTGCTCGACCCAGCCACCACCACGGCACCGGTAAGGATCAGCGGTGACGGCGCGAGCGCGATCCCGGCCATGCCGATTGCCGCGACTATGGCCGCCCCAACGGCGACGGCACGGGCGCCGACACGTTCGGTCAGGATGACCGAGGCAAGGATGGCGACGCAGTAGCCGGCGAAGGAGCCGCCGGAGATGATACCGCTGAGCGAGGGGCCGAGGCTCAGATCGCCGTCGATCTGCGGCAGGAACAGTCCAAAGGCGAAGCGGGCAAAGCCGTAACAGACCGCGATCAAGCCGAAGCCTGTCGCGCTGATGCGAAGGGTGGGGCTCATGTGCGTGCCTTCGCGATCAGGATGCTCGCCGCCGCCCGCGCGGCGGATACGGCGTCTGCGCCCCTGTAGACCGCCGCGTGGGTTGCCCCCTCAAGGAGAACCAGTACCTGCTCGGCCAGTATCGGGTCCTCGTGCCCGAGGTTCGCTTCGACGACCTGCTCGATCCGTCGGTGAAAAGCCGCCTTGTGCGCCGCGACCGCCTCGGCGATCTCGGGCGTGTCGCCGCCGGTCTCGGCGCGTGAGCGTAGGAACAGGCATCCCCGTGTTCCCTCGACACGGACCCAGTCCTCGAGAGCTGCAAACAGCGCGTCGACGGTCTGCACCTCGAACCGGGCCATGAAACGGCGGTTCCGCTCCATCAACACCCGCGCCATGAGTTGCGCCTTGTTGCCGGCGTGCTTGTAAAGCGTCCGGCTCGACATCCCAGCCGCCTCGGTCAGCCGATCCATGCCGGTGGCCATGTAGCCGTGACGGTCAAAGAGCCGCTCGGCGGCGACGATGAGCTTGGTGGTCATGTCCATGGTAAGCCTCGTTCGGTGTCCATGGGTACCAATGTAAAACGATCGTTGTACATTGCAAGTCAGTATAGTCCGAGATCGGCTTTGTCCCGCAGCAGTCGTTGCTGGCCAACGCCAACGAATGACTGCTACTGGGATTCGACGTTAAATAATAAAAGTCCTGTCACATTTTTCGGGGCTACCTCGTCTTATCTGCGCAACCGCAAATAGGAGCGATACTATGGAATCCCGCATCGATTACTATGCAGCAGCACCTGACGTCATGAAAGCAATGCTGGCTCTTGAGAAGGCCGTGGCGACCTCTGGCCTGGAGAAGAGCTTGATCGAGTTGGTTAAGACCCGCGCTTCCCAAATCAATGGCTGCGCCTTTTGCATTGACATGCACACAACGGACGCCATGAAGGGCGGCGAGACGGCGACCCGCCTGCTTCTGCTCGACGCCTGGCGCGAGGCGCCGTTTTATAGCTCGCGTGAACGGGCGGCCCTGGCCTGGACTGAGGCGTTGACGCTCATTTCCGAAACCCATGCCCCGGATGAGGACTGGGACGCGTTGAAGGCTGAATTCTCCGAGGGGGAGATCGTGAAGCTGTCTTTGCTCGTCGCGACCATCAATGCTTGGAACCGGCTGGCCATCGGCTTCCGCTCGGTTCCCGTGGGCAAATAGCAGATGGATGCGGCGGCGAGCTTTCTTCCGTATCGGGCGGCTTTGGTTGGTCTCGCCTATCGGATGACTGGCTCGCACGCCACGGCCGAGGATATAGCGCAGGAGGTTTTCCTGCGCTGGGAAGGGGCGGTGCGAGCGGAAATCTCGCTCCCCCGTGCGCGGCTGATGAAGACGGCGGCGCGGCTAGCCCTCGATCACTTGAAATCGGCTCAGGTACGACGGGAAGCCTATGTTGGGCCCTGGCTTCCGGAGCCCGTGCTGGAATATCAGGGCGCGCCGCAGGAGGAAGTCTGGGTGAGAGCCGAGAGTGTATCACTTGCCTTTCTTCTTACCCTTGAACGTCTCTCGCCGCCGGAGCGGGCCATTTTTATCCTGCACGACCTGTTTGACATGGGGTTCAACGAGATTGCGCCCCTTCTCCACAAGTCGGAGGCGGCGTGCCGACAAGTGGCGGTACGTGCCCGTCAACGTTTAGGCGAATCAAAGCCCCGTCACGAGGTTTCTGAGGCGGATGGCACGCGGTTGGCGAGAGCCTTTCTGACCGCGACCCAGACCGGCGATGAGGTGGCCCTGCGCGATCTGCTGGCCGAAGATGTGGTTCTGCATACCGACGGGGGTGGCATCCGCCCGGCAGCTCTTAATCTCATCCATGGCGCCGAGAAAACAGCGCGCATGCTTGCAAGGCTTGCGTTGAAGAAGGTGGGCGCGCCGGTCTCGTTATATTGCGGCCTCATCAACGGTATGCCCGGGTTCGTAACGAAGGAGCCGGACGGCTTGCCCCAGGTGACTGTCCTAGATATGGAGGACCAGCGTATCGCAGCGGTCTACATTATTCGAAATCCGGAAAAGCTAGCTACGATCGCTGCGGTGCTTGGCCTCTGATAGGTAAGATCCAGATAAAGTGAGATAGAAGCTAGGCAAAACAGATGCGTTGGGTGCTGCCTTGCCAGCATGTAGGAAGGGCCGTGAGCGGAATGGCAGCCTTTGGATTAAAAAGTGAGATAGCGGACATACTCTAAGTTTAAAAAGACTGGCTTTGCGGTACCGCTTGCGCCACTACTCACATTCCCTACAATTTAAGCCGCCATGCCGCTCATGCCAAATCATAGAGCAGCGCCGTTGGCAAGAAAGTTGCTGAACATCGGCTCATGGACTTCCGATTACCATGAAAATCCTGCTAGCCGATTCTAATGAAGTGCGTCGCGAGGCTCTAACTGCACAATTAATAAAGTTGGGTGCTGCTTTTTCGATCACTCCCTTGGCGGGAGAAGCGTCGTTAATGGCTGAAGTGGAACGGTTGCGGCCCGACGTGGTGTTGGTGGATATGGCTCGCCCGGACCGTGACATGCTGGATTCATTGCCTGCGTTAAATGGCGCTCCGCCTGTCGTGATGTTTCTCGACAATGACGACCCTGGCTTTATGCAACAAGCAATCAGCGCTGGGGTCAGTTCTTATCATGGGCAAGACGTGGCGCCGGATGCTGCCAAGCTGGTGATGCAACTGGCGGTGGCGTTTTTCCAGCGTAACCAGGAGGTCGCGGCGAAATTGCAGGAGGTAGAGGGGCAGGCTGCCCAGCGTCGTACCATTGACGCCGCCAAGCGCGTGTTGATGAAAGAGGAGCGGATGGGCGAGCCCGCCGCCCATCGGTTCCTGCAGCGCCGCGCGATGGACCAGCAGAAACGTCTGGCCGATGTGGCGGCTGATTATTTGGCCGCGCAGACGTGTAAGGGGCAGAAACCATGAATGAACCAATCCGCCTGGGGCTGTTGCGGCTATGCGACGCCGCGCCCGTGATCCTAGCCAAGCATGAAGGGCTATTTGCTGAGGCAGGACTGGAGGTGGCGCTTTCCATCGAGCCCTCTTGGGCGAATATAGCCGACAAGTTGGTCTATAATATGTTGGACGGGGCGGTGGTATTGCCGCCTCTAGCTATGGCCTGCGCGGCCGGGCTGCGCGGGCGGAAAGTGGCGCTAGCGGTGCCAATGAGCCTCTCCGCTGAGGGCAACAGCGTCACGCTTTCTGTTGCCTGCCAGGAGATTTTTAACCAACATGGCATGGCCGGGTTGGTGGCGCGCAAGCGTTTACGCCTGGCGGTGGTTCACGGCTTCTCTTCGCATGATTTGCTGCTGCGCCACTGGCTTACCACCCAGGGCGTCCAGCCGGACCAGGATGTGGAGATCACGGTGCTGCCGCCCGCTGAAATGGTCGGCAGCCTGGCTGCGGGCGCAATTGACGGGTTTTGTGTCGGCGCACCCTGGGGTTTGGTGGCAAACAAGGCGGGCATGGGCTTCACCGCTTGCCGCAGCCGGGATATCTGGCCGGGACATCCTGAAAAGTGCCTGACGCTGCAGGCGGATTTCGTGGCCACGGCGCCAGAGCGCCTGCACCTTATGCTGCAGGTTTTGCTGCGCACCCAGCGTGAATGTGCCGCCCCCGAATCGCGCGCCAAACTGGCGGCGTTGCTGGAGCGGCCGGAATATCTCGATCTTCCGGCGGACCTGTTGGCCGAGGCGCTGGATAGCGAAAAAGGTGGCCCCAGTTTCACCGCCCCTTACCCCTCCGTCACGCAGGCGCAATGGTATGCGCGGCAGATGCAACGTTGGAGCAAGGCTCCTGCTGGGCTGGAGGGCGTGACAGAGCAACTCTACCGTCCAGACCTATTCCTGTGCGCGGGTGGTGAGTGGGAAAAAGACGTACCGCCACCCCTGGAAGTCATGTATGAGTAAATATTGGTCTATATTTGCCTTTCTTTTGTTTTGAAGGATTAAAGTAAAGGCTGAACACGTTTTGGCTTGGCGTTTTTTCTAAAAAACACGCTTGAGTTCTCATCAGTATACCTGCTTCATCGCAATATGCGGCGTACATGCCGCGCACTTTCCGATCAACGGAGATTGAGAAAGTTAGAATTGGGGGCGAGCCCCATTCTTTGACGTAGCGGGCCAAAGATGGCCGGCGTGTGGCGCGATACGGCGCTACGACCAGGTGTTCAATGTCTCAAGCACTAGGCAAGAGCTTTCTCAAATCCGGCCATTTTGCCACATTGCTGGCCGCATTTCTGTATTTCGATCTCAGCTTCATGTGCTGGGTGTTGTTGGGACCGCTGGGCATTCAGATTGCCAAGGCGCTCAATCTCGACCCCGCCCATAAGGGTTTGATGGTCGCCACGCCGGTTCTGGCGGGTGCGCTGCTGCGGCTATTCACCGGCACGCTGGCCGACCATATCGGTGGCAAAAAGGCAGGTATCTTCTCGCAAATTGTTGTGATCCTCGGTCTTGTCGCCGCCTGGCTGTTCGGCGTACCGGGCTTTGCTGCCATTCTGGGGCTGGGCGTGGTGCTGGGCATGGCGGGGGCGTCCTTCGCTATCGCATTGCCGATGGCCGCACGTTGGTATCCGGTGGAGCATAAAGGCAAGGCCATGGGCCTGGCGGGGGCAGGAAATTTCGGCACCGTGCTGGCGGCTTTGTTCGCGCCTGGCCTCGGGTTGGTCTTTGGTTGGACTAATGTGTTTGGCATGGCAGCGGGTGTGATGCTGGTGGTGCTGGTGCTGTTCATTATCCTCGCCAAAGATGCACCGGAGCAGGTGGCGAAGAAAAATCTTAGCTACTACCTACGGGTTCTCGGCATGAAGGACACGTACTGGTTCATGCTGTTCTATGGTGTGACCTTCGGCGGTTTTGTCGGGCTCGCCTCTTCCTTGCCAATTTACTTCCACACACAATACGGCCTCACCCCGGTGCAGGCGGGCTATTCAAGCGCGGCCTGTGTGTTTGTGGGCTCGTTGTTCCGGCCCATCGGCGGCTGGCTGGCGGACCGTGTGGGCGGCATCAACGTGCTGGCGGTGCTTTACGCACTGGCCTGTGCGGCGCTGGTTACGGTGAGTTTCGGTTTGCCAAATTCGGCTTCTGCGCTGGGCACTTTCGCCATCGCCATGTTCGCGTTGGGCACCGGTAATGGTGCAGTGTTCCAGCTTGTCCCAGTGCGGTATGTGAAAGAGATCGGCGTCGTCACCGGTGTGGTTGGTTGCGCGGGCGGGCTGGGAGGCTTTTTCTTGGCATCTTCCCTCGGCTTTTCAAAGCAATGGACTGGATCTTACCAGGATGGTTTCCTGATCTTCGCTGTTGTTTCATTGATTGCCTTCATTGGCATCAACATTGTCCGCAATGAATGGCGCATGAGCTTTTCTCGCGGTTATGAAGAAGGTTCCGTTCGTATCTGACAAAACGCGATCCCCAGCACTGGAACGTGCCGGGGCATGTAATCATAAGGAGTGTTCGCCGTGGGCGTCGAAAAATTGGTGATAGTCGGAAACGGCTTGGCCGGAATGCGAACAGTTCAGGAAATTCTTAAGCGCGCACCTAGGAAATTCGAAATAGCGGTGTTTGGTGCAGAAGTTCATCCGAACTACGATCGTATCATGCTTTCACCGTTGCTGGCGGGTGACAAGAGTTTCGATCAGATCGTGATCAACTCGCTCGACTGGTACAAGGAAAACCAGATCGATCTGGTGGCGGGCGAGCATGTGGACTGGATTGACCGCGCGAAAAAGATCGTGCGCGGACATGGTGGTACGGAGCGCGCTTACGATAAGTTGCTGATTGCTACCGGATCTAACCCAATCACGCTGCCGCTGCCTGGTGCCGGGCGGCCGGGTGTGATGACCTTCCGTTCCAAGGCGGATGTGGACGACATGCTGGCCATTGCCCAACCCAGCCGGAAAGCCGTGGTCATAGGCGGCGGGCTGCTGGGGCTTGAGGCGGCGCATGGGCTTAATCTGCGCGGCATGGAGGTGGCGGTGGTGCATCTGATGCCTACCCTCATGGAACGCCAGTTGGATTCCTCAGCCGCGCACCTACTGGAGCAGAATCTTTTGGCCCGGGGAATGCAAATTTTTACTGATGCCAACACAGAAGAATTGGAAGGCGAAGGTGAAGACGGTGCCGTTACCGCCGTGCGCCTGAAGGACGGCACGCGCATTGAGGCAGATCTGGTGGTGATGGCTGTTGGCATCCGCCCCAATGCGGGGCTGGCCCGCGCCGTGGGGCTGGAGTGCGACCGGGGCATCAAGGTTGACGCCGCGATGCGCACCTCAGACCCGGATGTATTTGCGATCGGCGAATGCATCGAGTTCGAGAAGCAATGTTTTGGCTTGGTGGCGCCCATTTGGGACATGGCGAAAATCGCGGCGGATCATCTCACCGGCGTCGCGCAAACCGCTTTCGCGCCCGTGGCCACGGGCACGCGCCTGAAGGTCTCGGGCATCGAGATGTTTTCGGCGGGTGATTTCCTGGGCGGCGAGGGCGCTGAGGATATTGTGCTGCGCGATGCCGCGCGCGGTGTTTATAAACGCCTAGTCCTGAGGGAAAACCGGCTGGCCGGTGTGGTGTGCTTTGGGGATGCATCCGATTCCAACTGGTATTTCCAGCTTCTGAAGGATGGCGAGGATCTCGGTGCCTTACGGGAAACCGTGATTCACGGTCCTGTGAGCACGGCTGCGGACCCGCATGAGAGCCTGGCGATGTTGGGCGAGGATGCCGAGATTT
Source organism: Acidocella aminolytica 101 = DSM 11237 (assembly GCF_900129125.1). Lineage (GTDB taxonomy): Bacteria > Pseudomonadota > Alphaproteobacteria > Acetobacterales > Acetobacteraceae > Acidocella > Acidocella aminolytica. The sequence continues at coordinate 102,712 of NZ_FQVJ01000006.1, read as the reverse complement.
GTGGCTGCAATGGCGTGAAGAAAGGCACCATCGTCAAGGCTATCGAAGCCGGCAGCGCCAGCGTGGATGATGTGCGCGCCTGCACCAAGGCTTCGGCATCTTGTGGCTCTTGCACGGGGTTAGTGGAAGGGCTGCTGAAGCTCACCCTGGGTGCCGACTTTAAGCCCGCCACGGTGAAGCCGATGTGCAAATGCACCAGCCATGGGCACGATGAGGTGCGCCAGCGCATTCGCTCCCAAGGTCTCAAGAGTATTCCCGCCGTGATGCAGGCGCTGGAATGGACCACGCCCGATGGCTGCGCCTCCTGCCGCCCGGCCTTGAATTTCTATCTGTTGTGCGAATGGCCCGGAGAATATCAGGATGATTCGCGATCACGCTTCGTAAACGAGCGTGTGCACGCCAATATCCAAAAGGACGGCACTTATTCCGTCGTTCCGCGTATGTGGGGTGGGGTCACCTCCGCGAAGGAGCTGCGTGCCATAGCCGATGTGTGCGAGAAATTCGCAATCCCCACGGTGAAGATCACCGGTGGCCAGCGCGTGGATATGTTTGGCGTGAAAAAGGAGGATCTGCCCGCGGTATGGGCGGACCTCAACGCCGCCGGTATGGTTTCTGGCCATGCTTATGGCAAGGCATTGCGCACCGTGAAAACCTGCGTGGGGTCCGAATGGTGCCGCTTCGGCACGCAGGATTCCACCGCTATGGGCATCGCGCTGGAAAAGATGACCTGGGGCTCTTGGCATCCGCATAAGGTGAAGTTGGCTGTCTCAGGCTGCCCGCGCAATTGCGCGGAAGCGACGATCAAGGATTTCGGCGTGGTGGCTACCGAGGCCGGATGGGACCTGCATGTTGGCGGCAATGCCGGCATAAAGGTTCGTGCCACGGATCTGCTCTGCAAGGTAACGACGGATGATGAGGTTCTAGAATATTGTGGTGCATTCTTGCAACTTTACCGGCAAGAGGCGCGCTATCTGGAACGCACGGCCCCGTGGGTGGAGCGTGTGGGTCTCAAATATGTGCAGGCGCAGATGGTTGATGACGAGGCAAACCGCAAAGCGCTCTATGCGAAATTTCTGTATGCGCAAAGCTTCTCGCAGATCGATCCCTGGGCTGAGGAAGCCTCGAAACATCGGCAGAAATATCAACCGCTTGCGGAGTTGGTGTAATGAACATGATCTCTCCGATTTTCACAGACGTCGGTGCCCTCGCTGATATTCCTCGTCTTGGTGCGCGCTGTGTGAAAACCGCCATGGGCGACATCGCCATCTTCCGCACTGCAGATGACCGCGTGTTCGCCCTGCGCGATCAATGCCCGCACAAGCACGGCCCGCTCAGCCAGGGCATCGTGCATGGCACCTCCGTCACTTGCCCGCTGCACGCCTGGGTGATCTCGTTGGAAACCGGTGAGGTGGAGGGGCCGGATGATGGATGTACCAAGCGTTTTAGTGTGAAGCTGGAAAATGGCCGCGTGTTGCTGGCGGTAGCGCCATGAGCCGCGTGTTTCTGGCCGGGGCGGGGCCGGGCAACCCGGACCTGCTCACAGTAAGGGCACTGCGCCTGCTGCAAATTTCTACCGTTATTCTGCATGATTCGCTGGTGAGCGAGGAGATCCTCGCTCTTGCCAATCCGGCAGCGCAGCTTATCGATGTTGGCAAACGCTGCGGCCGCCATTCCGCGACGCAGGACGAGATTTGCGCGCTGTTGGTGCAGGAGGCACTGGCCAGCGACGGCATCGTGCTGCGGTTGAAAGGCGGCGACCCGATGATCTTCGGCCGCGCTACGGAGGAAATGCAGGCGCTGGAAGCGGCCGGTATCGCTTATGAGATTGTGCCCGGCATCACTGCTGCCCTGGCGGCATCCGCCTCGCTCAAGCGCTCACTCACCCAGCGCCTGGTGTCGCGCGCGGTGCATTTTGTCGCGGGCCATGCGGCGGATGGTTCAATCCCCGGGCATGATTTTGCCGCCCTGGCGCAGAAGGGCGGCACTCTGGCGGTGTATATGGGCGCGCAAAGTTTCGGCGGCTTCGCGGCGCATCTGGTGGAAGGCGGGCTGGACCCGGCAACGCCAGCCCTCGCCATCGAGAATGTCTCAAGGCCGGATGAGCGTATCATCAACAGCACGGCGGGTAGCTTGCCCGGAGCTCTGCGCGAAGCAGGGGAGGGGCCGGTGCTGATTCTGGTTGGCGATGCGTTGGCAAAACGCCACCCCGCCAGCCTTCTGGCCGAAGCTTTTGCCTGAGGCCGAGCAATTGGATGGCATGAACACAGAAGCCGTAAAATCCGTCTGCCCCTTTTGCGGGGTGGGGTGTGGCATTGTGCTGCAGGTGGAAGATGGGCGCGTCACCAAGGTCAGCGGGGACAAATCTCACCCCGCCAACAAGGGGCGGCTCTGCACCAAGGGCCAGACATGCCACGTGCCGCTGACGCAAGGGCGTTTGGCCAGCGCCTATCTGCGTCCGGTGCGGGAGGATGAGCAACGGCCCGTGCCCCTAAGCATGGCGATTGCGCAAACTGCAAGGCAGCTTCAAGAGGTTATTGAGGCACATGGCCCGGATGCAGTGGGCTTCTATATCTCCGGCCAAATGTCTCTGGAGGCGCAATATCTCGCCAACAAGCTGGCGAAAGGTTTCATTCGTACACGCCATGTCGAGGCCAATTCCCGCCTTTGCATGGCCAGCGCCGCCTCTGGCTACAAGCTTTCTCTAGGCGCGGATGCACCGCCCGGCTCCTATGACGATCTGGACCATGCCGATACCTTCCTGGTCATCGGCGCCAACATGGCGGATTGCCACCCCATTCTGTTCCTGCGCCTTATGGATCGCGTTAAGCAGGGTGCCAAGCTGATCGTGGTGGACCCGCGCCGCAGCGCTACGGCGGACAAGGCGGATCTGTTCCTGCAACCTAGGCCAGGCAGCGACATCGCGCTCATCAACGGTATTCTGCGTCTGCTGCACGAGGCGGGGAAAACCGATCCCGCCTTCATCGCCGCCCATACCGAAGGGTGGGGCGCGATGCTGCCCTTGCTGGAAGACTACACCCTGCTGCGCGTGGCGGAGATGACCGGGCTGGCAGAGGCCGATATTCGTCAGGCCGCCGCATGGATCGGCCGCAGCCGGCGTTTCGTCAGCCTTTGGACGATGGGACTGAACCAGAGCGTACGAGGCACTTGGAACACCAATGCGCTTTGCAATCTGCATCTGGCCACCGGCGCCATCTGCCGCACCGGCGCGGGGCCATTCTCCCTTACCGGCCAGCCCAACGCCATGGGCGGGCGCGAGATGGGCTATATGGGCCCTGGCCTGCCCGGCCAGCGTTCGGCAAAAAATGCGGAAGACCGCGCCTTCACCGAAACCATCTGGAACCTGCCCCTAGGCACGTTGCGAAACGCCCCCGCTACTGGGGCGGTGGATATGTTTGATGAGATGGCGCAAGGCCGAATCAAGGCATGTTGGATCATCTGTACCAACCCGGTGGCCAGCATGCCGGCGCGCAGCCGCACCATCGCCGGGCTGAAGGCGGCGGAATTGGTGATTGTACAGGATGCCTATCTGGACACGGAAACCGCCCCCTATGCGGATATTCTGCTGCCTGGTGCCCTATGGGCCGAGGCGGACGGGGTGATGGTGAACTCCGAACGAAACATGACGCTTGCTTCCCAGGCCGTGCCCCCGCCCGGCGAGGCGATGGCGGATTGGCAATTGTTGGCGGAGGTGGCCAAAGCCATGGGCTATTCTGGCTTCGCCTATGACAACGCCGCCGAAATCTTCGATGAAATCAGGCGGTTTTCCAATCCCCGCACCGGCTACGATATTTCCGGCGCCAGCCATGCCCGGTTGGCGCAAACCCCTCTGCAATGGCCCATCGGCCCGGAGGCCGCGTCACGCAATCCGGTGCGCTACATGGAAAGCGGCGCGCCACTTTTTCCCGCCGCCTCCGGCAGGGCGCAGTTCTACCCACGCCCCTGTATGCCGCCCGCCGAGATGCCGGATGAGGCGTTTCCTTTCACCCTGAATACCGGCCGGGTGCAGCACCAGTGGCACACCCTCACCAAAACCGGGAAAGTGCCCGCCCTCAACAGGCTCAATACCGGCCCGTTCGTGGAGATTCACGCGCAGGATGCTGCGGCGTTAGGGCTCCTGGAGGGGGACAGCCTGGAACTGCGTTCCCGCCGTGGCCGCGCTGTGCTGCCCGCTTTGGTCAGCGGCCGCGTGCAGCCCGGTTGCTTGTTCGCTCCCTTTCATTGGAACGATGTGTTCGGGGACGATCTCGCCATCAACCAGATCACCAATGCTGCGGTGGACGAAATTTCCCTACAGCCGGAATATAAAATCTGCGCTGTGGCGCTGGCGCGGGTGGAAGCCATTAAGCCGGCCATGCTTGTGCCTGAAGCGCCGGCGCCCATGAGCGCGCTTCTGGGAACCAAAATCGCCCTGCCGGAACTGGCGGTGGAAGAGCGGCTTTATCTGCACGGCTTCCTGCAAGGCTATAGCCTGAACCCCACTGGAATCCCCAAATTGCCCGCCAACGCGCCGCTGGCGCCGGAGCGGTTGCTCTATCTCAACGGCCTGCTGGCAGGGTTGCTTTCCCGCGCACCGGAACCAGGGGCGGCGGCAGTGACCATTCTCTACGCCTCGCAAACCGGCACGGCGGAGGGGTATGCGCGGGAGGCAGCGCAGCGCCTGAATGCCGAAGTGCGGGCATTGAATGATGTGACCCCATCCGCGCTCTCCGGCACGGTGTTCGTGTTTGCCAGCACTTTTGGAGATGGCGAGGCGCCGGATAATGGCGACCGCTTTTGGCAAGCCCTGGCAGCGGAAACCGCGCCGAGACTGGAGGCATTGCGCTTTGGCGTACTGGCCTTCGGGGATTCGGCTTACGCCCAGTTCTGCGGCTTTGGCGCCCGGCTGGAAACACGCCTGGCCGCGCTGGGCGCGCAGCCCTTGCTGCCGCGTTGGAATTGCGAGCCGGGCGAGGATGACAAGGTGCAAACCTGGCTGGCGCGAGCGCAAGAAGCTCTCGGCCAGCAGGAAGCCGCCCTGGCTCCAACGGCGACGCCCGCTATTTCCCGCGCCAACCCGTTCCTGGCGCGGTTGGCCGGTAATCGCCGCTTGAATGCCTCAGGTTCCGAAAAGGAAACGCGGCATCTGGTGTTTGATCTGGCCGAATCCGGCCTCAGCTATCAGCCAGGTGATGCATTGGGCGTCTGGCCGGAAAACGATCCAGCTCTGCTGGAGGAGATGGCCAAGCTGATGGGGCTAGCCCCCGAGGCGTTGGCTAAGCGCGATATTTCCCGCCTGACTCCGCCGCTGCTGGCCTTCTGCGCCGAGCGCGATCCGGCGCTGGCCGTACAACTCCCGGCGCAGGATGACCCAACCCGGCAGGCTTGGCTTTGGGGCCGGCAATTACGGGATGTGCTGGTGGAATTTACCGTTTGCGCCACGCCGGAGGAATGGCTGGGTGTTTTAAAACCGCTCACCCCGCGCCTTTATTCTATTTCCTCCAGTCAGAGTGTTCATCCCGGTGAAGTGCATCTGACAGTGAACATCGTTCGCCATGAATTCGCCGGCCGGCCCAGTGGCGGGCTCTGCTCGCGCTTTCTGGCGGACCGCGCAACGGGGGCCGGGCTGTTCATTCAGCCCTCCGGGCATTTTCATCTGCCGGCGGACGATGCCACGTCCATCATCATGATCGGTCCGGGTACCGGCATTGCGCCGTTCCGGGGGTTTTTGCAGGAGCGCCGAGCCCGTAACGCCAAGGGCCGCAACTGGTTGGTGTTCGGTGAGCAACGGGAAGCCAGCGATTTCTATTATCGTGAAGAGTTGGAGGCGCTGGCGCGCGATGGATTTCTGCATCACCTCACCACGGCTTTCTCGCGTGACCAAGTGCAAAAAATCTATGTGCAGGACAGGCTGCGTGAGGAAGGCGCACAGCTTTGGACGTGGCTTCAGGATGGTGCGCATCTTTATATCTGTGGCGATGCCGCGTGCATGGCAAAAGATGTACACGAAAGCCTATGTGGAATTCTTGGCTTACACGGCTGCATGGACCGAAGCGCTGCTAACGCATATTTAGATAAAATGATTACTGATAAGCGCTATCTTCGGGATTTGTACTGAAACTTAATTGTTTTTGGAAGGCTAACGAAAATTTCTTTTGAGTAGCGTCTGATATGGCAAGCTTTCCAATTTTATAGCTGACAAGCCAGCCAGCAGCGAGTTCTACAGGTTTGTCGGCGTTGAGCTGCTTTGGCCTAGAATCAGCACCGAACTGGTTATAAGCGTATCCAACAGGTCCTGTTATGAAGGGCCGATTTCTGCCTGTCCGGTTTGGAGCGGAAAATAGGGTAAGCTGCCATTATTGGCCGGAGGAGTTCGCGCCTAAAGATGATGTCCTGTGGCAGCTATTGAAACACCGATCGACACGGCCCAAAGTAGGCACAAATACTTATGATTGCGTGACGTAGCGGTTGGGGTCGACGGGGAGTAAATGAATTGCTTGTTGCAGATATGATGCATCCCGAAGGGCGCGTTTTCATGAAGAGCGAGTTCGGGCCTATTAGCGACGAGTGGCCGTGCTTCTCCTTCACAAAAAAGAGCGTGGGCCAACGGCTTCAGACTGAGTTTCGACCTGGCCGTGACATTATTGTCTATGTAGGTACAACAAACCCTGAGACTACAGAAAACCCGGACCATCGAAGCCGTTTGATATCGGCCGTATCGATAGAGCCGAATCAAATCTTGGACACATCTAAGATTGTTCCCGAACATATGTGGGAATGGTCTGTGTCTACGTGGGGTGAAAAATGGCAATACTCCATGGCTGCGATAGATGCCGCACTCATGATTGGTCCGCCATTTCCTGAAGCAAGAGCCGTCGCACCCACGGCTTATACATCATTTGCCGAGATTCAGAATCGTGGCAATGTTGTTGAGGCATTAGGTGAGGAGCGTGCTTTAATTATGGCGCTTGCTGTTGAGCGTATTGCCTTAAAGCTGGCCGAGCCTGTTCAGCGGTATATGAACCTAATGCGTTCAGCGCTAATTCCCGACAAGACTGTTAAACAGGAAGCTTACCGGATTGCTGAAAATATTCTTGATCGGCTTCGTAAAGGTGGCGAGGTCAGTTCACGCCTAAACCCCGTAAGAGCCGCGCCCAATCTATCGGATTTGATCGCGCTCATTACGCAGAAATGGCAAGATGATCAGAAGGGAAAATGCGCTCTCTGCGGCGGAAGTCTTGTGCAAACAAAAAGCTCGATGCTTCAACCGTCGCCTGACCGGATCGATAGTACAAATGTTAACTATGATGATAAAAACCTACAAATCACTCATTTGGCCTGTAACTTAGCAAAAAACAAATGGGGAATTTCTGATTTCAAGGATTGGCTTGCAATAGTGCAGGCGGGAGCCTTGGCATCTGATCAAATCGGCGAGAGAAGGTAAGCTACGTGGCCCAACTCCCCGTGTCTGCTCTCGGGCGTGCTGAAACTGGCCCAAAAGTGCCGTCATGGGCGTCTGACGGCCGGGAGGTCAAATTTTTGTGATGAATCGTATTAATAGACATTCCCGATTGCACGACGCCCCCGTCCTAAAGGCCAACGGGCCGGAGGAGACTGTCAACGGCGACAGTCCCAAAACAAAATAAATCTATCTATTCCCAAACCCCATAAATATCATGCTCCGCCCAGATTATAGCTTTTGCAGAAACGTTACAATATGCCTTATATGAGCTCAAGTTGAAAAATTTTCTCGCTCTTGGAATTTGATTATGGCAAAAACTTATCATCCGATAGGTGATGAAATTGATCTTGAGCCCGGGACCCATCTCGTTTCAAGGCGCCTTGGTTACACTCATCACGGTATCTACATTGGCGATGGATTGGTCATCCACTATTCCGGTTTAGCCCACGATCTTAAACCCGGCATGGTAGAAGTCACCAAATTTAGTGACTTTCGTGGAAATCAATTGGTTTGGGTTCGTCCCCACCCAAATGCGCCGCATCACGGTGAACAAATTGTGAAGCGGGCACGATCACGTCTCGGGGAGGATGGATATTCAGTTTTCGGCAACAATTGTCAGCATTTCGTCAATTGGTGCATATATGGAAAGCATGAAAGTTCGCAAGTTGATTGGGGAGTTGGAGGGCTTGTTGCAGTTGCCACCGGCCTAATAAGCCAGCTTGCAAACTTCGCCGTAAGTGTGGCCGGAAGCGTTTCGGGGCTAAGCGCAGCCGGAATAATGTCAGGCATAAAGGCTCTTTCCTTCGGTTTCGGTGGCGCTGTCGGCGGTTTAATTCTAACACCAGTAACTATTGGCGTTCTGATATCTGCTTTGATGCACCGATATATTTTGAATGTTCAGAAGGAGCATTCAAAGTCAGAAAAATTGGCTCGTCGTATTGGACAAGTTTCGAGCTATCTCTCCGGCGTCGCGGCCTCGGCTGGTGGTGTAGCCCTAATTTCAACTTATGGGGCGACTGCTGGACTTGGCGCGGCAGGAATAACAAGTGGCTTGGCAACAATAGGTAGCATAGTCGGCGGTGGCATGGCAGCAGGCACGATAATGGTCATGGCTGCGCCTGCGGTCGCAGCACTCGCTGGCGGCTATGGCGCATACAAGATAGCACAACATTTTCTCAAACCAGATCAGTCAATCACATCAAAGCCGCCACAGCTACCTTCTCCTGGAAGCGATGGCACTAACCCGGCATTACCTCCTCCGATATCTTCTTCATGAACGCAATGAGCGTAGGCGGGTGACGCCTACCATTGATGTGCCTACTGGTCGCCTGCTCACCAAACTCCGGGAAGGATGGAAGGTGTTGCTTGCCACACACTCCGCTTTCCCACGTATCAAAAAATGAGATGTAGAAAACAGGGAGATCTCTATTCTTCATGGTGGTAGGCATACAAAGCGTTCGCGATCGCATCAGCCCAGAGATACTTAACCTTGCCTGATTTAACTGAAGCATTCTTTGCAAATTGGCTGCCTTGCTCAACGATTTCCGTTAGATTAGCATTCATGGCCCGATGAATTGCAGCCCATTTTCTGTAAGCCATTTCTGACGTTTCATCCTCATCCCTATAAAGTTTAAGCTCCTCGTTCGCTCGACCGAAATCTCCCTTGTGCTTAAATACGAGATGTGTCCAGATACTTCGAGTGTTGGCAATCCAACAAACTTGCGGATTAAGCATGCATGATGCTTCGGAACCAACTCCGATTTGAAAATACTTTAGGCCGGCCATTCGTATTATGTCAGGAACATCATTAGCGTTTTTTACAGCGTACAGTGTCTCCGCGACATTAAACAAGCGCTTTGCCGCGTTTGGATTCTGACTCAATATCAAAGGTCCGAGGCCATGCTCTCGTGCACTGTAGTTTCCGTGGTCATCGCTGATTCCTACGAGTAACTTTGCAAACTGGATGGTTTGTCTTCTTTCATGCAAAATCCCTAACTGTTTATGAACTTTCATTCTAGACTCATAATGCTCTAAAGCATTGGCCCAATTGAGAATGTCTAGGATCGACTTCGCCGATATCAAGCGGTGCCTCTCGTTGTACGCAGCAGTTCGGCCCATGGAAAAGCCCGAATGTAACACTAGGGCGGTTTGCCTGTCAGCTCAAGCGCCAAGCCGGGAATGGGCACTCTAACCCATTGAATTCATGAGCCGAGGAAAGTGTTCGAAAGTCTTAAGTTTCGAAAATTCATGATCCATGTGAATGACCCGTTTCGGATGAACCGGTAGGGCACGTAAACGGCGATAATGGGCGCGCAGCCGTAGAGGGCTTCAGTCGGCTCGAACTTATCGTTACTGAAAAACAATGATCATCCCTTCCTTATTTCCTTTGTAAATGTGGTTGCAGCGCCGCCAGCCAGACTTGCGCATCACCATGCGTCTGCAGTTGTTCCCCAGCCCTCTGTTTTTCCGATAAGGATAGGGGGCGCTTGGCGACCAGCGCGCTACAAGCCATCAAAACAGCCTTCTGATTGTCGTTCAAGGGGACGTCGGCCGATGGCAGGGCTGCCGCCGGACTTGCCGCAGCTTCGGTTAGGCTTGCTGGGGCATGTATGTCGGGCCAATCGCGCTTCGCGGTTCGGTTTAGCACAGGGGCGAGGGTTGGTGCAGTGACGATGCGCGAGCTTGCTAAGTCCTTGCGAAACGCGGCACTCAGCCCGAGCCAGTCACGTAAAGTCGCGAGTACGGAGGTATGATCATAGGGGATGCCGGTCCCGCTGCGAAAGACCGTGCCCGCCGTGACGTATGACGAGACGACGATGGCCGGTACCCGGACCCCGAATTGGTTGAAGGCAAATTTTGAAGCATCCGTTGCGGCTGGGAAGCCAGCGGGCGCGGCGGGCGGTACGACATGGTCGTACGTGCCACCATGTTCATCGAATAGCACCACGAACAGGATATCGTCCCGGGCTGGGCTGCTTCGGATCATCTCATAGATTTTGGCCAGAAAGGTCTCGCCGGGGCTTACGTCGTAGGGGGGATGGTAACTCTCATCGACCTCGTAAGGGCCAAAGCTTGGTTCCAAAAACGTGAATACCGGGAGCGTGCCCTCTAGGCAGGCCTTTTGAAAATCTCCGATCCCGCTGAAATTCGTCTCGTTCGCCCCGTACTTCTCGAAGAACAAGGTCTTGGTCAACGAGGGTAGCACGCTGTTGTTATAAACCATCCAACTCAGTTTCTGTTCGGTCAGAACATCAAAGATAGTGGGAATATTCCACGGCCAACCCTCATTATTTACGTGGCCGGCCGATGCGCCGGCCTGAAGAAATGCGCGGTTCGGCCAGGTCTGGCTTGGTACCGAGGCGTGCCAAGCATCGGAGACAGCGAAGCTCTTCGCAAGCGTGGTGATGACCGGGATCTGCGTTGGGCTGTAGGATTGCATGATCTGTGCCGCCTCGTCCGGCGTTCCCCCAGCAGATGTAACCCACGAAATATAGTCGGAAATGAACCCGTCCATTTTATTGGCGCCAATTTGCGTCGCTACGCGGTTAAATTCCTCACCAGGGTCGGGATTCGGCACGGAGGATGCAGCCACTGTTTTTGTGCCTACCGTCCATGGTGTCGTGCCATTACTTGCAAAGACTGGGGCGCCGCCGTTCATCGCGCTGTTCTCGTTGAAATAACTATTCGCGGAGAGGCCATTGAAGGGCTGAGGCGAGATGTTCGGGATATAGCAGGCGGGTGAGTTTCCGGGGGTTCCATCATAAAGCCAGCCGAGCAAATTATCGAATGAGCGATTCTCTAGCGTTAACACCACGACGTGCTTAATTTGCGGCAGAATGACCTTGCTGACAGCGAACTGTACATTGTTATATTGCGCGCCCTCGTCAATATAGGTACCCGAAATCCGGTAGGTATTCGTGTCGTCGGCGGCGAAGACAAGCGAAACGTCCGCGCTGTCCGACCATCCGCTGAACTGGGCGCCAGCCTGCACCGCGATAGCGATGTCGCTACCGAGCAGCGTTCCTGTAAGCTTGACCTGGAGCATGACGGGCGTATTGCCCACCGAGGTGCCCGCGCTAAAAACCCAGGTTTGACCATCGGTAATGCCGGCCGAACGGCTCACCCAGAAGATCGACGTATCCTGCTCGGAAAGCGCATCGTCTTGGACATTCCCCCAATAGCTTTGGTTGAGTACAGGAGAGACGCCGACTGAAACGGAAACCGTAGAGGATAGTTCGTTTTGTAGCGTGATCATTGAATGCATGGCCGGCCTCCTGATTTTTTGGATTAAGAGCACAGTGACGGATCATGTGCAGTACGTACTTGAAAAGCGGCTTTCAAAAACCAAAACACTCGATATCGGAACCAGTTGAAGTACGTTGGACAGAACTATAAGCGCTGACTGGGCCGATCATTGGTACGACTATGGCGGCAGCGGCCCAAATGTCCAGTTTCAGGAAATCAAATTGTAAGCACCTGCGACTGAGTAGGGCGCATTACTGCCCGATCGATCCCTGCATCACGAAGAGGCGATCGGACGGCGCCGACCTGAGTCAAGATCGCAAGGTGGGCCAGTAGACATGCGGCAGTTAAGGCGCGAACCTCGGCCACGCTGCAGTTTGTGATCCCTTCTCTGGTCCCGGAACATGACGCGTCGCCTGGAGATCCTTGCGAATAGCTACCTTGATCATATCCGTATAGCGGTTGCGGCCAAGGACCGGGGCGCGCCGTTCCGGGACTTCTTCGACAATTGGAACGCGTTCCGGTCTGAGACGGATCATCACAGAAGCCGTGGCGATCGTCCCCGCTGGTTCAATAATCCTTCTGCGACCAAGCGGATGGCGATGCTGGAATCCCTTGATTTCATCTCCGGCGGAGCAGCGGATATTCTCAGCTATGCGCGACAAGACCCCGACGGCTATGATCGGCTCTATAAGGTCCGCGACACGAATGTCAGACTGATGGTAGATCACGCCGTGCCGATCGGCGTGATGGCGGACATGCTGTTCGACTCAGCTAGCGCCGTCGTGTCCGATCTCGCTCTGGCCGACATCAGCGCACATCTCGAGCGTTGGTATCGGCTCGGGCTTGTTTCGCATGCTGAGAACGGCCGGTTGAACGCGGCAGGATTGGCCTCCAGGATGCCGCCCGACTGGGATAGGGTGGATCCGTTCGCCCGGTATCAGGTGGCAGGCATTACCGCCTTCAAATGAGCGCTTGGTGACGCCGCACACTTCGACCGCCGTGAGCTCGTCTACAGCTTGGGCGATCCGGGCGCGTTCGTACTGTCGCCGATTAGAGTGCTTTCTCGAGGAGAGGATCGATGAGCAAGCTCGTTACCTGCATGTGGTTCGATCGCCGTGAGGCTTGCAAGGCGGCGGAATTCTACGCGGCCACGTTCCCCAATAGCCATATCGGGCGCTCACATCGAGCCGTTTCCGATTACCCGGGCGGCGAAGCGGGCGACGAACTCACGGTCGAGTTCACGGTGCTCGGCCAGGCTTTCCTCGGGTTGAACGGCGGACCTTCGGTTACACCCAGCGAAGCGGTGAGCTTCCAGGTGATCACTGATGATCAGGCGGAGACCGACCACTACTGGAACGCAATCATCGAGAATGGCGGCAGCGAGCGCCCCTGCGGCTGGTGCAAGGACCGCTGGGGCTTCTCGTGGCAGATCGTACCGCGGGCATTACTGGCGGCGTTGCAGGACGAAGATCGGGCCGCCGCAAAACGGGCCATGGCCGCCATGATGACCATGCACCGGATCGATATCGCCAGAATCGAGGCGGCGCGGGTTGGAGAGAAGGAACCTTGAAGCCACGGTTGGCCGGGACTGCCGGTCGACGGGTGCTGGCCTTTCGGCAACGTCGGGCGAAGGTCGGCTTTCGAGGGTAGGCGATTGGTTTTTAGATGACCGTGATGGGCGCATACCGCCCGTCTTATATTTTAGACGGCCAGGATGGGCGCCGTCCGCCGCTTTGGTGAAGAAAATGGGATTAGCCGCCAACTTCAGGCACAGGCCGTACCGGCAGGTGACGACCCATCTGCGACTCTCCGCTGGCTAGCGCGATGCTTTGAAAGCGGCCATGAAAGCCATCTCAGTTCTGGAGGGCAAATGGCGGGCAAGGCGCATCACTATACGGTTCGGGTAACCTGGACCGGCAACACGGGTAGCGGCACGCGTACCTATCGTGGCTATGAACGCGCCCATGACATCGACGCGGAAGGAAAGCCGACGATCCCCGGTTCTTCCGATCCAGCATTCCGCGGAGACAGTGGCCGATGGAACCCGGAGGACTTGCTCGTTGCCTCGCTCTCGGCCTGCCACAAGCTGTGGTATCTTGGTCTCTGCGCGCAGGCTGGTGTCGTTGTGACCGCCTATCAGGACAGGGCCGAGGGCGTTATGGTGGAAGAAGAGAACGGCGCGGGCCAATTCGTTTCGGTCGTTTTAAGACCCGAGGTCACCATCTCCGCTGACTCGGATGAAGCGACGGCATTGGCGCTGCACCATGACGCGCATGCGATGTGCTTCATCGCGCGATCGGTCAATTTTGCGGTTTCCACCGAACCGAGCATCAAGCGCGGATAAGAGGATAGCGTGACGCCAGCGGCACGGGGCTCGTTCGCTTTTCCCGACTGCGCGCCCGGAGCAGACGGGCCGCCCCCCAGCCGCAGGTCGCCTCCCGACCCTCTGGGGTCATTCCTGGTGTTCATAACATTCCTCTAAACTCGACATTCACCCATGATATAGATGGGGCGTGAATAACTCACGACACCAGCGGGACCGGCGCCAAGCGCGCCGGAGGGCTGTGAGCGAAAGGAGAAGTGATGTTGGTTCAGGCATTCAGGGTCTTCCCAGGCGAGGGTGCCATCGTTGGAAGGCTCCTTACCGGCTACACTGACATCGAATACCAGCTGTGTTTCTGTGCCGGCATGGGCGGTGGCGACGTTGCGAAGGCGATTACTGACATCTATTCCAAGCGAGGCGAGAAGAGGCGAGTGGACATTGCCAAGCAGTTGGGGGGCGCAGGCTATTGCGCTGCTGGCCTTGGTGCGGAATTTGTTGAGGCCATCGAGGACATGATGTTGTGCCGCACTATCCGCAATCAGTATGCGCACTGCATTTGGCACGATCGCCGTGTTGGCAAACTGGCGTTTGCTCACATGGAGGACATTGCATCGCCAACTGGCCCAGGCGCAGATCCGATCAATCTCGCCTTCGAATTTGTTGACATGCCGTTGCTCAATCACCAGGAGCAGTTCTTCTTCTACACGAGAGATACTCTCAACTACCTGAACTACCGACGCAGGCAGATCGTCGGAGAAATCAACGCGGGTGCCACTATCCGCACTCCAACCAAAGTAGCGAGACCACTGCGGCACCTGTGACCTATTGTGGTCGATCAGGGATGGTCAAGTTCCGAAATTATTCTTCAATGCTCGTCAAATAGGTACCCCTTTGGCGAACAACGGCTTCCGACCTGCGTCGCCCAGATGCTGAACATCTCAACTACCCATTACGGCGGCAAGCCGAACGTCCGTTATTCACTCCCTAGCCCCAGGAGCTGCCCGGCAGCTATCCCCCCAACCCGGTCGACCCGTAGCGCGACCACGAGTGTCGCATTTGGAGCATGCCCTCATGCGGGCTGGACGACTAGGAAGGGCGCACCTTGTTTCGTCAGGCCACGTGCCGCTGTCGGCAGCCGCGGCTCTTCAACTCCCTTTCCGACAACCGCCTTGCGCGCTCCACTTCAGGACCCGTCACCACCAGCGGTGCATAGCCATGTGCCTCCCACAGCAGCAGATGATCAACGCCCATAGGCGCAAAATCTGGATGTAATTCCGAGGTTTTACCGCCATTGGCAAAGACGCCGCGATTGCCAGTGTCCAAAAATGTTTCCGCCGGCAGGCCGTCGGCCAGGATGATATCATGCCATGCCAGCTCGACATGATAATAGGTAATGCGCGCGCACCGGAACTGGGTAATACTATCGCCGTTCATAAGATATTTTACGGGGATCAGCACGCCTTCCAGGAACAACGCATGGTCGGGCGAGAGAAATAGGTCGCGGCCCGGCTGACCGGGGCCGAAGGCATGGGCACGCACACGCACCGGCAGGATTGCCTCCGGCCGGCTATGTCGGCGGCAATCGACCGTGCGCTGGCCGATCCAGCGGATGGGTTGCAACGTGCCATCCAGCGTTAGTACGAGATCGCCCTCCACCAGATCTTCAACCGCGACATTGCCACGCCCAGTCGCTATGTGCGTGCCACGCGCGAAGCAGGCTAAGGTTTGATTATCTGCAATCGTATTGTCTGTACTTTGGCCAGGGGCGATCGGTAACCCTTTATTGGGTATGGGCGTGGTACCCTTGGAGTCGTAACCAATGATATTGTTCGTGATCGTCGAACCACTGGTCTGATCGCCAAGAGTGACCCCGTTGCCGCCATTGCCGCTAATGACATCTGCCGCGCTATCTCCCTGCGGCACCGTACCGCCGAGCGTATTGTCCCGGGCATTTCCGGAGATGGAGACACCGCCAGCGCCATTACCGAAAGCTGTTTTGCCAAATATACCAAGGCCGATGTTGCTATCGAAGATTTGGTTCCCATAAGCGTTATCGGTGATCTCCACACCATAATTGCCATTGCCCGAAAAAGCATTTTTCGGAATAATCGATTGCTGATTGCCGCCGATGATATTGTTATGTGCGGTGCCATCGATCTTTAGCCCGTCATTGCCATTGCCTCCGCCCTCGAGCAGCGATTGGCCGTTCGTAGCCAGACCGACGATATTGGGGTCGACGGTTACGCCGGAGGCATCGCCGCCGATTTCGATGCCGTTATTCACATTGCCCGAAATGACATTGGTCTCCAGCGTATTGTGGCCGCCGGTAGAGGTGACGAGGATACCATCATTCATATTCGGAGCGGCGGCGCCGAACGCATAAAGCCCACCGAAAGTGTTGAAGCTTGTGAAGTGACTGGCGGTGTCGGCTACCTCGATACCATTCATGCCGTTGCCAGAACAGACGTTGCCCAGCGGGATGACACCGCCAACCAGCGTGTTCGAGGAAGTACCGTTGACCAGGATGCCGTTCAGCGCATTGCCGACGATGGTAGCGTTATTTGCTCCAATACCGAAGAAATTTGCCTGCACGGCGGTATCGTTGGAATCGGTAATGCGCAGGCCATTGCCGCCATTGCCGCTGACGACGTTGTAATAGACAAATGGATTGTCTTGCGCCGTACAACCAATCAGAAAATTATTGTTTGCACCGACTATGGCTATGCCATCTCCCGTATTGCCGAGTGCCTTATCGCCGCTCGCTGTCGTGCCGACGAAATTGCCGCTCAAGGTATTGTTGTTGGACCCGGCATTGATGAGGATACCATCCCCGCCATTGCCAGAAACGAGGTTACCGAGCGGGGGGGTGACGATAACAGCCGCCTTGCTGCCCTTGGAGCCGGTTGGGTTATTCTTCTGGCCAGTGTTGGAATCTGTATAGGCCGTGCCGCCGATCAAGTTATTGGCAGCACCTCCGGTTATGAAAATTCCGCTGCCGCCATTGGCGATCGCTGCGGTGCCGGTCGGATCGGTACCGACGTAATTGTTAGCAAGCGTATTATCCGAGCTGCCATCGATGACGATGCCGTTGCCGGTATTGCCGGAAATAACATTTGACACGACACCCGAAGCAGCTGTGGGGTTGGAGCCGATGCTGTTACCCGACGAGGTCGAGGAGATATAGATTCCTGCTCCACCATTGCCATTTGCGGTGCCGCTGGTGGTGAGGCCGATATAATCGCCGGCGAGCGTGACATTATTCGAATCGATGGTGATGCCGTTGCCGGATGCGCCGCTGGCCGCAATACCGAGCAAGGAGGACCCATCCGAGCCGCTCGTGAACGTCAGGCCATTATGACCGTTGAAGTTGATGCCAACGACAGGCGCTCCCCCGGCCGTGGCGCCAGGCGCGCTGGTAGCGTCGATAGTGACGTTCTGCTTGATCATGGGCAGGTCGCTCGCGAGCGTGATGGTGCCGCTGACTGCGAAGGTGATGGTCGTGGCGCCGCCCCCGCTATTTGCCGCTTCGATGGCGCTGCGCAGAGAGCCTGCGCCCGAATCATTCAGATTTGTAACCGAAATTGTTGCCATCAAACTCACCCCCAACGTGATCAGTCTTAAAGCGTAACGTGATCAGTCTTAAAGCGTAAAGTCGCAAGGGGATCAACCTATGCAGCTGCGGCCCACGCCAAATCCATCAATATCCATGCTACAAGTAGAATCTGGCTATTCGCGCTATATTTAAAGTTCCCCGAACGTATCTGTATATTCAACCCCCGCCAAAAGGTGATGCTTCAGGTAGCTGCGAATTTTCGATCGCGCAGAAAAACAGCCCTTAAAATGTAAAAATGGAGTTTTTGCCGTTCACGCGAGCCTTGCCGGATTACTTCACTTTCTGACGAATTCACCGCCAATCTTACCAAGGCTTTCACTTGACGGCCGCTGTGGCCTGAGGATATTCTCAAACATCCAGGCTTTAATCTTTGTGGCGCGGAGAAATGCTGGTTGGTGAAAACGCAGCTCGCTGCCCGGCGTACAAAAACCGGTCGCGCCAACCGCCGTACGAGGCGCGAACCCGCGCCCAGTTTTACCGCCCAATCTCTGTCCGAGGCGCTTCGGAGTCTGGTTGATTGGCCTTGGTATTTAGCGGCCTATCCCGATGTCAGGACGGCTGGCGTGGATCCTGTCTGTCATTACCTGGAGCAGGGCTGGCGTGACGGCCGTCAGCCCAATTTCTATTTTGATCCTTACTGGTTTATCTCTGAGCATCCAGAAATTTCGAGAGATGCGGATCCGCTGATCGTATATCTCACGCAAGGTGAGTTGCAAGGCTGGCCGCCATCACAACATTTTGATTTGAATTGGTATCGGTGCACTTATGAACCTCCGCCCGGACAAAGCATACTCGGCCATTTCCTGCGGCATCGGCGTAGCGGAACGGTCAGCCCCAACCCCGGCTTCGATGCCGCATTCTACCTGAACCAATATAAGGATGTCGCCCAAGCAGGCTTGGATCCATTCGAACATTTCTGCCTGCACGGTCGTGCGGAAGGACGGATGCCTAAGTCGGAGGTAGACATAATCCGCGCTTCAGGTCTAGTCGATTTGAACTATTATCTGCTCAATAATACCGATGTTCACGAAGCCAGCGCGGACCCGGTCGAGCATTTTTGCCACAAGGGTTGGAAGGAAGGGCGTAAACCTAGTCTGTATTTCGATACGGTGTGGTATTTGGAGAGATATAAACCTCTGTCACCCGCCAACCCATTGTTGCACTACATCCTGTGCGGGGAAGCACAAGGCTGCCTGCCCAGCAAGTACTTTAATCCGTTATGGTATCGAAAGCGTTATGCGGGGGAGCAGCTAGAATCACCGTTGCAACATTACATGCGCCATCGCCGGACACAGAAGTTCAGCCCGCTGCCGTTTTTCGACGTCGATTTCTATATGTCGGCCTATGCTGATTCGATCCGTCCGAACCGCGACCCATTCATGCATTACCTCGCGGTCGGAGGCAAACGGAACTTTAACCCCTCGCCATGGTTCAATGCCGCTTCCTATCGAAATACGCAGATGCCCCTCCACCCGGACGGCACCTCGCAAACCGCAATGGAACAAGACAATCCTCTGCTGCATTTTCTGACGCAACTCGTCTTCTGAGACGCCAAATAGGAAGCGCTGCGCGGGCGATGTCGGGTTTTGGTATGCTGATTGATTATTTGTCCACCAAGCATCGGAACGGATAAGGAACATTACTCGCACTGGTCTCATGTCTACTTTCGGCAGGTCCCGAAAGCGGCAGGAACGGCCGGGAAGGGGTGTGTACCGACCGTCTAATATTTTGGACAGCCTGGCCCATAATCCGTCTGGCCGCACTGGGGTAGAAAATAAGATTAACGGCCTGTGGCGGACGCTGATCTTACCGGCAGGACGCGACCCTACTTTGCTTAACCGGAACTTCTGACGCTGGTCTCGGTCAAAAATTGGCGAATAGCGATCCCCACAAAAGCAACGCGGCTAATAATACGGACCGATGGCAACGGTTTTTGGTCCACTTAATCCGAAATCGGTTGGCTCCGTCTATATCACGGGCCCCTTCGATCATTGTGCGTCTAGCTGCCAGGGAATCCCGAAATCTGCTCTTCACGATGGGGCGGTCGGGCTGAATACATGCTGGCCTGCAAGCTGTTCAGGAAATAATGGCGGCGAACCGCAGCAACGGAGCTTCGGATTTACATTTCTTGCTCCCACCAACCGCGGGTGTTCACGTTCGCGGCGCCGGCGAGAGCCTCCAAATCAGAAATGTCTTCGTTGGAGAGGCTCATGCTGGTAGCCCGCACCAGCCCATCAATGTAGCTAGGTCTAGTGATGCCGATGATTGGCGTTGTGCCCTTGGCGATGGCCCAAGCTATTGCGACATCGGGAATTTCCGCGCCTTGTTTCTGGCCAATGGCCGCGAGCTTGTCGGTCAGGGCTTTCAACTGAGGCAAGATGCTATTGTAGGCTTGGGCCCGGTTAGTGCCTTCTGGAAGCGGTGTCTCCGGGCTGTACCTGCCGTTGAGGGCCCCTTGCTCGAGCACCATGTAGGAGAAGAATGGGATGCTGCGGTTACGGCAGTAGCTCAGGATACCAGCGTCATCAGAGCTACGGTAGAGAAGGCTGTAGTGGTTCTGCACGGCTTCGACCCGGAAGCCGGCTTCGCCCAGGATCCCGTCGGCGCGTTCGATCTCGCTCAGGTTATGATTCGAGACGCCGACATGCTTGACCTTCCCGCTCTTCAGCAACGGGACTAGGTGCTGCGTCCACCTATCTACGTTGGCTGGGTTATGAATCCAGTAGAGGTCGATATATTCAGTGCCGAGATTTGCCAGACTCTGCTTCAGCATGTCCTCCATTGGATTGCCTCCGGCTCCCGCTGCCTGTGGGGTAAATTTCGTGGAAAGTTGGTAGTCGCTGCGCGCGTAGCGCTTCAGGACTTTGCCAAGGATGGTCTCTGAGCGGCCCATGCCATAGACCATTGCGGTGTCCCACAGGGTAAAGCCGGCCGTATGGGCTTTGTCCGCAATCTCTTCCAGCTCAGCCTGGGTGAAATTGCTGCCGAAATAGCCATTGCCGGTTTCGCCGCTGTCGCCCCAGGCCCAGGTGCCGAGCGCTACCCTCGGGGGCTTCAGAGTATCGGTTATCATGTTGGCTCCATATCTGATCTGCCGTCAGGTCCCCTTTGACCCAGGCGCTGCGTCACTGTGACGCGCCCGCCGCCGAACAGTGAGCCTGATGCACTGAGATTTCTGCCTAATCCTCCAGAAGGATCGATGCGCGTTGCCGGGCTTCCGTCCGCGTGCGAAGGTCCATTCCATGGAGGTACTTGCCGAAATTGCGATGATAATAGCCGGCAACGTGTCGAAAGATGGTTTTCACACGACCCCCGTCGAACGTCTGACACTTGTTCGATCCTCCACCTTGACGATGCCGATGCCCAATGTCTATCGGCCGCAACTGTGCCTCGTCGCGCAGGGGCGGAAGGACGTCACGCTGGGCAACCACGTGTTCAGATATGCGCCGGGGCGCTATGGGGTCGTGACCTGCGATCTGCCGGCGACAGGCCATGTGGTCAATGCGACGCCTGACAAACCCTATCTCTGCCTATACCTCGATTTTGATCCGGTCATGCTGGCGGATTTGGCGTTGCGCGTGCCGCTGCCAGCGGGAGTGCCATCTCCGCCCATTGGCAAGATGGTGTCTGACGCCAGCCCGGATCTACTCGACGCTGTGCTACGCCTCCTGCGCCTGCTCAGCGATCCTGCCGCACTGCCTGTACTCGGGCCTCTCGCCGAACAGGAAATCCTCTATCGCCTGCTCTCGGGCCCAGATGGCGCCAGAATGCGTCACATAACCTCCGGTCGGGGAAGGGTGTCCCAGGTCGGGCGCGCGATCGCCTGGATTGGGAAGAACTTTCGGGAACATTTCAGCATTGAACGCCTTGCCACAGAAGTCGGCATGAGCCCGTCGAGCCTGCACGAGCATTTCCGTGACGTGACAGCGATGACACCGCTTCAGTTCCAGAAACAGCTCAGGCTGCAGGACGCGCGCAGCCTGATGTTGGTGCAGGACATCGACGTCGCGACAGCCGCTTTGCGCGTGGGTTACGAAAGCCCGTCGCAGTTTAGCCGCGAGTATCGCCGCCTCTTTGGAGAAGCGCCGAAGCGCGACATAGCCCGCTTACGTGCTTCCCCAGACTTGGCGGTGATGACCTAAGTCGGGTGGTTCAATATGCCGTTTGTCTCGATAGGAATTAAAGGAATAAAGGTGGTTTGTTAAATAGCGATAAATCTATAATATAGGTCAAGACATGCCACCTAAACTTCACCTAGATACAAAAGAACGCCTTCTCCGCAGTGCAGAGGAGTTGTTTGTAGAGCGTGGCATCAACGCGGTCTCAATGCGGGAGATTAATCGCCATGCCGGGCAGCGCAACGCGTCTTCGCTGCATTATCATTTTGTGTCCCGCACCAAGCTCGTGGAGGCGCTGATTGACTGGAGGATGCCGCCGGTTGATGCGCGGCGCCTGGAAATGCTGGAACGCTTTGAGGCTACCCCTGCCGCTGAAAAATACCGCAAGCTGACGGAAGCGATCGTACTGCCCCTGGCCGAGACAATGTTCGAACGTAATCCGCCTAATCGCTGGATCCGGTTGCAGGCGCGGATCTATGAGCTGGACAGTTTTGACTTCAGCGCCGTCTTCCATGGCAAGGGGTATAATCGAGGCTTGCTGGTGGTACGGCAGATTCAAGCCGAACTGTCGCCGGATTTGCCCCAGCTCGTCCGTGACCAAAGGCTGATGTTTGCCATTCGTATGTCGGTCTATTCCTTGGCGGATTGGTTGCGTGGGGTGCTGCGGATGCAGAGCATGATCATCGTTGACGATCTCAACATATTTCTGGGCAATTTGCTGGATGTTATGCAGGCCAACCTTTTTGCTCCCATCACGCCGTTTACGCTACCGCCGGCATTATGGGACGGGCAGGGCGTGCCTCATACCAAATAATCGCAGCCGGTATTGAGCTGGTAGCGTGATCCCTTATCCCTGGAGAACCGGGATATTTGCGGTGTCATTTGGTCTTTTTTTGTGAAATGACAATCATCAGGGTGTTTTTGCTCAATATCTGCGATTAGTACAAAAATATATTGTTTCGTGGTAGGGACGCTATCGTGACTGTAATGACATGGTTTGCCGCCATGCTGTATCCAGTCTTTATGATTGATTTGAGCAATATGTGATTGAGCATCTGGATTGTCCTGAATGACGCGTGATGATCGTTTGGAATGGGTTAAAATGTTCGAACAGACCGGGCATGCCGGGCTGGTTTGCGACCGATTTGGCATTTCGCGCCCAACTTTGCGCAAATGGGTGCTTCGTTACCGTCAGTATGGGCTGGATGGCTTAGACGAAAAGAGCCGCCGTCCGACCTCATCTCCTAATCAGAAAGTTTTTGAGCGGGAAGAGGCGCTTATCCTGGAATTGCGCCGCAAGCAGGGGCTGGGCGTCGCGCGTCTGCGCGAAGAGCTGAACAGTCGGCATGGGTTGGATTTGTCGATCGACACCATCGCCAAGGTGCTTCGCCGTGCGGGGGAGCCAGCCAAACGCCCGCTAGGCTCGAAAAAGAAGCCTGATGCCATGGCATTGCGGACAATCAACCACGCTAGCTGGTTGGGCTGTCAGGCGCCCCGTCCTGATGGAGGAAGCGGTGCAGCCAGCAATGTGGCTTCAGCGGCTATTGCGGCTTTAATTTCCCGGGGGGACTTCAAACCTGGCCAAAAACTGAGCGAGGCGGTGTTGATGCGCAAGCTGCTGCTCAGCCGTGCTCAGGTCCGGGAGGGGTTGAAATATCTGGCGCTGGGCGGGGTCGTGCGGCTGGAGCGTAATCGTGGCGCCTTTGTCGCCATGCCCTCGCCGGATGAGGTGGAACAAGCTTATGCCGCGCGGCGGCTGATCGAGCGAGAGATTGTCGAGAGCCTCAGCCGTCATTGCACCGAGGAGGGTATCCGCAAATTACGTAGCCACCTCGATTTGCAGATGGAGGCGCTGAAAAGCGGGGATCGCGGGCAACTGGTCTGGTTACTCACGGAATTTCACCGCGTTCTGGCCTCCTTGGGGGACAATCGGGCGTTGGAAGGATTCGTGCAGAATTTGACCGACAAAACCTCTTTAGCCACGCTGTTATACGATCTGCAGGAAGACCCGGCCCGCGGCGTCAAAGACCATGCGGCTCTGATTGATCTTCTGGAGCGCGGCGACGCGCAGGGTGCCAGCGCCTTGATGCAGCGGCACTTGTCCACCAACCAGCGCCGCTTAATCGAGGCGAGCGCGGTGGTTCGCGGAACCGCTGAGCCAGGGGATTAAACAGCGCGCTTGCGGAACAGCCATCCGGCGGCGGCAAGGCTGACGCAGGCCAAGGCGGCCATGGCGGCATAGTCGGGCATCAGCATGGCAAAGCTGGGCTGCCCCAGAAAACAGTCACGGACGACATCCAGCACATAACGCATGGGGTTCAGCCATGTCAGATATTGCACGGCCACGGGCATATTGGCGATGGGCGTGGCAAAGCCGGAAAGAATGATGGACGGCACCATGAACAAAAAGGCGCCGAGCAGCGCTTGCTGCTGGGTGGTGGCGAGGGAAGAGATCATCAATCCGATGCCGGTAACCGCGGCGGTAAACAGAAACATGCCGGTATAAAGCTGTGCTAGCCCGCCCTCCAGGGGCACGTCAAACCAGAAATGCGTCGCGAGGATCACAACACTACCCTCAACCAGGCCAATAACCAGCCCGGGAAGGCTTTTGCCGATCAGGATATCTAGCGGGCGGAGCGGCGTGACCAGGATTTGATCGAATGTTCCAGCCTCGCGTTCTCGCGCGACGGAAAGCCCGACCACAAGCAGGGTGATAACCTGGGTCAGCAAGGCCACGATGCCAGGGATGATGAACCAGTGAGAATCAAGGTTGGGGTTGTAGAGCGCGCGCGACACCAGCCGGGCCAGCGGTGCCACGCCGCCGTGGCTTTTGCTCCATTCTTCGCTGGCGCTTGTAATAATGTCATTGGCATAGCCAAGGATCAGCAGGGCGCTGTTGGAGTTGCGACCATCGACGATAATCTGCACGGGAGCTGGCCGGTTGGTGAGCAGGTCGCGCGTATAGCGCGGGTCGATATCCAGGACCATATCGACCTTACGGGAATCAATCAGGCTGCGGATGCGTTCAGGGCTGTGCAACACCGCGACCTGCTGGAAGGTGGGCGAGCCGGCAAAATCAGCCACTAGGTCCCGTGAATAGGAGGATTGGTCCTGGTCATAAACGGCAAATGGCACATGGTTGAGGTCGAAGCTGGCGGCGTAGCCAAACACCATGAGCTGAATGAGCGGCGGGCCAATCAGCACCGCGCGGCTTTTGGAATCGCGCAGGATGGTGAGGAATTCTTTGACAATTAGGGCGAGGAGACGGGCGAGCATGGGGTCAGTCCAGCCGTTTATGAGCTGTGAGCCGTGCGGCGCCCAGGAACAGTACGGCCATAATCAGTAGTGCGGCGAGATTAGGCAGCAGTACAGACCACACCGTGCCGGCCAGAAAGAGCGTCTGCAGTATGGCAACAAAATAACGCGCCGCGACAATATGAGTAATGATCCGGATAGGTAGCGGCATGCTGGAGATGTCGAAAATAAAGCCTGACAGGATAAAAGCGGGCAGGAATGTGGTGATGATGGCGATCTGCCCCGCAACGAATTGGTTTTTCGCGACATTGGAGATCAGCAGCCCCATGCCCAGCGAGGCCAGCATGAACAACGCGGAGGCCAGCCCCAGCACAATCAGTGAGCCTAGCAGCGGCACGCCAAACAAAAACACCGCGATCAAAACCGAGACCACCATGCCGCCCATGCCCAGTAAGAAATAAGGCACGATTTTCGAGGCTAGAATCTCGTGCATGCTCACCTTGGTGACCATCAACGCTTCCATAGTGCCGCGTTCCCACTCCCGGGCAACCACCAGCGCGGTCAATAGGGCGCCAGTCAGGGTCATGATCACGGCGATCAACCCCGGCACTAGATAATCCCGGCTGCGGACGGCCGGGTTGAACCAGATACGTGGCTCGACGGCGATGGGCGTCGGGTTGGCCACACCCGCCAGTGCCGCCTGCCGTGCGACCCATCCAGCCCAGCTTTGCTGAACATAATTTTCGATCAGCCGGGCATTGTTGGCGTCGATTCCATTGACGTACAACCCGATGGGCGGGCTTTGCCCCGTACTCAGTTTGCGGGCGAAGTCGCTGCGCAACCAGAGGAAACCGTCAATCTGCCGTTGAGCCAGGGCCTGCGCGGCCGCAGGCTCATTGGCGAAATCGCGCGGGTTAAAATAAGGCGACTGGCGGAAGGAGGCGGTAAAGCTGGAGGCCGCCACGCTGGGTGCATCCACCACCAGCCCCAGCCGTACATGGCGTGCATCAAGCGACACGCCGTAGCCGAACAACAGCAACAGCAAGGCAGGCAGGATGAAGGCGATGGCGATGGAGGACGGGTCGCGCAGAATTTGCAGACTTTCCTTGCGGATCAGACCGCGCAACCGCATCAGCGGCTCGTTCATGCGGCTTGTTCCTGGCCGCTATCGGCATGGATAAGGGCGATGAACGCATCCTCCATGGTCGGGTCCGGCAATGCAGATGAGCGGGCGGCGTGCTTGAGGGCTTCGGAGGTGCCGGTGGCCAGGATCCGCCCTTGAGCCATGATAACCAGATGGTCGCAATATTCCGCTTCGTCCATGAAATGAGTGGTCACCAGCACGGTCACGCCGCCTTCGGCCAGGGCGTTGATGCGTTGCCAAAACTCGCGCCGTGCCAGAGGGTCCACGCCGGAGGTTGGCTCGTCCAGAAACAGGATGTCAGGTTCATGCATCAGCGCGCAGGCCAGGGCCAGGCGTTGCTTGAAACCAAGCGGCAAGTCGCGACTGGTGGCGTCGGCAAAGGGAGCGAGTTCAAACTCGCTGAGCGCCCAGTTGATACGCTCGTTACGCCGCGCGCCGCGCAGCCCGTAGGCGGCGGCGAAGAAGTGGAGGTTCTGCAAGACGCTCAAGTCGCCATAAAGCGAGAATTTCTGTGCCATATAGCCAAGCCGCCCGCGCGCGGCGGCGGCGGCGCGGCGCAGATCGTATCCATCCACTTTCAACTGCCCGCCCGTGGCTGGCAGCAACCCGCACAACATACGGAATGTGGTGGACTTGCCCGCACCATTGGCACCCAAAAGGCCGAAAATCTCGCCACGTTTCACGGTAAAGCTGATGTCGTCAACCGCCGTGAAGGCGCCGAAGCGTTTGGTTAAATGCGCAACCTCGATGGCAGCCCGCATGGCCGTGGATGAGCCGCCGCTTGGTGGCGGGGATAAGGCAGCGCGAGGCTTGGCGCCGTTCTGGGCCCGTAAGAGATCCACGAACCGGTCCTCAAACCGCGGCGCTACGGGGGACAAAGCCAGTCCACTGACGCCCGGCGGCTGGATAGTCTCCGGTGTGGTGCCTTCATCAAGCACCAGCCGCACCGCTTCGCCCTGGATGAGCGCGTCAGTGACACCCGGTGTAGCGGTTAGAACAGCTTGCAGCGCACGCTTTGGAACACCGGGCGCATGAGCGTGGAAACTGCGTCCGGCCATGGTCTGGGTAAAAGCTTCCGGCTGCCCGGAACCAATCAACTGGCCTTCATGGAGCAGCAAAACCTCATCGCAACGCTCGGCTTCATCAAGATAAGCGGTGGAGAGCAGCACGCTCATCCCGGCTTGGCGCACCAGATGATCGACAATCTGCCAAAGTTCCCGGCGTGAAACCGGATCAACACCGACGGTTGGCTCGTCCAGCAGCAACAGCCGTGGGGGGCGGATGAGCGTGCAGGCCAACCCCAGCTTCTGCTTCATGCCGCCTGAAAGCCGCCCGGCGAGACGGGAGGTGAAAGGCGCCAGCCCGGTCATGTGCAGCAACTCTGTATAGCTGGCCGAGCGGTCAGCTTGCGGCACGCCGTTCAGGTCAGCATAGAGATCAAGATTCTCCTGTACCGTCAGATCTTCATACAGCCCGAACCGCTGGGGCATATACGAGATCATGCCCTGCACCTTGAGCGCTTCGGTGCTCACATCTGTGCCAAATACCTCGATCCGCCCTTCATCAAGGCTTAGCAGCCCGGCAACCAGACGCATGAGAGTGGTTTTGCCCGCGCCATCCGGCCCGATCAGCCCGGTCACCAGGCCCGGGCTTGTTTCGGCGTGTACGTCCCCTAAAGCGGTGATCTCCCGCTTAGCGATACGAAACCGTTTGGTGACGCCAGCCAGCCGTAAAGGCGTCGCGGCCGGTTCAGGGGGCGCTGGCATGTTGGCCATCGCAAACATCAGCACCGCGCGCCGCGCCCTGGCCTTGGTCGGAGGCGAGATTGATGGAGACGGTCGCGGGCATACCTAGTTGCAACTGTCCATCCGGCGCGCAGGCATAGATGCGAAGCTGGTACACAAGCTGGGCCCGCAGATCGGGTGTCTCGACGGTTTTGGGGGTGAATTCGGCGGTTGGTGAGATATACCCCACCCAGCCGCGATAAATCTTGCCCGGATAAGAGTCGGTGGTGATGTTAGCTTCCTGGCCGGGATGGACGCGCCCCAACTCGGCTTCCGGCACATAGGCCCGCACCCAGATGGGGTTGGTGAGAGCAATGATATAAACCGGCGTGGATGGCGCGGTCATGTCGCCTGGTTCCTGCACCCGTTCCTCGATAATGCCGTCAGAGGGTGCGTATAGCTTGGTGTCCTGTTCCTGCCGGGCGGCCAGGGCAGCGTTGGCTTTTGCCTCGTCATAGGCGGCTTGGGCAGCGGCGATATCCTCGGTGCGCGGGCCTTTCACGGCGAGGATATACGCCTGTTTGGCGGCTTCATAATTCTGCCGGGCGTTCAGAAACGCGGCGCGGGCGTCGTCGCGCTGCTGGATGGTCGCCGCCCCTCCCGGTGTGAGAGTGGCATAGCGGCGGTAATTTGCCTGATTATTTTGGTAAACCGCCTCCAGCGCGTCCATCTGCGCCTTGGCCTGGGCGATTTGCTCTGGCCGTGATCCGGCCAGAAGTGCCGCCAGAATCTGCTTCTGGTTGGCCGCGCGGGCATTGGCGGCGATCAGCGCATCGGTGAAGCGGCTATCATCCAACGTGGCGAGCAACTCACCTTTATGGACCTTGTCACCCTCCTGAACCAGGAGCTGCTGAATGCGGCCTGAATCATAAAAGGCCGCATTGATCTCACGGATATCAACATTACCGTACAGCGTGAGCCGATCTCCGGGGGGAGAGGCACGCCAGTGCAGATAGGCGATGCCCCCCACACCGGCAACCACAACCACTGCTGCGACCAGACTCAGCTTTTTGCGCTTACCTTCCATAATTCTGCTTCGATCATGCCCGGATGAGGTCTGACAATGTTAAATATCAAATATTTTGATCAAATAACGATCAGGCGGGTGGGGTAAACGGGTCACGGAAGGCGTTTGAGGGCAAGGTCTGAATCGAAGCAGGCAAACGTCGTCATGGCAACGGTGGCTGAGTAGTCCATGGTGTGCAGCGCATTCGCAACACCATGCCAGTTCACCTCGCCGGTGCCAAGTTCTATCGGGCCGGTATCCTCCTGCGGGGAGGTTTTTGCTCCGTAGACCAGGCCGAAGCCTTGTCAAGGTGTCGTGAGGTTTGATTTCGGCACAAGGATGATCCTGGCGCTTGACCCTTCATATTGACGACCATGACAGTGCGTATGAGAGTGCTGAGGCAGTTTTTTAATATATTTTCTGTGTCCCATCAGAGACCGTTCCGCTGAAGGGATCATAGCCTCAAGAAGCGGAGGATGGCGTGACGAAAACAATAGCCTATGTCTCGAATGCCGAGAGTAAAGACATTTATGTGTTCGAAATGAATGCGGAAACCGGCACGCTCAGCCAGATCGAAATTGTACCGGTCACCGGTACGGCTTTGCCATCTCCCACCAGCCTGCCAATGGCGATGAGCCCGGATCACCAATATCTCTATGCCGCGCTGCGCAGTCCGCCTTTCACCGCGTCTAGCTTCCAGGTTGATCCTGAGAGTGGGCGGCTCGCATTGATGAACACCACGCCCTTGCTCTGCCCCATGGCCTATATCGTCACAGACCGCACCGGGCAATTTTTGCTCGCTGCGTCGTACACGGACGCCAAAATTGCCATTTATCCTATCGATGAGGATGGCCGGATTGACGGCAAAGCGGTGCAGGTTCTGGAAACCGGGCCGAATGCCCATAGCATTCTGGTAGATGACGCCAACCGTTTTGCCTACAGCGCCATTCTGGGGGCGGACCATGTGATGCAGTTTTTGTTCGATCCCGAACAAGGCGTGCTGACGCCAAATAACCCGCCGGTGATTGCGGCTCGGCCTCATGCCGGGCCCAGGCATCTTGCCTTTCATCCGCATGGCCGTTTTCTCTACATGCTTAACCAGACAGATGCGACAATCGTCGCCTACAGGATGGAGCCGGGGTCGGGCGTCCTCGCCGAGATCGAAACAGTCACGACATTGCCCGCGCATTTTCTGGGGGAGGCGAACGCGGCTGACCTTCATATCACGCCGGACGGGCGTTTCCTTTATTCCAGCGAACGCCAGACCAGTACTCTGGCGGGTTTTAAAATCGACGCGGCAAGCGGTTTCCTGGTGCCAATCGGCAGATGGACGACCGAAACCACACCGCGTGGCTTTGCCATTGACCCGCGTGGTCGGTTTTTGCTCTCGGCCGGGCTGGATTCAAACCAGGTCAGTGTACATGCCATCAATCAGGACGATGGCAGTTTAAGTTTGCAAGCTCAGTATCCCGTTGGGGGAATGCCGAACTGGATCGAGATTATCGACCTGCTATAAACTGTCGCCTGCCCCGTAGGGCAGGCGAGGGACGCCGCTAATGGCTGTCGCGGGGAATGCCTTTGGTCTGGGCGATTCTCTGATAAGCCACGGCGGGTTCCAGCACTGCGCCGGTATCCATCTGGCCGACAATGCCGCGCTGGATCTCCTGCCAGGGCGTCTGGTGCGCGGGATATTGATATCCTCCCGCCGCCTCCAACGCTTGGCGCCGGACTTCGAGTTCCTCCTCGGAGATCAAGATATCAGCGCTGCCGCGCTTCAGGTCGATCCGCACCCGGTCGCCCATACGCAGTAGGGCCAAGCCACCTCCCACGGCTGCTTCGGGTGAAGCGTTCAGGATAGAGGGCGAACCCGAGGTGCCGGATTGCCGCCCATCACCCACGCAGGGCAGGGAACTGACGCCCGCTTTGATCAGGTAATCAGGTGCCCGCATGTTCACCACTTCCGCCGTGCCGGGGTACCCAATCGGCCCGGCGCCACGCATGAACAGGATGCAGTTGGCGTCGATGTTCAGGGCCGGGTCATCAATACTGGCATGATATTCCTCCGGCCCGTCAAACACGATGGCACGGCCCTCGAAGGCATCCGGGTCTTCCGGGTTGGAGAGGTAACGGGTGCGGAACTCCTCCGAAATCACGCTGGTTTTCATGATCGCCGAGGTAAAGAGGTTACCACGCAACACGCGGAATCCGGCTTTTTCCTTCAAGGGGCGCTCGAAGGGGCGGATCACCGCTTCGTTTGTAATTTCCGCGTCCCGGCAGTTCTCGCCCAGGCTGCGGCCATTCACGGTTGGCGCCTCCTCATGGATCAACCCATATCGCATCAACTGGTTTACCACCGCTGGCACGCCGCCCGCGTGATAATAATCCTCGCCCAGATATTCCCCCGCAGGCTGAAGATTAACCAGCAGGGGTAACTCCTCTCCAAAATTCTGCCAATCATCGATCGACAACTCAACGCCGATATGACGCGCTAGCGCATTGAGATGGATCGGCGCGTTAGTGGAGCCGCCAATGGCGGTGTTTACCCGGATGGCGTTAATGAAAGCCTCGCGGGTGAGAATGTCAGATGGCTTCAGATCCTCCCGGACCATTTCAACAATCCGCAGTCCAGTGAGATATGCCATCTCCTGCCGGTCACGGTAAGGGGCGGGGATAGCGGCGGAACCGGGCAGTTGCATCCCCAGCGCTTCAGTCAGGGAGTTCATGGTCGTCGCCGTGCCCATTGTGTTGCAATAGCCGGTTGACGGTGCTGAGGACGCGACAAGTTTGATGAACCCGGCCTCGTCGATCTCGCCTTTCGCCAACAACTCACGCGCCTTCCAGACAATCGTGCCGGACCCGGTGCGCTCACCACGGAACCAACCATTTAGCATTGGTCCAACAGACAGAGCGATGGCGGGAATATTTACCGTCGCAGCCGCCATCAGGCAGGCAGGGGTGGTTTTGTCGCAACCAATGGTCAGCACCACGCCATCCAGCGGGTAGCCGTAAAGCAGTTCCACCAGCCCCAGATAAGCAAGATTACGGTCCAGTCCCGGGGCGGGGCGCTTGCCGGTCTCCTGTATCGGATGCACTGGAAACTCTAGCGGAATCCCACCCGCCTCGCGGATACCCTCTTTCACCCGCGTGGCGAGTTCAAGATGATGCCGGTTACACGGGGAGAGATCTGACCCGGTTTGCGCGATGCCGATAATCGGCCGTCCGTCCTGCAACTCTTTCTGGCTTATGCCGAAATTCATATAGCGCTCGATATGCAGCGCCGTCATGTCAGGATTAGCGGGGTCGTTAAACCAGGCACGGGAGCGCAGCTGAGGTGTCTTGGAGCTCATAATGATTCTCCATTGAAAGCGGAAAGAGTGAGAAAACGCGGATGGTGTGCGGTCATGTGCTTAGCGCCCCCAACGCAGTACGAGCGGGTTCAGCCGCCGGGCCAAGTCAAGCAGCAAGGCGCGGTCCGCCGGGTGTACGGGCGGTGTTGGGTGGCGCAGCGTGTCGTGAGCGATCACGCCACCCTCCTGCATTAAAATCTTGGCGGTGGCGAAACCGCATTGTCGGTTTTCCCAGTTGATCAGTGGCAGCCAACGTTCATAAGCGCTCATCGCCGCTTCGCGGTTGCCGGCAAACCAGGGATCGATAATCTGACGGATGCCATCCGGAAAGCCGCCGCCTGTCATGGCGCCGGTGGCGCCCGCTTCGAGGTCGGCCATCAGGGTAATGGCTTCCTCGCCGTCCCAAGGGCCTAGAATGTGGGTGCCACCGGCTTCAATCAACCCGCGCAGCTTGGCCGCAGCCCGCGGCACCTCGATTTTGAAATAGGACAGATTCTCGATTTCTTTGGCCATGCGGGCCAAAAACGGGACAGAAAGCGGCGTGCCTGCCACCGGCGCATCCTGCACCATCACGGGAATGGAGATGGCGTCTGACACGGTTTGGAAGAATTCGAATATCTGCGGTTCGGCG
This sequence comes from Acidocella aminolytica 101 = DSM 11237, assembly GCF_900129125.1. GTDB lineage: Bacteria > Pseudomonadota > Alphaproteobacteria > Acetobacterales > Acetobacteraceae > Acidocella > Acidocella aminolytica. The sequence goes on along the minus strand of NZ_FQVJ01000006.1, from coordinate 69,787 downwards.
GCGCGGAATGTGGCGCCGTGATAAGGCGGCATCACCATTACCATCGCCGCGCCCACGTCCTGCGCCTGACGCGATCGCGCGGCGCAGACCGCGCTGCTGAAATGGCTGGTGGTGACGATAACAGGCACTCGTCCAGCCACATGCTCGAGAACCGTGATCATGACCTGTTCGCGCTCCGCATCCGTTAGCGCGAATTGTTCGGAGAAATTCGCCAGGATGCAGAGCCCGTGCGAACCTGCATCGATCATGAAATCAATGGCGCGTTTCTGCCCTTCAAGGTCCAGCGCGCCCTGCGCATTGAACACCGTCGGGGCGACAGGAAAGACGCCGCGATAAGGCTGCGGCTGAGCGGGAGAGGTCATGATGGTAATCCTGCTGTTACTGCGCGGCGGCGCGGTATTCGCGTTTCACGATATCGAGCAGTTCCAGCACCGACGTATCGGCGGAGCGCCCTTCGAAGGTGCAGGTGCCCCGTTGAACCATCATCACTTTATCGGCTACGTCGAGCGTTTGCGCGTAATTATGCGCGATCATAATTAGCGACACATCACCGCGCGCCTTCAAGCGTTCAATCAGCGCGATAATCATGCCCGCCTCGCGTGCACCCATGGCGGCCAGGGGCTCATCCAGCAGCAGTACGCGGGCGTTGGAGGACACGGCGCGAGCAATGGCGATCGCCTGGCGTTGTCCGCCGGAGAGCATGCCCACCTCCTCATCCACGGAGGGAACATTTACTCCGATATCTTCCAGCGCGGCGGCGGCGCGCTCACGCATTTCCTTATGGTTCAGGAAGGGCGAGGCGCCATGGCGCACCTCGCGGTTCAAGAACATGTTGTGATATACAGAGAGCGTGTTGACCAGTGCCAAATCCTGATACACGCACTCAATGCCAAAGCTGCGGGCATGATCGACCGAGGTGAACTCCACCTGCTCGCCCTTGACCAGCAACTCACCCGTTGTGGGGGCGTGATAGCCTGACAAAATCTTCATCAGGGTCGATTTGCCCGCACCGTTATCGCCGAGAATGCCAAGCATTTCGCCGGGCTTTAGCGTCAGGGAGATACCGTGCAGCGCCTGCACCCGTCCAAAACGCTTGGTGATATTACGCGCCTCCAGCGCATGATTCGTGTCGCTCATGTCAGATACGGCTCCGGCGGCGCCAAGCCGCGAATTGGACGTTGGAGATCATGGTGATGAGGATGGCCGCGCCGGTGATGATGTCGAACGTGAAGGCATTGATGCCAAGCAACGTAAACCCATCCTGAAGAATACCAAGCACAGCTGCACCGAACAGACCGCCCAGAATGGTCCCTGAGCCACCGAGCAGCGAGGTGCCGCCGATAACAGCCGAAGCAATGGCAAGGAACATGACATTCGCGCCGCCGGCATTCGGGTCGATGGAGGTGACGTGGAACGCGTTGAGAATACCAGCGAAACCGCCCAGCACGCTACACATCATGAAATTGCCGATCTTGATGCGGCGGATATGGATACCCGCTTCCGCGGCCCCAGTGGGATTGCCGCCTGCAGCCACCGTATGCAGGCCCCAGCGGGTGTGGCGCAGCATGATATGCATTGCCAGGGCTATGCCCACCGCCCAGAGAATTTCGCTATATTCCCAGCCGCCGAGAATAACGCCTGTTATACCGTCCGGCGTATCAAGCGGGAAACCACCGCTGATTGTCAGCGTCAACCCGTTGAACAACAGCATGGCGCCCAGCGTGGTGATGAAGGAGGGCACCCCAAATCGTACGGTAATAACACCAATGCAAAAGCCCAGAAAGGCGGAAACCAATAAGGCCACTACAACACCCAGCACCACCGGCAAGCCCGCCACGATGGCGAAATGCATGATGAAAGGCGCCAGGGCAAACACCTGCCCAACGGAAAGATCCACCTCACCCGAAATCAGCAGCATGATTTCGCCGCAGGCAATAAGCGTCCAGGGAGCAAAGAACTGGCTCACCGTCTGCATGTTGGCGTTGGTGAAGAAGTCCGGTGTTAGGCTCTGGAAGGTGATGATCAGAATAATACCAACCAGAAGAATGCTTGCCTCCGGCTTGCGGAGCAGTAAGGCAAGTAAACCTTTTGTTTTCTTGTTCACGCTATTTTCATCCCAAATTCAAGATTTACCTGCCTTGACTGGATCAGCTCGCGATCGGCCCGGAGCGGGGGACGATCTGAGGTTTGGAGCTGTTACCCTCGTAACGGGTCGCGGTGTTCAAGTACGGATCAACCGTTTCCTTCGTCACGAATTTCAGACCTGTATTGATATTCGCCGGACCAACCAGCCCCCCGGAGGCCAGGAACATCACCATCTCCATCACCGTGTAGAAGCCCTGCAGATAAGGCTGCTGGTCAATGGTGAAATCGAGAACGCCTTCATGGATGGATTGTAGGGTGCGGGGCACTAGGTCGAAACCGCCACCATGAACCCCCTTGGCGGCCAAGTTGAATTCCTTCATTACTTGGCCGATGCTTTGCGTGGATCCGGCGTCCACCGCGAACATGCCTTTCACATCCTGGTGGCCGAGATAATAGGCTTTGATCTTCGGCAGTTCTTCATCAATAGTCGCGCCGGTGGCGATTTCCTCATACGTAATTGGCTTGCCGGACGCCTTGATCGCGGCGGCGGCGCCATCAATACGCGGTTGAATATTCAGCTGACCCGGCGTTGCAATGAACAGCGCCACATGGCCGGACCCAACCAGTTCCACGACCTTCTGCCCCATCTCGTAGCCGGATTTGTAAAGATCCTGGCCGATATAAGCGAGACGCTCATTACCGCTATTGGCGGGGGCGTCAGCGTTATAGGAGAAAACCGGGATACCGGCCTTCAACGCGGCGGCGGTGGGGGCGTTGAAAGCCTTGGGGTCGACAATGGCGATGGCAATGGCATCGGCTTTGCCAGCAATCGCGGCATCCATCGCATTCACCATCTCGCCCACCACGGCGGTCTCGGAGCCGGTCCACTGATAATCGCAGCCGAAAAAGGCGCAAGCATCATGAATGCCATATTGTGTCGGCACAAAGAACGGGTTGGTGGTGACGTGATTCACAAAAACCAGCTTCCAGCGCTTATGCTTTGGCAAGGGGCTGGGATCCGCTGCCTGAGCGGTCTTGGTCATGGCGGCCATACCGGCGGCAGCGGCCAGCAGAGCGGGGCCGCCCTGAACCATCATGCGCCGTTTGACGTTCAGAAGCCCTTCGGTCTTCTTGTCTTCATCCATCCTGGCTATCCTCTCCATTTGGTTTTTTACTAGATGCAGGCGCGTGTTTTTTAGTCAGTTCAGCTTGGCCGCCTGTCCGCCACGCGAAGGATTTTAAAATCCGTATGATATATGTCAAATATTTTAAAAGAGCATTTTCATATTGTTTTTGTTATCGGTCGTTTGCGGTTCAGCCCGCGAAAAGCGGAGCGGGCAGGCCCTCAATGTCAGGGGCCAGTTCAAACAGGCCGCCCGCCAATGGTTCTCCTTTTTGCCGTTCCGAGCTCAATCCAATCGCAGCGGTGGTGACAAACAGCCGGTCCAGATTCGCTCCGCCAAAGCAGCAGCTTGTCACTTGCGAAACAGGCAGCGCCAGGGTGCGGTCTAACACACCTTCCGGCGTGAACCGGCTCACCCGTCCGCCGCCCCAATGCGCAACCCATAATCCACCTTTGGCATCGACAGTCATGCCATCGGGAAACCCATCCGCGTCAGTAAAGCGGATAAAGGGCATGCGCGGTCCAACCGTGCCGTCATGATGTCGCGGATAACGATAGATGGTCCGTGCGGCAGAGTCGGTGTGGTAGATGGTACGTCCGTCCGGCGCGAAGGCCGGACCATTGGCGATGGTGAAGCCTGTATCGATCCGCAAGACCGAAAAATCCGGCAATATGCGATAGAAGGCTCCGCTGGGTGCGGCCTCGTTATCATCCATGGTGCCGAACCAGATTGTGCCATCGGCATCAATTTTGGCATCGTTCAGCCGGTTACCGGGCTTGTCTGGCTCTACGCGCAGGCGCGGGGTAAAGACCAGTTCCGGGTCCAGGCTTAATTCTCCAATTTCATGCCGTGTACCCGCAACCCAGCCGCCTGCGCGGCGCGGCAGGACCCAGGCCAGATTATCATGAAACGACCAGCGCTGTACCGCGCCGTCTTCCGGCTTGTAGCGGTTGAGCCGGCGGCCTTTAATATCCACCCAATAGACCGCTTGCTCCGCAACATGCCAGACTGGGCCTTCGCCCAGCAACGCGCCTGCCGGGTCGCGCAACTGGGCCATGATCTCAGATCCAGCCGCCATCGACTGTGAATTCTTGCGCTGAGCAGGCGGCGCTGTCATCGGCGGCCAGGAACAAGGCCATGGCGGTGACATGGTCCGGCATCACCCGCTCCGGCAGGCATTGCTGGCGTGCGCGCTCGGCATCGGCTTCCGGCGTCAGCCACAAGGCAAGTTGGCGCTCGGTAATAATCCAACCGGGTACGATGGTATTGACGCGCACATTATAGGGGCCAAGATCTCGCGCCAGACCGCGCGTCAGCCCATGGATGGCGGCCTTCGCGGCGGTATAGGCTGGCATGCCGCCTTGCCCTTTCTTCCAGGAGGATGAGCCGAAATTAATGATGCTACCGGATTTACGCGCCTTCATCGACTCGGCCACGGCCTGGGCGGTGAAAAATTGCGGGCGCAGATTCACCGCCATCCGCTCATCCCAGAATTCCGGCGTCACCTCTTCGATCTTATGGCGCTGGTCGTTGGCGGCGTTGTTGACCAGCACATCAATCTCACCCAGCTCCGCTTGGGTCTGCGCGATGGTCGCGCGCAGCGCGGCAATGTCGCGCAGATCGCAAGGCAGATACAGCGGCTTGCGGCCGGTTTGCGCGCCAATCTGCTCAGCCAGGGCGCGGCTTGGTTCTTCCGCGATGTCAACAAACGCGACCTTTGCACCCTGAGCGGCAAATCCAGCGGTCAGCGAGGCGCCAATGCCGGTTCCGCCACCGGTGATATATACCACGCGGTCTTTCAGGCTAGGATAAATCGCCGTCAAAATTTGTGTCATTTCCTCTCCTTTTCTGACGGGCCGGTCCTGTGTGAAGCGTCCTGGAAGGCCGTCAGCTTTTCTGCGCGCCCTGACTGGGCAAGGTTGGGTAAGGCATCGCTGAGATAGCCGTCAAATGCTAATCTTTTGCTGTTTGATGCCGTTTTGAATATCTATTGGCACTCTTCCAGCGACTTTTCCCTCTCCCGGCGCGCTGCCAGCCCTAAAATCGCGTCATACATAATCTTCGCACCGGGGGAGAGCGGCCGTTCCGCCACGGTCAGCAGGCCGTAAGGCTGCAAAAAAACACGTTCAGGGAAATTCAGCATCCGCAACCGGCTCATGCCGGACATTAGCTTGGCCACATTCCATTCCAGTGACGTAATCGCATCGGACTGATTGACCATGATCAGAGACATCACGGCCGAGGTGGAATTGACGATGGAGCGCGGCATGGGCGTACCTGCTTCCAGAAACAGATGCTCAATCCGTTGCCGCAGCGGCGCGCCACGGGGTTGCAGCACCCACGGCCATTGCGCCAATTCCGCCATCGTCACGGCTTCCTTATTGGCGAGTGGATGCGTCTCCCGGCAGAGAAGATGCAGTTCTTCGCCCCAAAGTTGCTGGTAGGTGAATTGTTTGGGGTCATGATCCCCCGGAATCCGCGCCAGAGCGAAGTCGACTTCCCCTTCAAGCAGCTTCGGGGCGAGAACATCGCTGATATTATGCTCAACGGTGATCTGCAGCCCCGGATGATGCGCGCGCACTTCCTCAATGGCGTCCACCAGCAGTTCGATCATCGGCGCCATTACCGTACCTACCGTCACCATGCCGGTCTGGCCTTTGGTAAAGGCATTCACCTCGGTTGCAGCCTGGGTCAAAGTTCGCAGGGCGAGGCTACCATTGCGGATAAGAATTTCCCCTTGCACGGTTGGGGTCAGCCCGCGCGGATGCCGGTCAAACAACGGTTGTCCGAAAATAGCCTCCACCTCCGCCAGCAATTTGGAGGCCGCGGGCTGGGCAATGTTCATCCGTTCTGCCGCGCGGTGTAAATTGCGCTGCTCGTCAATGGCCAGCAATAATTGTAGATGTCGGAGCTTTAGGCGTGAACGTAGAAACCAATCAGGCATCAGGCCATGCGGCATCGGCTCAAAATCCCCGTTTTGGGGGAGGAACGAGTGGGTCCATGCGCGTTTCCAATTCCCCTTGTGATGCTTTTTTGTGATGAAATTGTTATCACGCATGACGAGTTTCATGCAATGTGATTATGAAGTGCGTCATATGCGGTTATGACGGCCTTTGCCCGCGCGGCAACGGTCGCAGCTTTGTCGCCGGGTTTATAAAGGCTGGAGCCGAGCCCAAAGAGCCGCACTCCGGCCCGCCAATAAGCTGGGAAATCCGCCTCTGCCACTCCTCCTACGGCGCCAATGGACGTATCGGGCGGCAAAATGGTGCGGATGGCGCCAATCCCCGCCGGTCCTAGCGTAACCGCCGGAAAGAATTTTAGCGCGGACGCTCCCCAGCGCAGGGCCTGCAACGCCTCTGTGGGGGTAAAAACACCTGGCATACTCACCAGCTTTTGCACAACAGCGGCAGTAAGCACGCTTTCATCCACATTCGGTGCCACAATTAGCCGCCCGCCAGCCTGTGCCACATCCCGCACAGATTCGGCGGACAGCACGGTTCCCGCACCGATCAGCACCGATTCACCAAGGCGTTTTGCTAGTTTTTCAACTGAGAGCAGCGGGCGGGGCGAATTTAAAGGCACCTCGATTGCCTCGAACCCGGCTTCGGCCAGAACTTTCCCCACCGGCTCCGCATCCTCTGGCGTCAGGCCCCGCAAAATTGCAATAAGTCCGCGCTTAAAAGCTGGCAGGGGGCAGGCGGGTGTGTCGTCGTGCATGGCTTAATCCTTGAATACGGCCGGGAATAAATGCCGTGCCGCGGCAAGCAGCCCGGCTAGGGTCAGGGTGTTAGCATCCAGAAGGCAAAAGCGGCGCTTGGCTTGGGTAAAGGCGTAGGCATAAAGCGGTGCCAAAGCACCGGCGGCTACCAGTGCAACCTCCTCAGTTTCCGGCAAGCCGTCCAACGCCGCGATCAGTTCCGCTCCGATTAGCAGGCCGGACAGCCGCGCGGCGGCGCTGGCCCCAGTCTGCCCCGCCAGCAATCCTGCGGCACGGATTTGAAATAATGTAAGCGGCAAAGTGCCCGGCTGCGTGAAGGATGTTTCCAGCCCCATCCCGAAGGCCGGGTCCTCCGGGGCGAAGCGCGTTTCACCCGCTATTACGTGTCGCAGAACCGAATCCCTTGATAGCAAGGCGAATAATTCGCCGGTCATCGCGGTGTGAAATTGCTGTATCTGCCCGTGGCTCGTGCGGACCCATTTGCTGTGCGTACCGGGTAGACAGACCGTGCCGGTCAATGACGGAGAAGTTGCGAGCAGGCCAATAAGCTGCGTTTCCTCGCCACGCATCACATCGGATGGTTGCGGCGCTTGCTGCGCAAGGCCGGGGAGTATTCTCACGTCTAACCCTTCGGCGGGAACGGTCACGGCTTGGACTAGACAGGCGTTTGGCGTGGCTGGAACATGCACATATCCCGCCTCGCGCCAACCTTGCCGCGCCCCGGCCATGCCGCAGATCACTACCGGCAGGGGCGTGGGGGATACGGGCATGTCCATGGCTTGCAGATGTCCTTGCAAAACCGCAGCAAAGCCGTCTGGCCCGAGGCCGTCTGCGCCTTGTGTGCTGGCTCTGTGGGCAAGCACAGTTCCAGCCTCATCCACAAGCCAGAGGCGCAAATTGCTGGTGCCCCAATCAGCCAGGAGGGCGTTGCCGCTCATCTGCGCGCTAAACCGGTAAAACAGGTATGAAGGCCGGAATGGTGGAACTGGGTGAAAATGCTCATTTCCTCATATTCATTTTGCTTATGGCTTGTTTTGGTGGCCGCTTATCGGCAGCTGAAATCGTCTGCTTGAACATTTTGGTAGGCGTGGCGAGCGGGTGTCAAATGGCATCTTTGCGCTGATTGATAGTCAAATTAGTATCGTTGTCCGCAAAGCCTTAGCCACTCAGCCATGACAATTGATGTGACTTTGATGATTGATTCTGGAGGTTTTTGAATTTGACGTTATCGTGTGCTGGTTCCAATCATGCCGTAACCTTTAAAACTCAGACAACGTCCAAAGATTGAAAGGTTCAGAGATGCGTCTGCACGGCAAGACGGCTCTTATCACGGCGGCAGGGCAGGGGATTGGGCGTGCCACGGCCTTGGCCTTCGCGGCGGAGGGCGCGAAGGTCATTGCAACCGACATTCAGCCTGCTAGCCTGGAAACACTGAGTGGCGTTGAAACGCGGCTTCTCGATGTAACGGACAACGCCGCCATTTGCGGCGCCGTCGCGGAGATTGGGCGGATTGATGTTCTGTTCAATTGCGCGGGCTATGTGGATTCCGGCTCCGTTCTGGAAACCGAAGAAAAATCCTGGGATTTTTCTTGGGCCTTGAACGTCACCTCCATGTTCCACACCATCCGCGCTGTGCTGCCCGGGATGTTGGAAGCCGGGCACGGCTCGATCATCAACATGGCTTCCTTGGTGTCCAGCCTGAAAGGCGCGCCCAACCGCTGTGCATATGGCACAACTAAGGCTGCGGTGATCGGTCTCACAAAATCTGTTGCCGCCGACTACGTTAAATCAGGCGTGCGCTGTAATGCGATTTGCCCGGCCACGGTGCAATCCCCGTCTCTGGATCAGCGCATTGCCGCGCAGGCCCGCGAACAAGGCCGCAGCGAAGATGAAGTCCGCAAGGATTTTGTCGCCCGTCAGCCCATGGGCCGCTTGGCCAGCGCGGAAGAAATCGCTGCCCTTGCGGTTTATCTGGGCAGCGATGAGTCGAGCTTCACCACCGGTACGACTCAGATCGTCGACGGCGGTTGGTCGATGTAGCGACCTTGCCTGGCTTGACGCTGAGCATTTGAGAAAAATTTAAAGCCGGTCTTGGCGGTGTTTGCTCGTCCGTTCGGGCATGGTTCAGTCTTCCGGCCACAACCAGGCGGCTCCCCGCACACCAGACGAATCCCCATGTTTGGCCTTCACGATATTCGGCGCTACATGGTCCGAGAAAATATAAGGCCGCATCAGCGCCGGCAGCGTGGTGTAAAGATGGTCCATGTTGGACAACCCGCCGCCGAGTACGATGCAATCCGGGTCTAGCAGATTGGTAGTCACAGCAAGGGCCCTGGCCATTCGCTCGGCATGGCGGTCGAGTGCCGCTTGCGCTTTCACATCACCGGCGGCGGCGCGTTGGGGCAGGCCGGTGGCGTCATTATAGCCGGGGCCGTCACATTCGCGCGCCAATGCGGGGCCGGCGAGATATAACTCCAAACAGCCAGCCTGGCCGCACCAGCAGCTTCGCAGTGGAATTTCGTCCGGCTTTGGCCAGGGCAGGGGGGTGTGGCCATATTCTCCGGCTAGCCGGTGGCGGCCTTCAAGAATCCGACCATTCACCACAATTCCCGCTCCAGTGCCGGTGCCAATAATCACCCCGAACACTACGCTCTGCCCGGCGGCGGCGCCGTCAGTAGCTTCTGAAAGGGCAAAGCAATTCGCGTCATTGGCCACCCGCACCTCACGTCCCAGCAAGGCGGCCAGATCGCGGTCAAAAGGGTGGCCATTCAGTGCGTTGGAGTTTGCGTTCTTCACCAGCCCGGTGGCGGGCGAGATGCAGCCCGGAATCCCCACCCCCACACTGGCACGCGCGCCGGTTTCCTGCTCGGCCTCGACCACCATCTCCGCCATCATCCGCAAGGCGGCATCATATCCAGCCGGAGTGCCGCGGCGGCGGCGCAGCAGGGCCGCGCCATCGTCCCCCAGAACGATGATCTCTGTCTTCGTACCCCCGAGGTCGATGCCGATTCGATGTCCCATGCCAGGTTTCTGAGCCGAAACACTGTCTTGCTCAAGCCCACATGAAGGCGCATGTTTCGGTCATGGGTGAACGTCTGATCGATGCACAATATCAAAAATCGCCGATCCCCGTGCTGCGGGCGGCGCGTGCCCTGCGCTTCATGGCGGTGGGCGAGAAACTGCGCCTGCTGGCCACGGACCCCGCCGCCGTGGCGGATATACGGGAGTTCTGCAAAAACACAGGTCACGCGCTCATTGCCGCGAGCGAGATCAAGGGCGTGTTCAGCTTCTCTCTGAAATGCCTGCGGGAGGAAGACGCGTGAGCATTGCGCTGTTCACCCACCCGGCGGCCCTGGGGCATGATACCGGGTATGACCACCCGGAATGCGCGGAGCGGCTGCGCCACGTGCTGCGCGTGTTGGAGGCGCCTGAATTCACCCCACTCCTGCGCGAGTTGGCGCCCAAGGCAACGCTCGAGCAGCTCAAGGCCGCGCATGACCCGGATTATGTCGATGCCATCCTGGCCCTGCCGCGTGACCAGGTCACGACCATAGATGGCGACACCGTCTTTGGCCCCGGCACGCTGGACGCTGCCTTGCACGCAGCGGGCGGGGCCGCGGCGGCGGTGGATGCGGTGATGGAAGGCTGGGCGCAGGCGGCTTTTGTCGCCATGCGCCCACCCGGTCACCACGCGGAAACAGACCGCGCCATGGGCTTCTGCTTTTTCAACAACGCAGCGGTGGCGGCTCGGCAGGCGCAACGCCGCTGGGGACTGAAGCGCGTCGCCATCGTGGATTTCGATGTGCATCACGGCAACGGCACTCAGAATATTTTCGCGGCGGATGCGGGGGTTATGTATGCATCTTCCCACCAATTCCCCTGCTACCCGGGCTCCGGCGCGCAAACCGAGGCCGGGGTGGGGAATATCGTCAACGTACCCTTGCCGCCTGGCACCGGGAGTGAGGCTTTCCGCGAAGCTTGGGCCATGGCGCTGCTGCCGCGTCTGGCCGCCTTTGAGCCGGAGTTGTTGATTATTTCCGCCGGGTTCGATGCCCACGCCGCCGACCCAATGGCGCAGATGCGCCTGCGCGAGCCAGACTTCGTCTGGGCCACGCGGGAGTTGCTGGCCGTGGCGGATCAAAGCTGCCCGGGGCGGGTCGTCTCGCTGCTGGAAGGGGGGTATGATCTCAACGCGCTGGCACAGAGCTGCGCGGCGCATGTGCGGACGCTGATGCGGTTGTGATTCACGCGCGGCTTGGGTACGGGAGCAAGCATGACAGATAATTCCGATATTGCCGCCCTGTCCTTTGAGGAGGCGCTGGCAGCTCTTGAGGCCATTGTGCGTGGGCTGGAATCCGGCCAGCAAAAGCTGGAGGACGCGATCACCGCCTATGAGCGTGGCGCGGCGCTGAAGAAGCACTGCGAGGAAAAGCTGGCCCAGGCCGAGGCGCGGGTGCAGGCAATCGTGGCGCGGGCGGATGGGTCGCTCGCCTTGAAGGACGGAGAATAAGACATGGCGCTTGATACGGTGCGCAAGCCGGATGCTCTGGCCGAGGCGATGGCCGAAACTGCCCGCCTGGTGGAGGCGCAACTCGACGCGCTGCTGCCGGTGCCCGAAACCGCCGAGGTTCGGCTCATCGAAGCAATGCGCTATGCTGTGCTGAATGGCGGTAAGCGCTTGCGCGCCTTTCTGGTGATGGAAGTGGCTAAGCTTTTTTCCGTCAACCGCACCTGCGCCGCACGCGTAGGTGCCTCCGTGGAGATGCTGCACGCTTATTCGCTGGTGCATGATGACCTCCCGGCGATGGATGACGACGATCTGCGTCGTGGTCAGCCGAGCTGCCACAAGAAATTCGACGAAGCCACCGCCATTCTGGCCGGTGATGCCTTGCAGACCCGTGCCTTTGAGGTGCTGGCCGAGGAAGACACCCATGCCGACTCTGAGGCCCGGATCGAGCTGGTTCTGGCGTTGGCGCTGGCGGCGGGGATGCGCGGCATGGTCGGCGGGCAGATGATCGACATGGAATCCGAAGGCAAAGATCTCACTGGCGCCGAGATCACCCGTCTGCAAGCCCTGAAAACCGGCCGCCTGATCCAGTACGCGGCTGAGGCTGGAGCGATTCTCGGCCGCGCGCCCGCCGCGCAGCGCCACGCCATCATGGCCTACGGGCGGGACCTCGGCGCGGCCTTCCAGATTTATGACGACGTGCTGGACGAAACCGCCTCCGCCGAGGAGATGGGTAAGACAGCCGGTAAAGACGCTGCCGCCGGGAAAGCGACCATGGTGCGGATTTTGGGGTTGGACCGCGCGCGCTCCCAGGCTGAAACGCTGGCGGAGCAGGCTTGCGCGCATCTGGATAGCTTCGGTGAACGTGCCGACCTGCTACGTGCGCTGGCCCGTTTCACGGTGACCCGCAAGAGCTGACTTCATACAGCGCGCCTAAAAAGCGTGCAGGCTTGGATTTCTGAATGGGCAGAGCGGTTTCATGCTCTGCCCATTTGCATTTGACGGCGCCGTTCGCGTGGTTGACAGGCCGGAATGCGGGGGTGAACATTCTGCCCGTTGGGACAAAGAGGGGAGATACGCCGATGAGCGTGCGGTTCCTGCTGGATGGCGAGGTGATCGCGCTGGATGAGGTGGACCCCACCGGCACGGTTTTGGAAATGCTGCGCATGCGCCTGCGCCGCACCGGCACTAAGGAAGGCTGCGCGGAGGGCGATTGCGGCGCCTGCACCGTGCTTCTGGGCGAACTACAAGGCGATGAAATCCTCTGGCGCGCCGTGAATAGCTGCATTCTTTTCTTGCCAATGCTGGATGGCAAGGCGCTGTTGACCGTGGAAAGTCTGGGTGGTGGCCACCCCGTGCAACAGCAGATGGTCGCGCATCATGGCTCACAGTGCGGGTTCTGCACGCCAGGCATTGTCATGTCTCTTTACGGCCGCGCCATTGGTGCACTGGGAGCAGAGCAGAGCGTGGCTGATATCCTCGCCGGCAATCTCTGCCGCTGCACTGGCTATGGGCCAATTCTGGCGGCGGGCGAGGCGGTAGGCCGCACCCCGCGGGATGATTCAGCAACCGTGGCGGCCTTACGGGCCTTGCAGGCGCCAAGCACCGAATTGCAGTTCCAGGACGGACTAGAGGGGCGTGAGCGCCGCGCCTTCATCCCCCGCAGCGCGGATGAACTGGCGGTCCTTTACACGCGTCACCCGCAGGCCCGGCTTGTGGCCGGTGCCACGGATGTCGGCCTCTGGGTCACCAAGCAGCAGCGCGTTCTGGATGACCTCATTTTCATTGGCGACATCCCGGATCTGCGTCTCATTGAAGAAACGCCGGAAGGCGTGCGGCTGGGCGCCTGTGTGCGTTATACGGAAGCACAAGCGGTCCTTACCAACCTGCATCCTGCGCTGGGCGAATTGGTCCGACGGATTGGCGGCGCGCAGGTGCGCAATACTGGCACCCTCGGCGGCAATATCGCCAATGGATCGCCAATCGGTGACACACCGCCCGCGCTCATCGCGTTGGAAGCAGCGCTGACGCTGCGGCAAGGTGGCAACCGGCGCCAAATGGCGCTGGAGGATTTCTTCATCGCTTACGGAAAACAGGACCGCCAACCCGGAGAGTTTGTTGAATCCATCTTCATTCCCCGGCCGCGTGAAACCGCCCTTATCGCGATCAGCAAACTGTCCAAACGCTTTGACAGCGATATCTCCGCCGTTTGCGGCGCCATCAATCTACAAGTTGAGGCCGGGCATATCAGGGTGGCCCGCATCGCATTTGGCGGCATGGCGGCCACCCCCAAACGTGCCCGTGCAGCGGAGGCGGCTTTAACCGGCGCCGCTTTCAACGAGGCGGCCTTAGACCAAGCGGCGGCGCTGCTTGCCGAAGACTTCGCGCCGCTGACAGATGTGCGCGGCAGTAGCGCTTATCGTCTGGCGGTGGCAGGTAATCTGCTGCGCCGGGTCTGGGCTGAGCAGCAGGGTGAGGTGATGAGCGTGCTGGAGCTGGCTCATGGCTGACCACGATATTCAGACGCTCAACGCCGTCTCGCGCCCCTTACCGCATGACTCTGCCCGCGCCCATGTGGCGGGCAGAGCGCTTTACACGGACGATATGCCGGAGGCAGCCGGGATGCTGCATGGCGCGTTTGGCTTGTCCAATGAAGCGCACGCGAAAATCCTCAGCCTGGACCTTTCGGCGGTACGCGCTGCCCCCGGCGTGGTGGCGGTGTTTTCCGCTGCGGACATTCCCGGCCGGAACGATGTCAGTCCCTTCGCAGGGGATGACCGCCTTTTTGCCGAAGGTGAAGTCATTTATCACGGCCAGGCGGTGTTTCTGGTGGTGGCAACAAGCTATCAGGCTGCACGCCGCGCCGCAAAGCTGGGCCGGATTGATTATGAAAAACTGCCGCCCTTGCTGTCCATCGAGGACGCGCTGGCAGCGGAGTCGGTGATCGAGCCTGTCCAGACCATGGGGCGTGGCGATGTGACGGCGGATCTGGCTGCTGCCCCGCGCCTGGTGAAAGGCAGGCTGGAGATTGGCGGGCAGGATCATTTTTACCTGGAAGGCCAAATCGCCATCGCCACCCCGCAGGAGGAAGGCCAGGTGCATGTGCTCTCTTCCACCCAGCACCCCAGCGAGGTGCAGCATATCGTCGCCCGCGTGCTGGGGCTTGCCGATGCCGAGGTCACGGTCGAGGTCCGCCGGATGGGCGGCGGGTTTGGCGGCAAGGAGACACAAGCCTCGCTGTTCGCCACCGCCGCTTCCCTGGCCGCTGTGCGGACCGGTCAACAGGTGAAAATCCGGGCCGACCGCGACGACGACATGGTGATCACCGGCAAGCGGCATGAATTCACAGCCGTTTACGAGGTGGGGTTTGACGAAACCGGAAAGGTCCAGGCCATTTCCATCACGCTCGCCTCACGGTGCGGTTGCACGGCGGATTTGTCCTACTCGATCAATGATCGCGCTATGTTTCATGCCGATAATTGCTATTTCTACCCGTCGGTGAACATCCACTCGCACCGCGCCAAGACCAACACGGTCTCCGCCACCGCCTTCCGCGGATTTGGCGGGCCACAAGGCATGATCGTGGCCGAGCGCGTGATGGACCATATCGCGCATGATCTGGGTCTGGACCCACTCCTCGTCCGCCAGCGCAATCTTTATGGTCCAGGGCGGGACATGACACCCTACGCGATGCAGGTGACCGATAATATCGCGCCGGAGATCATCGAGGAGTTGGTGGAGCGCAGTGATTACGCTGCCCGCCGCGCGGCGGTGGCAGATTGGAACAAAACCCACCGCATCATCAAAAAAGGCATGTCCCTGACCCCCGTGAAATTCGGCATCAGCTTCACCACCACCCATCTCAACCAGGGGGGAGCGTTGGTGAATCTTTATACGGACGGCTCCATCCTGCTGAACCATGGCGGTACAGAGATGGGTCAGGGACTCATGATCAAAGTAGCGCAGGTGGTGGCGGACGTCTTCGCCGTGCCGGTCGAGACCGTGCGCATTTCCTCAACCCGGACGGACAAGGTGCCTAACACCTCCGCCACGGCGGCGTCCTCCGGTACGGACCTTAACGGTATGGCCGCCTTCAATGCGGCTGACACCATCAGGCAACGCCTCGTGGCGTTTGCGGCCAGGCATTTTGGTGTAACGGAGGCACAGGTGCGCTTCACCCCGGCTGGCGTGCAGGCCGGGGTGGAACTGATCAGCTTTGGTCAGCTCTGCCAACTGGCTTACCTCAACCGCGTCTCGCTTTCCTCCACCGGCTTCTATGCCACGCCGGATATCCATTACGACCGCAAGACCCATACCGGGCGGCCTTTCTATTACTTTGCTTACGGCGCAGCGGTGGCGGAAGTGGCCGTGGACACACTCACCGGCGAGCATAAGGTGCTGGCGGTAGATATTCTGCACGATGTTGGTAAATCCCTGAACCCCGCGATTGATCTCGGCCAGATAGAAGGCGGCTTCATTCAAGGCATGGGCTGGCTCACTACTGAGGAACTGGTGTTCGATGAATCAGGCCGTCTGCTTACCCATGCCCCCTCCACCTATAAAATCCCCACCGCGTCAGACCGCCCGGCGCGCATGAACATCGCGCTCTGGGCTCAGGGGCGGAATATGGAGCCCACTATCCACCGCTCCAAAGCCGTGGGGGAGCCGCCTTTCATGCTGGCCAATGCGGTATTCTGCGCGCTCACCCAGGCGGTTGCCGCCGCTGTTCCGGAGGCTGGCTTTCCCGCATTAGACGCCCCCGCCACGCCGGAGCGGATTCTGGCCGCCATCAATGGGCTGAAATCTCGCCATGGCTGAGTGGCTGGCTGCGTTGCGCGCCTTGCTTCCCCATGGCCCCGTGGCACTGGTGAGTGTGCTGGCGACCGAGGGTTCAGCGCCGCGTGGCGCGGGCACCAAAATGCTCGTCACGGCAAAGACCGTGCAAGGCACCATCGGCGGCGGCAATCTGGAATTCACCGCCATCTCCCAGGCCCGTGCGGCGCTGGCTCAGGCTCCCGGCAGCTGGGCGGTGCAGGACTACCCGCTCGGGCCGCTGCTCGGCCAATGCTGTGGCGGACGGGTGCGGCTCCTCGTTGAGCATCTCAGCCCCGCCGCCTGTGGTTTTCTGGACGTGGCGCCGGGTGAAACACTTGTCTCTGAACTTACCATGGGCGCCGTCCACCGCACCTATGGTGGTCGCCTTGCCGCGAGCATTTTGCCCGCGCGTGGAGAAAAGCCGGGGGTGGGCACGCAAATTATCGAACCGCTTTCCGCCCCCAGCCGCCCGGTGCTGCTGTTTGGTGCTGGCCATGTGGGCCAAGCCATCGCGCGTGCCTGCGCGGGGCTGCCGCTCTCACTGGGCTGGTTTGATACGCGCCCTGACCTGCAAGTCTTGCCTGGCCTGGTCTGTTGCTCGGCCGAGGCCATGGAGGATGTTCTGGCCAGTGCCTCGTCCGCTGCCGCCGTGCTGATCCTCACCCACGACCACGCGCTGGATTACCGCCTAGCCACCGCCGCCTTGCGCGGTCCGGCCGGTTTTGTCGGCATGATCGGGTCGGTCACCAAGCGGGCGCGGTTCCTTGCGCGTCTGCATGGGGAGAATATTGATGCATCACGCTTCGTTTGCCCTATCGGTCTGCCGGGCGTGGGAGGCAAACAGCCTGCCGTGATCGCCATTGCCGTGGCCGCGCAACTTCTCAGCCTACCAAAGGAGTCCCATGACCCAGCCTGATGACGAAACCTTGCTGCGCCATAGTTTCGAGGTCGCCAAGCGCGCCCAGGCGGACGGCTGCCACCCGTTCGGCGCCACGTTGGCCGGGCCGGATGGTGCAGTGCTCATGGAGCAAGGCAACGGCTTTCTGCCGGATCATGACATGACAGGCCATGCTGAACGGATTCTCGCCAGCCGTGCCTCCATTAAATATGGCAGCGCCTTTTTGGCCGATTGCACGCTCTATTCCAGCGCCGAACCTTGCGCCATGTGCGCCGGAGCCATTTACTGGTCCGGTATTGGTCGTGTCGTGTACGGCATGAGCGAGCATGACCTGAAAGCCATTACGGGCAACCATGCTGAAAACCCTACGCTCGATCTGCCTTGCCGCACGGTTTTTGCCGCAGGGCAGCGTATGGTGGAGGTTGTGGGGCCACTGCTGGCGGAAGAGGCCCGCGCCTTGCACGAAGGCGCTTGGGTTTAACCCGTCAGGCTCTCCCGGAGAGCCCGCGCGGCATCCTGGTGTGCGGCCACAAGTTCCGCCAGATCCAGCCCTGGAATAGCGCCGTTCAGCACGCGCCATTTGCCAGCCACCATCACACGGTCCGCTTGATGCGCGCCGCACGTTACCAGCGCTGCCAGAGGATTGCCTGCGCCGGAGAAGCGTGGCTCATCCAGTCGGAAGAAGGCCAAATCCGCCTCCTTGCCGATCTCAATCCGCCCAAGATCATCCCGCCCCAGGCAGCGCGCCGAGCCTTCCGTTGCCCAACGGATCGGGTCCAGATGCGTTGCCGCCTCAATCCCCCGTCCTGCACGCGCCACGAACAATGCCTGCCGCACCTCCTGCGCCATGTTGGATGCGTCGTTAGACGCTGAGCCATCCACGCCTAGCCCTACGCCAACCCCCGCCGCTTCCAATTCGCCCACCGGGCAGATGCCTGAGCCCAGGATCATATTGCTGCTCGGGCAATGGGCTACGCAGCACCCGGCGCGGCCCATGCGACGCATCTCGTCCTTGTTGAAGTGGATACCGTGCGCAAACCACACGCGGTCATTCACCCAGCCGAGATTCTCCAAATAATCCAGCGGCCGCAGCCCGAATGTTTCCGTACAGAAGGCGTTTTCATCCTCGGTTTCGGCCAGATGGGTATGCAGTCGTAGATCCAGCACCTCCGCCTGTTTGGCGCTTTCGCGCATCAAATCCCCGGTTACGGAGAAAGGCGAGCATGGCGCCAGGGCAAGCTGGCGCATCGCCCCGGGCCCGCTCTGGTGCCAGCGTTTGGCCAACCGTTCGCCATCCGCCAGAATCACATCCAGACTTTGCGTGACATGCTTGGGCGGCAACCCGCCTTCCTCCACAGAGAGGTCCATTGATCCCCGGCACAGCACTACCCGCAGCCCTAGCCGTTCGGCTTCTTCCATCTGGATGTCGATGGCATCCTCCAGCCCGGGCGGGAACAAATAATGGTGATCCGCTGCAGTGGTGCAGCCGGAGAGCAGCAGCTCCACCATCGCCAACCGGCAGGCGACGCGGAATTGCCGGGGCGTGATCTTCGCCCAGACAGGATAGAGCTCTATCAGCCAGTCAAATAGTTTGCGGTCTACCGCCCCAGGAAATGCCCGGGTGAGCGTTTGGTAAAAATGATGATGGGTGTTGATCAGGCCAGGCAACACCACATGTCCGCCCGCTTCGAACACCTCGTCTACCGCTAGGCTGGGCCGCCCGCCGTCGGGCACCAACTCGGCAATGCGCCCGTGCGCCACCACAATTCCGCCTTCCGCGCCAACGGGCATTCCCGCTAGCGGCGCCTTGATCCACAGATTCATGTAATCTCCTTTGCAGCCAGATTTTTCACTGCCCCGAGAATGTCAATTCTATTGCAGCCGCGGCGTGCTCTGGCTACGGATTGTGCAGAGCAGCGGGCAGACTAATTGGCAGACGGCTCTTGCTGGCTTGAGTGTAGGCTGGCCTGAAAATTGCATTATGCTTGTCGTGGGGATCTTGGCAGGTCTTGGGAGTGTGTATGGATTCTGAACTGGATAACACTGTTCTGGAACGGCCGCCGCTTCTTGTCTTGCGCGGGATTGTCAAACAATTTCCCGGCTGCCTCGCTAACGATCATGTGGATTTGACCATCGGCAAGGGTGAAATCCACGCGCTGCTGGGTGAGAACGGTGCGGGCAAAAGCACGCTGGTCAAAATCATCTACGGTGTCATGAAGCCGGACGCGGGCAGCATGATCTGGAACGGTCAGCCTGTCAGCATTGCCAGCCCAGCGCAGGCGCGTGCCCTTGGTATTGGCATGGTCTTCCAGCATTTCTCGCTGTTTGAGGCGCTGACGGTGTCGGAGAATATCGCGCTTGGCCTCAATGACCCCAAGGACCGGGAAAATCTAGAATCCCGCATCGCTGAGATTTCCACCCGCTACGGCCTGCCGTTGGATCCGCATAAGGCGGTGCACGACCTTTCGGTCGGGGAGCGTCAGCGTATCGAAATCGTCCGCTGCCTGCTGCAAAACCCCAAGCTGTTGATTATGGATGAGCCAACCTCCGTGCTGACTCCGCAGGAGGTGAGCAAGCTGTTCGACACCTTGCGGCGGCTGCGCGATGAAGGCTGTTCCATTCTTTACATCAGCCATAAGCTGGAGGAGATCCGCACCCTTTGTGAACGCGCCACTATCATGCGCCTGGGCAAGGTCGTCGCGCATTGTAACCCTGCCGAGAAAACCGCGCGTGACCTCGCGGAGATGATGATCAGTGCCAAGCTCAAGCAGCAGGATTATTCCAACAAAACCATCCACTTGGGGGGCGACCGGCTGGTGGTGAACAAGCTTACCATCCGCTCCAATCAGCAATTCGGCACGGATCTGAAAGACATCTCCTTCACCGTGAAAGGCGGGGAGATTTTCGGCATCGCGGGCATTGCGGGCAATGGCCAGGGCGAATTGATGGACGCGCTTTCCGGTGAAATTCCCGCTGGCTCCCCCATGAACATTCTGCTGGATGGCGCGGCGATAGGCCAGGAGCGCCCCCGCGCCCGTCGCCGTCGGGGCGGCTGCTTTCTGCCGGAGGAACGCAACGGCCATGGCGCAGTGGGGCAGATGACCCTGGCGGAAAACGGCTTTCTCTCCGCCCATGTGCGCGGCGCGCTGGGGCGCTTTGGTCTCATTAACGCCAAACGCACCCGCGAATTCGCCGCCAAGGTGATCCATGCCTTCGATGTCCGCACCACAGGCCCGCTGGCTGAGGCACGGTCGCTCTCGGGTGGGAATCTGCAAAAATTCCTGGTCGGACGCGAGGTGCTGCAACAGCCTGGCGTGCTTGTCATCTCTCAGCCCACCTGGGGGGTGGATGCTGGGGCGGCGGCGGCAATTTATGAGGCGCTTTTGCAACTTGCTGCGGCGGGCACGGCCATTGTGCTGATCTCTCAAGACCTGGACGAAATTTTGCTCCTGTGCGACCGCATCGCCGTCATTGCGGCCGGGCGGCTGTCGGACGCCATGAATGTGAAGGACGCAACCATTGAAAAAATCGGTCTGCTGATGGGCGGTACGCATACAGGCAAAGAGGAGTTGGCACATGCTCTACCGGCTTGAGCCGCGCGGCGAACGCTCGCTTTTCTGGTCCTACGGCTCACCGGTTCTGGCGGTTATCCTGACCATTATCACCATGATGGCGATTTTCTCCTTGCTCGGCAAACCGCCGGTCCAGGGCATTGAAACCTTCCTGATCACGCCCATCAGCACCGCCTCGGGCCTGTCCTCCTTGCTGGTGCGCGCCGCACCCTTAATCATGATCGGCGCCGGGTTGGCCCTTTGTTACCGCGCCAACGTCTGGAACATCGGTGGCGACGGGCAATTCACGCTGGGCGCTCTGGCAGGCGCGGGGCTGGCGCTGGCGCTGCCCAACGGCGCCTTCTGGTGGGAATATCCG
Source organism: Acidocella aminolytica 101 = DSM 11237 (assembly GCF_900129125.1). GTDB lineage: Bacteria > Pseudomonadota > Alphaproteobacteria > Acetobacterales > Acetobacteraceae > Acidocella > Acidocella aminolytica. The sequence goes on along the minus strand of NZ_FQVJ01000006.1, from coordinate 48,710 downwards.
CTGGTGCTGTGCCTGGGGGTGCTGGGCGGCATGTTTTGGGCCGGAATCGTTGCCTTCTTGAAGCTCAGATTCAACGCCAACGAAATCCTGACTTCACTGATGCTGGTTTATATCGCGCAGCTCATCCTGGTCTGGTTGGTCACCGGCCCCTGGCGGGACCCTCAAGGGTTCGGTTTCCCGCAATCGGCCATGTTCGGCGCAGGGGCTACCACGCCGGATTTCGGCACCACCTCCATCCATCTCGGCTGCCTGCTGGCTCCTTTGCTCGCTTTGGTGCTGTGGCAGATATTGGCGCGTTCGGTGCTGGGGTTTCAGCTGCGCGTGGTGGGGCAAGCGCCGCGCGCCGCGCGCTTCGCGGGGTTTTCCAACGCGCGCCTCACCTGGATCGCGCTACTGGTCTCAGGCGGGCTTTCAGGGCTGGCGGGCATTATCGAGGTTACGGGCCCCATCGGCCAGCTCACAACCACCATCACGCCGGGCTATGGCTTCTCGGCGGTTATCGTCGCGTTTCTGGGGCGGCTGCATCCGGTGGGGGTGATCTTCGCTGGGTTGCTGCTTGCGCTTTCTTACCTTGGCGGTGACGCGGCGCAGATCAATCTCAACATGCCCAACGCCATCACCGGTATTTTTCAGGGTGTGCTGCTGTTTTACCTGCTGGGCGCTGATGTGCTGATCCTGCACCGTTTCCGTCGTATCCGCCCATCTGCGCCGGAGGCCGCATGAACCTCGCTTACGTCTCCAACCTCGCCATTTCCGTCGTTGCGGCCTCCACGCCGTTGCTCATCGCCGCCTCGGGCGAACTGGTTGCGGAGAAATCCGGCGTGCTGAATCTGGGCGTGGAAGGCATGATGCTGGTGGGGGCCATCGCCGGGTTTGCCACCGCGCACCAAACCGGTAGCGCGTTGCTGGGCGTGGGGGCGGCCGCCCTGGCGGGTATGTTGATCGCGATGATCTTCGCGCTGCTCACGCTCAGCTTTCTGGCCAATCAGGTCGCCACGGGTCTGGCGCTCACCATTTTTGGCAAGGGCTTCGCGGCTTTACTGGGGGCGGGCTATGTCGGCATTTCTGCTCCGGTTCTGCACGCCATTCCCGTCCCGCTGCTGTCGCAGATCCCCTTCATTGGCCATGTGTTGTTCGATCAGAATATCCTGATCTACTTCTCCTTCGTGATGCTGGCGCTCATTGCCTGGTTCCTGAACAAGACCCATGCCGGGCTGATCCTGCGCGCGGTGGGAGACAGTCACGACGCCGCCCACGCCATGGGGTACCCGGTTCTGCGCATCCGCTATGCCGCCGTGGCTTTTGGCGGTGCGATGGCAGGCATTGGCGGCGCCTATCTCTCGCTGTTCTACTCCCCGCTCTGGTCGCAGGACCTCACGGCCGGACGGGGCTGGATCGCCCTGGCGCTGGTGGTGTTCTCCGCTTGGCGGCCGCTCTGGCTGCTGGTGGGGGCTTATCTGTTTGGCGGCATCACCTTTCTTTCCCTCTACATCCAAGGGCTCGGTATCGCCGTTCCCTCGCCGCTGGTCTCGTTGCTGCCTTATGTCGGCACGGTAGTGGTGCTGGTGCTCATTTCGCGTGATGCCCGGCGCATCCGCCTCAACCAACCCGCTTGCCTTGGCAAATATTTCCACGCGGTGTCCTGAATTTTCCAACCCGGAAGGAGCAACTTCATGTCTTCATTCAAACGCCGTGGCTTCACGGCCATGCTGGGAGCCTCGGCGCTGGCTGCCCCCGGCATCATGCGCGCCGCGCGGGCCGATGCGCCGCTGAAGGTCGGCTTTGTTTATGTCGGCCCGGTGGGGGATTTCGGCTGGACCTACCAGCACGACATCGCCCGCAAACAGGCCCAGGCGGCGCTGGGGACGGCCATCGAGACCTCTTACGTTGAGAACGTGCCGGAATCGCCGGAGTGTCAATCCGTGTTCGAGAGCTTGGCCTCCTCTGGTCATAAGCTGATCTTCGGCACGTCCTTCGGCTACATGAATTACATGGTGAAGGTTGCCGCCAAAAACCCGCATGTGATGTTCGAGCATTGCACCGGCTATAAGCGCGCCAAAAACCTCGCCACTTACGATATCCGCTATTATGAGGGCCGTTACGTGCAGGGCGTCATTGCTGGCCACATGTCCAAAACCGGCAAGATCGGCTATGTCGCCTCCGTGCCCATCCCCGAGGTGGTGCGCGGCATGAATGCCGTGACGCTGGGTATGCAGAGTGTGAACCCCAAGGCGCGTCTGAAATTCATCATGATCGACAGCTGGTACGATCCCGGCAAGGAAGGCGACGCCGCCAAGGCGCTCATCGACCAGGGCTGCGATGTTATTACCCAGCACACGGACAGCCCAGCTCCATTGCAGGTGGCCGCTAGCCGCCATATCCCCGCCTTTGGCGAGGCGACGGACATGATCAAATTCGCCCCGCATGACCAACTCACCGCCGATGTGAATGAGTGGGGTGGCTATTACATCAAACGCATCAAGGAAGCCCTGGCCGGCACCTGGACCAGCACCAACACTTGGGGCGGCTTTGCCGATGGCATGCTGGCCATGGCTCCTTACCGCAACATGCCGGACGCCGTGGCCGTCACCGCGAAGCAGACTGTGGCGGATATTGCCTCCGGCAAAAACAAGATTTTCACCGGCCCGCTCACCGACCAGAGCGGTAAGATCTTTGTGCCTGCCGGTCAGACCATGAGCGACGATTCCCTGACCAGCATGCAAACGCTGGTGGCCGGGGTGGACGGCAAGCTTTCCTGATAGATCTGGGCGCTGGCCATTGGGTTGGCGTCCGGAAAACTTGACCGCGGGACTCCACGGAGCGAAACGAGAGTTGTGCAGCGATTCTTACCGGAGATGGAATGCCGCAAGCTCTGACAGAAGAACGCGTCGCTGAGACGCGTGATCGCATTGTCCGCGTGGCGGAACATCAAGCCGTGGAGATGGGCATAGAGAATGTCTCCATGCACTCCATCGCCCGCGATCTTGGCTGGTCCGCGACCGCCCTGTACCGTTATTTTGCGAATAAGGAAGCCATTCTGGCCGCCGCCCGCACAGCGGCGCTGGATAAACTCTCGGATACGTTGGAAGCCGCCATTCGCGGCCCCGGCGATGCGTGGGAGGTTTCCCGTGCGGTAGGTGATGCTTATGTCGCTTTCGCGTTTGAGAACCCAGACGCATACCGGCTGATCTTCTCGCTCTCTCAGCCCGACCCAGCGGGTTACCCTGACTTCGCCCGTGCTCTCACCCGCGCGCGCAGTAACCTGACGCTGTATGTTGAACGCATGGTCTCAGAAGGCGGGCTGGAGACCGACCCGCACGTTCTGGGGCACCTATTCTGGGCCGGTCTGCACGGGCTGATCTCGCTGCAAATGACCGGCAAATTGAAAGAGGATACACCAGGGTTTGAGACTCTGCGCCGGGAGATGATGCGCGCCTTGGTGCGCGGCGCCAGCAAACCTTAACCGCAAGTCTCCGCCGCCAGCCCGGCCAACGCGGCTTTATATTCCGCGCTCAGCCGCGCCACGAGCCGTGCTGTGGGCAGAACCTCCTTCACCGCGCCGATGCCCTGGCCCGCACCCCAGATATCGCGCCATGCCTTGGTGCCGTTTACCACTTGGCTCCATTCCATTTTCGAGGGGTCGGCTTCCCCCAATGCCGCCGGGTCTAGCCCTGCCGCAGCGATGCTGGGGATCAGATAATTCCCATGCACGCCGGTAAACAGGTTGGAGTAGATGATATCCTTTGCGGCACTTTCCACCACCATCTGTTTATAGGCTGGGTCGGCATGGGCTTCCTCGGTGGCGATAAAGGCGGAGCCGATATACGCCAGATCTGCCCCCATTGCCCGCGCAGCGGCAATCGAACGACCATTGGCGATTGCGCCGGAAAGCGCCAGCGGGCCATCAAACCAAGCCCGGATCTCCTGCACCAGCGCGAAAGGCGAGAGCGTGCCCGCATGTCCCCCGGCACCCGCCGCCACGGCCACCAGCCCATCCGCGCCGCGCGCAATCGCCTTGCGGGCGAATTCGTCATTGATCACATCATGCAGCACAAACCCGCCATATCCATGCACGGCCTCGTTCACCTCCCGGTTGGCGCCGAGCGAGGTGATGACAATTGGCACGTGATACTTCACGCACAGCGCCAGATCCTCTTGCAGGCGCGGATTGGTTTTATGCACGATGAGATTCACCGCGAAGGGCGCATCCTGATTAGTTAGCTCCCGCCGTAGACGGATCAGCCAGTCTTCCAGCACCCCCGATGGGCGGGCATTGAGCGAGGGAAACGCCCCCACCACTCCAGCTTTGCACTGGGCAATCACTAGCTCCGGCTGCGAGATAATGAACATCGGCGCGCCGATGGCGGGCAAAGCCAGGCGACCTTGCAGCAAGGCGGGCAGGGGCATGGGGTCCTCCGGTTGTTTTGGTTAATACCGTTAAGCATGATTGACGCATAATGCGCCGCGCGGCGCAAGAGGGAGGCTAAGCCTGTTTTCCGGCCCCTCACATGGCTTATACATAGTCTCACCTTGCCCTGCTTATGAGAGGACCGCCGGACCCATGACCAGCATCGACCTGAACAGCGATCTCGGCGAGAGTTTCGGCGCCTGGAAAATGGGCGATGATACAGCGATGCTGGACTTGGTCTCCAGCGCTAACATTGCTTGCGGCTTTCATGCGGGCGACCCGGCGGGGTTGTTGGCAACCATGCGTTTGGCGGCGGCGCGAGGGGTTACGGTAGGGGCCCATGTCTCCTACCCCGACTTGGCTGGGTTCGGCCGGCGCGATATGGATATCGCCAGTGAGGATCTCGCCGCCGATGTTATCTACCAGATCGGCGCGCTCTGCGGCATCGCCAAGGCGGCGGGCACCCGCGTAGGGTATGTGAAGCCGCACGGCGCCCTCTATAACCGCATCGCCCAGGATGAACGCCAAGCCCTCGCCGTCATTAAAGCCATCAAGCTGATAGACCCTGGCCTGATGCTGATGGGGCTGGCTGGTACGCAGGTTCTTGACCTCGCACGGGCAGAAGGGCTGGGCGTGGTGGCTGAAGTATTCGCAGATCGCAGTTACATGCCGGACGGTACTCTGGTTTCACGTCGTATGCCGGGCGCGGTACTGCATGATGCGGACGAGGTGGCTTGGCGAATGCTGAATTTCGTCCGCACCGGCCAGATGAAAGCAGTGGATGGCACCTCAATCACCATCGTGGCCCAATCCATCTGCGTGCATGGAGACAGTCCCGGTGCGGTGACCATGGCGCGCACTCTCAGCCGCCTGTTTGAGGAAAACGCCATTGCCATCCGGCCTTTCCTGAAGCAGTGCTGAATGCGCGTCCTGCCGCTTAACGAATCAAGCTTTCTGGTAGAGTTGGCGGATTTGGCGCAGAGCCAAGCGCTCTTTGCCTCCTTACAGGCCGATCCTCTGCCCGGCATGACCGATCTTGTTCCAGCCGCGCGCACATTGATGATCGCTTATAATCCGGCCGTCACCAGCGCGTCACTGTTGGCGGGCGCGGTGGTGGCGCGTGATCTGCAAGCCCCCCCATCGCCGTCCGACGTCATCATCGAAGTGCCGGTTGTGTATAATGGCGAGGATCTGCCCGAGGTTGCCGCGCTTACCGGGCTCAGCGTGCGGGAGATCATCGCCCGCCACCTTGCCAGTGACTACCGCGTTGCGTTTTGCGGGTTCGCGCCGGGCTTTGGCTATCTCACCGGGGGGGATCCGGCTTTGTATGTGCCCCGCCGCAAAACCCCGCGCACCCATATTCCCGCCGGGTCTGTTGGGCTCGCTGGCGAATTTTCCGGCGTTTATCCGCAAGCCAGTCCGGGCGGGTGGCAGATTATCGGCACTACGCCTCTGAAAATGTGGGACCTTACACGGTCTCCGCCTGCCTTGTTCCAGCCCGGCCATAAAGTGCGTTTTTTAGAGTGCACCACAGCAAAGCCGCGGATTTTTACGACTCCGCCCGTCAACCAGCTGGCCACGACGGGAGCTTCGGCTAGTACAACCTTCTCCGTGCTCAGCGCCCCTTTGCCCGCCTTATTTCAGGATCTTGGGCGTTTCGGGCAGACAAGGCAGGGCGTTTCGGCCTCCGGCGCGCTGGATCGCGGGGCCTTCAAAACTGCCAACAGGGTGGTGGGTAATGCCCAGACCATCCCATGCCTGGAACTGACCGGGGGTGGGTTCAGCTTCCGTGCCAACGGGCAGGCGGTTATCGGCTTCGCGGGCGCACCTTGCAGCATCACCATCCGCACCGCCGCGAGCCAGCGGATATCTCCTGCTTTTCTGTCCCCCATCGCATTAGAGCCAGGTGACGAGGTCACACTCGGACCGCCCATGCGCGGTGTGTGCTCCTACCTCGCCGTGCGAGGCGGGTTTCTGGTAGAGCCTGTTTTGGGTAGCGCTGCGACGGACACGCTCGCTCATATTGGCCCCGCGCCCGTGCAGGCGGGCGGCACGCTTACTGTTCAGCCAACCCCGTACCTCGCTCCGGTTTCGCTGCATGAAGTCCCCGTCTTTGACTATCCAAAAGCCGGTGAGACCGTCATGTTGGACCTGCAATTCGGCCCCAGGTCGGATTGGTTCACCCAAGAAGCGCTTGCAGCCTTCACCAGCACGGCCTGGCTCGTCACCCCGCATTCCAACCGCGTCGGCCTGCGGTTGGATGGCGAAGCCGTGCTGACGCGCTGCCGTACCGAGGAACTCCCCAGCGAAGCCACGATCACTGGTGCGGTGGAAGTCCCGGCCAACGGCAAGCCGCTGCTATTTCTGGCAGACCATCCGCTGACCGGCGGCTACCCCGTCATTGGCGCGGTAGCAGCGCATCATCTCGACCTTGCCGGTCAGATCCCCGTGGGGGCGAAAATCCTCTTCCGTCCCATCGCCCCCTTCGCGGAGATCATTCCCGAGCGACCAAACCCGGAGGCAGCGCTATGAAAACAGTCCTGATCGCCAATCGTGGCGAGATCGCCGTGCGCATCATCCGCGCCTGCCACGATTACGGCCTGCGCGCCGTGGCCGCCTATGCCGACCCTGATGAAGATTCATTGTTCGTGCGCCTGGCGGATGAAGCCTATGCCCTGCACGGTACCAGCGCGGCGGAAACCTATCTCGACATCCCCAAATTACTGGCCATCGCCAAGCGGGCGGGGGCGGATGCGGTGCATCCCGGCTATGGGTTTCTATCTGAACGCGCTGTGTTCGCCCGCGCGGTGCAGGCGGAGGGCCTGACCTGGATCGGCCCGGACCCGGCGGTGATTGCCGCTTTGGGAGATAAAATCTCGGCCCGCGACATCGCCCAATCCGTCGGCGCGCCCTTGGCAGCGGGGAGTGATGGGCCGGTGGACTCCGCAGCATCAGCGCTGGCGTTCGCCCGCCAGCACGGCCTGCCGCTTGCGATCAAGGCAGCCCACGGCGGCGGTGGACGCGGGCTAAAAGTGGTGCGCGTGCTGGAGGAGGTGGAGGAACAATACGCTTCTGCCGTGCGCGAGGCCGAAGCCGCCTTCGGGCGCGGCGAATGTTTCCTGGAACGCTTCCTGGACAAGCCCCGACACATCGAGGTGCAGATCATCGCGGATAAGCACGGGAATGTGGTGGTGCTGGGCACACGCGACTGCTCTTTGCAGCGCCGTAATCAGAAGCTGGTGGAAGAAGCACCAGCTCCGTTTCTTACCCCCTCCCAGCGCGACGAGATTGAAGACGCCGCTCGACGCATCTGCCAGGCGGCGGGTTATAGCAGTGCCGGCACTGTGGAATTTCTGCTCGGGCAGGATGGCACGCTCTCTTTCCTCGAGGTGAATACCAGGCTGCAAGTCGAACATCCGGTTACCGAGCAAACAACCGGCATTGATCTGGTCATCGAACAATTCCGCGTGGCCGAGGGGCTAAAACTGTCCATCCCTAATCCCCCACCCGCGATGGGCCACGCGATCGAATTCCGCATCAACGCTGAGGATGCGGCTAAGGGTTTCCTGCCCACCCCGGGGCGGATCACGCTGTTTGAGCCTCCCTCTGGTCCTGGCGTGCGGCTGGATAGCGGTGTGGTCACCGGCTCCCTCATCCCAGGCCAGTACGATTCCTTGGCGGCCAAGCTAATTGTTACGGGTAGCACTCGCGCCGAGGCCCTTCGCCGTGCCCGCCGGGCTTTGGCCGAGTTCACGATCGAAGGTGTAGCGACCGTGCTGCCCTTCCATCGCGCTGTTCTGGAACATCCTTCCTTCACTGGCGAGAATGGGTTTGGCGTTTATACAAGCTGGATCGAGACAGAGTTCCAGCCCGCGCTCACACCAGCACCTCGGCCCGCTTTGTTGGAAGATGACACGCTGCTCCGCTTGCCGCTGGAAATTGATGGCAGACGCCATCAAATCGGGCTGCCGCGCGCTTTGCTCAACAGGCTCGGCCAGTCCGCGCCTGCGCCAACGCCTCCCTCAACCCAGGACAATTCCACTCTATACGCCCCGGTTGCAGGCCATCTTCAAGGCTGGAAAGTCGAGGATGGCGCAGAAGTTCAGGAGGGAGATCTGCTCGCAGTGATGGAGGCAATGAAGATGGAAGTCCGCATCACCTCGCCTCGCGCCGGATGTTTCCAGCAGGCCGTTAAAACGGGCGCGTTTTTGGAGGCTGGGGCGGCTCTGGGACGTTTCGCTTAAAGCGCGGCCACATCGCGCTGGTACGAGCCTGATAAGCTCGGTACGCTGCGCCGCGCCGGGCCAGCATCGCAGCTTCCAGCGGCGGCACGCCTGTCAGAAACCGCAGAACCAGAAACATCATCACCGGCGCGATGAAGGAGAGCCACGTCACAGGCGCCGCGCTCAGCGCCATCACAGGAAAAGCCAGCCACAATAGCGCCTCGAACAGATAATTCGGATGGCGGCAAAAGGCCCACAGCCCGTCCTCACAAATGCCGCCCTGATGTCCAGGCCGGGCCCGCCAGGCGCGTAACTGTGCATCCGCCAGTCCTTCTCCGACCATTGCCGAGGTCAGAATCAGCACGCCGGCAATATCGGTCCACCGCAAAGCGGGGTCAGGCTGGGTGGCGGCAAGATACACACTGATGGCCAACAGCCCGGAAACCGGCCCTTGCCCGGCAATTAGCCAAGCCATCTGCTTCTGAAAATTCCGCCCCGCGGATTCCCGCATCAGGATATAACGTGTATCCTCAGGCCCGGTCGCCACCCGCAAGGCGACATACCCACCCAGCCGCGCTGCCCAGATCAGCACCAAAATCGCCAGCAAAATATGTCGCCACAGTACGCCGGGGGCGGCTAGCGCCACGGCCGCCAGGGCCACTCCGGTTGAAAAAGTCCAGAAAACATCCACCCAGCCTGCATTGTTGGCGGCGCGTTGCACGACCCAGGACACTACCATGGCCAGCGTCACCGCAAGCCCGGCATAGAGGCAGATGATCACAGCACCGGTGCCAAGAGGTAATGGCTAACCCCCCAGGGCTTGCCACGCGCATGGCCAAATAGCCCCGCCGTGGCCAGGAAAAACAGCCGCCAGCGTCGCTCCCACACCGGTGCGTCAGCGCCATAGACAGCCTTCAGGATCGGGCGGATTTCACTCAGTCGTGAATCGTATCGGCGCAACCAGTCCCGTGCCGTTCGTTCATAATGCTTGCCGTTCCAGCGCCAGTCCCGCTCCAGCGTGAACAGGTCGGGAAACTCGGTAATCAACCCGTGGCTAGGCATAATGCCGCCGGTAAAGAAATGTTGCGCGATCCAGTCAGCTTCATCCTCATGATCAAAGCGGTAAGGCTGGTTTTCATGCGCGAAGATATGAATGAATAGCCGCCCCTGCGGCCGCAGCCAGCCGCGCACGCGCGTCAGCAAAGCTCGCCAATTGGCCATGTGCTCGAACATCTCCACCGACACCACACGATCAAACTGCTGGTCGATGGTAAAGTCGTTCATATCAGCTGTAATAACCCGCAGGTTGCTCAGCCCCATTCCCCGGATCTGGCTCTCAATATAATGCCGCTGCTGTGCGGAATTGGACACGGCGACGACGCGAGACTGCGGAAATCGCGTGGCCATGAACAGGCTCAGCGAACCCCAGCCGCAGCCCAGCTCCAGAATCTCTTGTCCATCCTGAAGCCCCGCATGGGCGGCTGTTTCCTCCAACGCGTGCAGTTCGGCTCTTTCAAGGCTTTCCTGTCCGGTGGGGTAAAGGCAGCAAGAATATTTCCGTCGCGGCCCCAGAGTCAGCCCGAAAAATTCGGGAGGAATTTCATAATGCTGGCGGTTGGCCGCCTTTGCGTATTCTGCGATGGGGCGGGACGCCATCGCATCAGAGAAGCAGCCGGGCCGCATATCGGACTGATCCAGAGCGCGGCGGGTGCGGCCAACAAGATGATTGATCCCGAGGCCGATCAGCGCATCCGGCAAGGGGGTGCGTTCAGCTAGGCTGGAGAGGCGAGCGGCAAGAGATGTCATGCAAATCTCCGTGTCAGGCGGGTCAGCCAGGGCAGGCGCAATCCTCCCTCAAGTGCGGCGAGGCAGAGGCAGCCATCGTCATTCGCGCGAGGCTGATGATTGGTGTCATTATCTTCTTCGGCCATGTCACCAGCCCCGTAATGGCCGGTTTCATCGCTGAAACTGCCTTGCAGAACCTGGGTGAACTCGCTGCCGCCATGGCTGTGGGCAATCACCCGTCGGTTGGCCGCGACGCTCAGCAACATCACGTTATCGTTCGGTGCCCAGGGCAGGCGTACCCGGCTGTAACGGACGCCGGGTCCAACCCAGAGCCAGCGGCTAATCTCAGCCCCGGCCAGCACGGAGGGCAGGCTGATCCCGTGCGGCAGACGCAAATTCGCTTGGCGCGGCTTGGCCGGGACGCGGCGTGGATGCGGTGGCTCATCTAGCCGGGCGAGTGTAGCAGTAAAGGCATCCAGCGCCATTCCCTCTGGCGTCAGGCTGTCCAGCAATTCGCCGCCCAGCGCCTCCAGTCGGGCTAGTTCAGCTCGGCAGTGCGGACAGCCCTGGGCATGGGCCGCCACCACCAGCGCATGTCCGGCAGGGAGTTGCCCCGCCGCATGGGCCAATAGCGTCTCGGCGGAGGGGTGATGCCGGATCATGGCGCATCTCCCAAAATCGCGCGGAGCTTGGCTGTGGCCAGCCGGATGCGTGATTTCACGGTGCCCAGCGGCAGGTCGAGCGCGCTTGCAATGGCGGAATGAGGTTTGTCGGAAAAGAAAAAGAGTTGCACGATCTGTCTTTGGTCAGGGCCAAGAGCTGAAAGCGCGCCACGTACCAGCGAGGCGCGTTCCGCTGTTAAGGTCAAGGCTTCAGCGGAGGGGTAAGACTCCGCTTCGGGTTCAGGTTCCGAGGGCAGGCCGCGTACCCGTCGCGCATGGTCAATGCGCGCGTTGCGAGCGATGGCGAACACCCAGGTTGAGGCACCGGCGCGGCTGGCGTCGAAACTCTCTGCTTTGCGCCAGAGAGAAAGCATCACCTCCTGCGCCACCTCCTCGGCAGCAGTAGCTTCCATGCCCGCGCGACGCAGGTAAGCCTTCACCCGGGGGGCGAAGTGCTTGAACAGCACCGCGTAAGCCTGCCGGTCCCGCGTGGCGGCCACGCGGCTGAGCAGCTCGGCCAGCATCGCCCCATCGGGCGGTGGGCTACCAGCCTCATTCACCAGAGCGGCACGCGGGGCGCCGTTGGGGCGGCGCTGAAGGGGGGCATCAGAAGCATTCACAGAACACTATACGGGATATTAGTGAAAGTGGATCATTGGATGATCCAAAAGCGACAAGCCCCCGTAATTTGGTCATGAACGCATTAACGCCACATCGTCCGGGAGGCCGTATTGCCGTTGTGGGGGCAGGCATTTCCGGGCTGTCCTGTGCTTGGCTGCTCTCTCAGGCCCATGATGTTACGTTGTTCGAGGCGCTTCCCCGGTTGGGCGGCCACAGCCACACGGTTGAAGCGGGCGGCGTGCCGGTGGATACCGGCTTTATCGTCTACAATGAACCAGCCTACCCCAACCTCACCGCCTTGTTCGCGCATCTGGGGGTGGAAACCTTGCCCACGGATATGTCCTTCTCGGTTTCTCTGCGGGACGGCGCGCTGGAATATGCCGGTTCGGATCTACGCGGACTGTTCGCCCAGCCCGCCAATATCCTCAAGCCGCGCTTCTGGTCCATGCTGCGCGGCATTTTAAGGTTTTATGCTCATGCCCCGCGCGACGCGGCTTCTCTGGGGGAGATGAGCCTCGCCGCGTATCTCCGCCAAGGCGGTTATGGTGAGGCGTTTTTGCGCGACCATCTCTACCCGATGATCGCCGCCGTCTGGTCCTGCCCTGCTTCGGTGGCGGGGGACCTGCCGGCTGCGTCTTTTATCCGGTTCTGCGAAAATCACGGGCTGTTGAAAATCTCCGGCCGTCCGGTCTGGCGCAGCGTGAAGGGGGGCTCGCGCGAATATGTTGGTCGGCTGCGCGCTGCCTTCAAAGGTCGGGTTCGCGCTGGCGTGCCTGTCACGGCCCTGCGCCGCGCCTCAGGTAGCGCCACACTGCGATTGGCCAACGGGCAGGAGGAGACATTCAGCCAAGTGGTACTGGCCTGCCACGCGGATGAAGCTTTTGCCCTGCTCAGCGATCCCACCCCAGCGGAACGCGAGATCGTTGGCGCGTTCCGCACCTCCCGCAACGAGGTTCTTCTGCATGCTGACAAAGCCGCCATGCCCCGCCGCCGCTCCGCCTGGGCGGCCTGGAATTATACAGGTGGGCAAAATAGCGTAGCCGTCACCTATTGGATGAACCGTTTGCAAAATCTCCCTGGCCAGGACTGGTTCGTGACCCTCAACCCCGAACGTCCTTTGCGTGACGTGGCGTTACAGCAGATTTTCACCCACCCGGTGTTCGACGTTGCCGCTCTGCGCGCCCAATCCCGCATCTGGGAGGTGCAAGGCACGAATCGTACTTGGTTTTGCGGCGCTTGGTGGGGCGCTGGCTTTCATGAGGACGGTTTGCAGTCTGGGCTCGCTGTGGCGGAATTGTTGGGCCAGACCCGACGTCCCTGGCGCGTGGAGGGTGAATCAGCCCGTATCGCCGCGCCACCTGCCCTGGAGTTGAGGCGGTGAACGCGCTCTACCCGGTCCTGGTTACCCACACCCGTATTCGCCCCCGCCCCCATGCGCTGTCTTATCAAGTGCCTTATCTGCTGCTGGACCTGGACGCCCCGCCGCGTCTTAAGCTGTTCTCCCGCAACCGCTTTAACCTCGTCAGCTTCCGGGATTCAGACCATGGCAACAAGTCGGCGACGTTGCGCAATTGGGTCGATACCACTTTGCGCGAGGCAGGGTTGGCGTCCGCCAGCGCCCACATTACCTTGCTGTCCATGCCGCGTGTGCTGGGGTTGGGTTTCAATCCGCTCAGCCTGTTTCTCTGCCACACGGAGGCGGGGGTGCTGCGTGCCGTGATCTACGAGGTCAATAACACATTCGGCCAGCGCCACTCTTATCTCTGCCCCGTGGAGGAGACGAGCGGCCCTCTGCGCCAGGGGGCTGAAAAAGTGTTTTATGTCTCTCCTTTCATGGATATGGGACTGCGCTACCGCTTCACTCTGCATCCCCCTAGCGATTCGCTGGGGTTGCATATCGCGGTGGAGGATGCGCAAGGCGTTATCTTGCGCGCGACCATGGCCGGGCGCCGCGCGCCGCTGACGGACGCCGCCTTGCTGCGTCTTGTCGCCGCCCAGCCCTGGCTCGGCGTCAAAGTGCTCACCGCCATTCATTGGGAAGCGTTGAAAATCTGGTGCAAGGGCCTCCGCCCGCGCCCGCGCCCACCCGCCCCGGATCAGGATGTCAGCCAGGGCTATGCCCGCCCCAGGAGATCTGCATGAGTGAAATTCTCCACCCGGCCGTCACCCGTCCAGTGCGCCGCTCCGGTCTTTACGAGGCTTTGTTACGGCGCGTTCTCTCCGGTCTGCGCTATGGCCACTTCACCTGCGTCACCCCGCAAGGGCAGCTTTATGAGGCCCGCGGCCCGCTGCCTGGCCCACAGGCGCGGCTGGTGCTGCAAGACTGGCAGATCCTCCGAGCCCTGCTCCTGGAGGGCGATACCGGCCTTGCCACTGCGTACATCGCCGGAGGCTGGAGTACCCCGGATCTTACCGCCTTGATCGAATCCTGCGCCCTGAATTTCAACCAAGCTGCGGATAGTGCTTTGTCTGTCCCGCTGCGGGCTTTGCAAAGGCTGCGCCACAAAGCCCGCGCCAACAATCGTACCGGAGCGAAGCGCAACATCATGGCGCATTACGACCTCGGCAATGATTTCTTCGCGAGCTGGCTGGACGAGAGTATGCTTTATTCCTCCGCTCTGTATGAAGGCGCTGCCCAAACGCTTGAAGCTGCCCAGGCCGCCAAGCTGGCCTTGATTGCGGATTGGCTGGATACGCCAACTGGCGGATCGGTGCTGGAAATTGGCTGCGGCTGGGGCGCTCTGGCACGGCATCTGGGGTGCGGTGGCGCGCAGGTGACTGGGGTGACAATCTCCCCAGCCCAATTGGCTTATGCGCAAGAGGTAATCCGCAAGGCTGAGCTTACCTCAAACGTTTCGCTGGCGTTGCGTGATTACCGTGACGAGACCGGGCATTATGACCGCATCGTCTCGGTGGAGATGATAGAGGCGGTGGGCGAAGCATATTGGCCGGATTATTTCCGTACCCTGCGCGCAAGATTAAAACCCGGCGGGCGCGCGGTGCTGCAAATTATCACTATCGCCGCCGAGCGCTTTGCTGCCTACCGACGCGGCGCGGATTTTATTCAGAGTCATGTTTTCCCAGGCGGGATGCTGCTCACCAAGGCAGGAGTGGCCGCGCAGGCGGAAGCAGCGGGTCTGAGGCCGGGACGTGTGCGGCATTTCGGAGCCAGCTACGCCCGCACTCTGGCGGACTGGCGAACCCGCTTCCACGCCGCCTGGCCCCAGCTTGAGCAGCAGGGGTTCGACACACGCTTCCGCAGGCTATGGGATTATTATCTCTGTTATTGCGAGGCGGGCTTTATCACCGGCAGCGTCGATGTCGGGCTTTATGAGCTGCGGGGCTAAGGGGGCGAGATGAAGCTGTTTTTTACTGCTTATGCGACTGTCGCCTGTGCGTTCCTGGCGTTGGATGCTGTTTGGCTGAGCCTCATGGGGCCCCGGCTTTACAAGCCTTTTCTGCAAGGGCTGCTGGCCGACGCCGTCCGCCCAGCCCCAGCTATTTTGTTCTATGTGCTTTATATTGCCGGCATCGTCATCTTCGCTGTGCTGCCGTCTGAAAAACCGGCCATGGCGCTGCTACGCGGCGCCGCTTTCGGGCTAGTAGCGTATGGCACATACGACCTCACCAACCAGGCTACCTTGCGCGTCTGGCCCGTGATGATCACCCTGGCCGATTTAAGTTGGGGCGCGTTTGCTACGGGCGTTGCCGCCTCTTTGGCCAGCGTGGCCTGTGTCTGGCTGGTGCGCAGCTAAAGTTGGGACGCGTTGAAACTATATAAGAAAGCGTCTTAAATCCCGAACAAAAACTCAGGAAGCACAGACCATGCGGGATTTCCACGCCGCCGGACGCAGTCCGGCTTTCGCTACCAACGCCATGGCGGCCACTTCTATGCCGGAGGCGACCCTCACCGCCATTGAGGTCATGAAAGCAGGCGGCAACGCGCTGGACGCCGCCATTGCCGCGGCGGCAGTTCTGGCGGTGGTAGAGCCGCACTCAACCGGCGTCGGCGGGGATCTGTTTTGCCTCTATGCCCCGGCGGGTAGCGACAAGGTCATCGCGCTCAACGGCTCCGGCCGCACGCCGGCAGGGCTCTCGCTTGAGGCGCTGGCAGGGCAGGGGCTCTCGGCCTATGGGGCAGCTTCCGCCCACGCCGTCACCGTGCCTGGCGGTGTCTCAGCTTGGGAGAAGCTTGCCAAAACCTACGGTCGCAAAGGGCTGAATGAGCTGTTGCGGCCGGCTATCCGCTTCGCGGAGGATGGCTATGTCGTCACACCGCGTGTGGCGGCGGACTGGGCGGAGGTCGAGGCCAAGCTGAAGCAAAATGGTGCCGACATCTTTCTGCCAGGCGGCAGGGCGCCGCAGCCGGGTACCAGACTGCGCAATCCGCAACTCGCCGCCACATTGCGCGCTATCGCCAAAGACGGCGCCAGGGCGTTTTACACCGGCCCCATTGCGGCGGAGATCGTGAAGGATCTGCGTGCCCGTGGCGGGTTCCATACCGAGGCAGATTTCGCAGCCGGGCTCGATGTTGCCGAGTTCGTCACGCCCATCTCCCACGCTTTCGCGGGACATGAAGTTTGGGAGTGCCCACCTAACGGCTCAGGCATCATCGCCTTGATGCTAATGGGCATTATGGACGGTTTCTCCCCCGGCACAGACCCGCTGGACCCGTTGCGCCTGCACCGTCATGTGGAAGCAGCGCGTCTGGTTTACCGTGATCGCGACGCCTTCCTGGCCGACCCCACCCAGGTGGATGTACCGGTTGAGCATCTGCTGAGCGATAATTACATCGCTGGGCTGCGCGGGCTGATTCAGGATGACCGGGCTTTGGAAACTCTGCCTGCCGCCGGGCATTTGCATAAGGACACGGTCTATATCGCTGTAGTGGATGCAGACGGAAATTGTTGCAGCTTTATCAATTCCATCTTCCAGAGTTTCGGCTCTGGCATTGTCGCGGGCAATACCGGCGTGGTCATGCATAATCGCGGCTTCAGCTTTAGTACGAAGCCCGGTCACCCCAACCAAGTTGCCCCCAACAAGCGGCCCATGCACACCATCATCCCTGCCATGGCCTTCCAGCATGGCAAGCCACAGATCGTATTCGGCGTGATGGGCGGTCAATATCAGCCGATGGGCCAGAGTTGGGTGCTGGCTAACGTCCTGCAATATGGGCTGGACCCGCAAGCCGCGCTTGATCTCCCGCGTCTCTTTCCCTTCGCAGGCAAGGTTGAGGTGGAACGTGGCATTCCAGCCTCCATCCGTACGGCGCTCGCGGCTAAGGGTCACAAGCTGGAAGACATTGCCCTGCCGCATGGCGGCGGGCAGATGATCCAGCTTGACCATCAGCGCGGCGTTCTCATCGGCGGGTCCGATCCACGCAAGGATGGTTGCGCGCTCGGATATTGATCCAGATATTGATGATGACGGTTGGCGACGCGGGCACGGAGTTGGTATGGTGTGGCTTCCCCGAGTCCTCGGTCTTGCCGCTGGGCGGGCCGCCAAACCGGAGTCAGCTATATGGATATTCCTGCGGATTTCACCGCTTCTGAAACGCGTTGTGAGTCGATCCTGGACAGGATGGCGCCCATTTCAGCCCAAATCTGGGATTCGAAATACCGCCTGAAGACCGAGACTGGGGCTCCCATTGACCAGACGGTTGAGGATATGTGGCAGCGCGTGGCCCGGGCACTCGCTGATGTGGAAAAAGACCCTGTCCAGTGGGAAGCCCCGTTCTACGACGCGCTGCGCGATTTCCGCTTTATCCCCGCCGGCCGTATCCTCTCGGGCGCTGGCACAGAGCGTCGCGTTACGCTCTTCAACTGCTTCGTGATGGGCGATATCGAGGATGATCTGGGCCAGATCTTCACCCATTTGCGCGAGGCCGCATTGACCATGCAGCAGGGCGGAGGAATCGGCTATGATTTCTCCTCGCTCCGGCCCAAGGGCGCGCTGGTGCGCGGCGTCGGTGCTGACGCCTCCGGCCCTCTTTCTTTTATGGACGTGTGGGACTCTATGTGCCGCACCATCATGTCTGCCGGCGCCCGGCGTGGTGCGATGATGGCGGTGATGCGCTGCGACCACCCGGATATTGAGGACTTCATTGCCGCCAAGCGCGAGCCAGGGCGGCTGCGCAACTTCAATCTCTCCGTCCTGGTGACGGACGATTTCATGAAGGCGGTGGAGTTGGATTCCGCCTGGGATCTGGTTTTCGCGGGCAAGACCTACCGCACCCTGCGTGCCCGTGACCTGTGGGACAAGATCACCCGCGCCACCTACGAATATGCCGAGCCGGGGGTGATCTTCATCGACCGGATTAATAAGCGCAATAATCTCTATTATTGCGAAACCATCCACGCCACCAACCCGTGTGGAGAACAGCCACTGCCGCCTTACGGCGCCTGTCTGCTCGGCTCCATCAATCTCGCCCGGTTGGTGCGTGATCCCTTTGAGGATGGCGCGCATATCGACGAGACAGAACTAGCCGGGTTGGTCGCTACCGCTATCCGCATGATGGACAACACCATCGACGCCTCAGGCTTTCCGTTGGAACAGCAGCGCAAGGAGGCCGACGCCAAGCGCCGCATCGGCCTCGGCATGACCGGCTTGGCCGACGCTCTGATGATGTGCGGCCTGCGCTATGGTACAGTTGAGGCCGCAGCCCAGGCCAAGGCTTGGGCCAAGCAAGTCGAGCGCGCCGCGTATCTCGCTTCCGCCAAGCTGGCTAAGGAAAAAGGCGCGTTTCCGCTCTATGACCGTGTAAAATATCTGGCCGGTGAAACCATCAGCGGGCTGGATGAGGACGTGCGCGCCGCCATCAGCCAGCATGGCATTCGCAATGCGTTGCTCACCTCCATCGCGCCTACGGGCACCATTTCGCTGGTGGCGGATAACGTCTCCAGCGGCGTCGAGCCGGTATTCGCACTGGCCTTTACCCGTAAGGTGCTGCAACGCGACGGCACCCGCACCGAGGAAGAGGTCACGGACTACGCCCTGCGGCTCTGGCGCGCCAAGTTCGGCGCCGACACAGCCCTGCCGGACTATTTCGTCACCGCTCAGGACCTTAATCCTTCCGAGCACGTGCGCATGCAGGCTGCCGTGCAGGCTCATGTGGACAGCGCCATCTCTAAAACCGTGAACGTGCCGGAAGATATTAGCTTTGAGGCATTTCAGGAGGTATACCTCGACGCTTATCGCAGTGGCTGCAAAGGCTGCACCACATACCGCCCCAACGCCGTCACCGGCTCGGTGCTGGAGGTTAAGCCGCAAACCTCTGCCGTGCCGGCGCCACAGGCAATTCATGACGATGTCTCTGGCCTGCTGGTCCGCGCGGACCGCCTTGTGGGAGCCACCTACAAGCTGCGCTGGCCTGACAGCGAGCACGCTATGTATGTCACCATCAACGACATCGAGCAGGACGGCGTGCGCCGTCCCTTCGAGATTTTCGTGAACTCGAAAAACCTCGAACATTACGCCTGGGTGGTGGCGCTCACACGGATGATATCGGCCGTGTTCCGCCGCGGCGGTGAGGTTGCTTTCGTGGCGGAGGAGCTGAAGCAGGTCTTCGACCCGCGAGGCGGACAATGGGCGCAAGGGCGTTATGTGCCGTCCCTGGTGGCGGCAATCGGTGATGTGATCGAGCGTCACATGCTGGAAACCGGCTTCCTGACGCTGGAAAACGACCGGCTGCCGGTGCAGGGCAAAAAGGCGGAAGCGGCTGTTTCGCCCCTGGGCAGCCTGTGTCCCAAATGCAGTCAGCCGGGGCTGGTCCGCGAGGCCGGCTGTCTGAGCTGCCTCCAATGCGGCTGGTCCAAATGCGGCTGAGCTAGCTGCTGAACGCGGGCTGCCTGTTACACATGCTGCCCGCCATTAATGTGGATTTCCGCGCCGTTTACGTAAGATGACGCAGAGGTGCAAAGAAAATAAATCGTCTCCGCTACCTCGGCAGGAGTGCCCAGCCGCTTCATCGGCACTTCAGCCGCAACCAGCTCATCGGTCCCTTCTGATAGGATGGATGTGCTAATTTCTCCCGGCGCGATGGCATTCGCCCGCACCCCGAGCCCGCCAAATTCATGCGCCATCTCCCGGGTCAATGCTGCCAGCGCCGCCTTGGACGCCGCATAAGCCACTCCCGCGAACGGATGGACGCGCGATCCGGCAATGGAGGTCACATTCACAATCGAGCCGCGCGCCCGCTCTAGCTCTGGTAGCACCGCCCGCGCCAGCAAGGCGGTGGAAACAAGATTCACATTCAGCACCTTAGTCCAGAGTGCAGCGTCCGTTGCCATAACCCCCAGCCGTTCACCCTGAGGCCCCTTGGGCGAGATGCCCGCATTATTCACCAGCGCATGCAGCTTGCCGTCCAGCAACCGGGTCCGCACCTCCGCCGCCAGAGCTGGAATCGACTCCAGATCTTCCAGATCTGCCTGAATATGGCTTTCTTTGGCACTTGGCCATTGGCAAAGCGGCGAGAAAGGCTGGCGCGATACGGTCAATAACCGCCACCCACGTTCCTGGAACAGCTTCACGGTGGCATGCCCAATCCCCCGGCTAGCACCGGTCAGCAGTAAAACAGGTTGCGCATCAGCCATAGTCGATCTCCTTTGTCGCACGCGTGAGGCTAAGACAAAGATCAATAAGCCGCATCCGCTTTCAACTGGTATTCTTTTGATCACACAGGGCAGGTGTGGGGCGCGCGGCTTCGGTAAGGGGGAGTGGTGCCGTCCGCCGGAATCGAACCGGCGACCTACTGATTACGAATCAGTTGCTCTACCAACTGAGCTAGGACGGCATAAGCCTCTCGGGCAGACGCGCGTATGGCATAGGGGTTTACAAAAATCCAGCCTTCCTTGTGCATGAATTTTCGCGCCCTTCCCAGGGCCTAAGGTTAGTCCACCCGGCGCTTATATTTTGGCTTGGCCCGCTCGGTCGTCAGTCCGCCGTGCAATGCGGAGCCACGGCCCGAAAGCGACGGGTTGGTCATGAAATACTCATGCGCCGAGGCATGTGGGTCGCCGGGCATCACTCGTTCCCAATGACCGTCCGCTTGCAACACCGAGCTTTGCGCGTCATCACGCAAATTGACTACCATGATCTGGTCCAGAATTTGTGCATGGACGGTAGGGTTATGGATGGGCACAAAAGTCTCCACCCGGAAATCCATGTTCCGCTCCATCCAGTCCGCGCTGGAGATAAACACCTTGTTCTGGCGCGATGGCATTTCGTGCCCGTCGGCGAACACGCAGATCCGCGCATGTTCCAGAAACCGTCCGACGATGGATTTCACTTTAATCGTCTCGGAGAGCCCCGGTACACCCGGCCGCAGGCAGCAAATGCCACGCACCACCGCCTGTACCGGCACTCCGGCACGGCTGGCATCGTAAAGATGGTCGATCAGCTTGGCATCCACCAGAGAGTTAAGCTTCAGCCAGATCCCTGACGGCTTGCCTGCCTTGGCATTGGCAATCTCGGTGTCGATCAGGGTATCAATTGTCTTGCGCGTGGTCAGCGGGGAGAAAGCCAGCTGCTCCATCGTCTCCGGTGTGGCATAGCCGGTCATGTAGTTGAACAGCCGCGCCGCGTCGCGCGTCAGCGACTGGTCGCAAGTGAAGAAAGACAGGTCGGTATAAATCCGCGCCGTGATCGGATGGTAATTGCCGGTGCCAAAATGCGCATAGGCCCGCAAGCTGCCGCTTTCGCGCCGCACCACATAGGATAACTTGGCATGGGTCTTCAGCCCCACAAAGCCAAATACGACCTGCACGCCCGCAGCCTCCAGCGCGCGGGAGAGCCGGATATTCGCCTCCTCATCAAAGCGCGCCTTTAGCTCAACCATGGCAGTCACGCTTTTGCCCGCCTCCGCGGCCTCAATCAGAGCCTTGACGACGGGGCTGTCTCGGCTGGTGCGGTAAAGCGTCTGCTTAATCGCGACCACATTCGGGTCAATCGCCGCCTGACGCAGAAACTGCACTACCACATCAAAGCTCTCGAAGGGGTGATGCACCAGAATATCCTTGGCACGGATGGCCGCGAAGCAATCCCCTGCGAAATCTCTGATACGCTCGGGAAAACGCGGCGTATAAGGTGGAAACAGCAGATCCGGTCGGTCATCGACAATCAGCTGCTTCACATCCACCAGCCCCACCAGCCCGGATTCGAGGTAAACCTCCTCTGCCGGAGCCTCCACAGCATCGATTACTAACTCGCGCAGGTCAGCCGGCATGTCCGCCTGAATGGTCAGCTTAATCGCCACCCCCCGACGGCGACGTTTCAAAGCGCTTTCGTAAGAGCGGACGAGATCCTCTGCCTCTTCCTCAAACTCCACATCCGTATCGCGGATCAGCCGGAACAGCCCGACGCTTTGCACCGAGAAGCCGGGGAACAGCCGATTCATGTTCATCGCCACAAGCTCTTCAAGCATAATAAAGCGAATCGGCCCGTCATCGGAGGGCAGACGGATAAACCGCTCGATCTGATTCGGCAGAGGGATCAGCGCGGACATCTGTCCCCGGTCTTCCTCCCGCGACAGAGAGAGTGCCATCACCAGCCCCATATTCGGGATGAACGGGAAGGGATGCGCCGGGTCCACCGCCAGTGGCGTCAGCACCGGAAACACATGCTCCATGAAATAGGCGTCCAGGAATGCAGCATCATCGGAGGTCAGTTCTCCCGCATTCAGCACTACCAGCCCGGCCGTGGCCAGCAAGGCACGCACTTCCTTAAATGCGGCCTGTTGCGCGGTAATCAGCTCCCGCGCGCGGACTTTAATAGCATTCAGCTGCTGGGCCGGGGTCAGCCCATCGGCGGAGCGCTCCCGCACCCCCGCCCTGGCCTGGCCGATCAGTCCGGCCACGCGCACGGAGTAGAACTCATCAAGGTTGGAGGCGCTGATGGACACAAACCGCAGCCGCTCCAGCAGTGGATGGCGCGGATTACGCGCTTCTTCTACCACGCGGAAATTGAAATCCAGCCAGGAAAGCTCCCGGTTGATAAAACGCGCCGGGTCGTCCAGCGCAATTTTTTGACCTGTTGGAACGTCGGGAAGGGGTGTCTGCTGATCCATGAAATCAACTATAATAACAGCTTGAGGTCACGTACGTTATGATTAAGTAAAATTTATGCCTCTTCGGCCATTTCTTCCAAAATCTCCGCCGCCATGGCGCGGGTGATTCGCACCCCCCGGTCCATGGCCAGCCGGTCCAGCCGGGCGATGGCCTCGCGGTAATAGGCTGGCGCGCGGGGCAAATAGAGCAGCAGCAGATTTTGCACCGGCAGCGGCAGGCTCAGCTGGCGTGCCGCCGCCAGCCGGGTGAGGAGTGCCTCCAGCAGTTCATCCTCCGGCGCGCGAATTTCAACGCTGGCCGAGGCTCGCAGGCGGCTGGTCAGGTCCGCCAGCTTATACCCCATGCGGATTGGCGGTTGGCGCGCGGCCAACAACACCGGCACACCGGCCTCGGCCGCGGCGTTCAGCAGATGCAGCAACGCGGTGGGCTCGGGAGCCAAGTCGGCATCATCCACCGCCACCGGCCCGAGCGGGCGTACCAGCCCGCGCAGCGCCGCGCCCTCGATTACCCGCGCGCCATGCGTCTGCGCCCAGACGTGCAGCAGATGCGTCTTGCCGCATCCGGCCTCGCCCCACAGGACCAGCCGCCCATTGCTCCAGGCTTCCGGTCGCGCCAGCCACTCTCGCGCCGCAGCGTTGGATGGGGCGGGGCAGAAATCCTCGGCGCTGTAAAGCTGCGCCAATTCCAGAAATGGAAGGGCAAGCTGTTTCATTCAGGCGGGGAGTCCAGATAAAGCGGAGATTGTAGGTACCGCCGCAACCAGAACCGGGTAATCACACCCAGCGTCGCAGTAACGGGCACGGCCAGCATAATGCCCAGAAACCCAAACGCTGCCCCGCCCGCGAACAATGCGAAGATTACCCATACAGCGGAAAGCCCCACCCGGTCGCCCAGAAAGCGGGGCTGGATGACATAATCATTCAGCCCCTGGCCGATGGCAAACACGATCAGCACCGCAATCACCCCGTGCCAGCCCGCATTCTGGCTCAGCGCCAGTAAAATCCCCGCCACGCCGCCCAGTACCGTGCCGACATAAGGAATAAATGAGAGCAGCCCGGCGGTAAGGCCCACAATCAGGCCCAGATCCAGCCCGATAATCGTCAGCCCCACCGCATAAATCGCCGCCAGCGCCAAGCAGCAAATCGCCTGTCCGCGAATCCAGGCGGAGAGGATCTTATTGATCTCCACTGCCTGCGCGCGGATCAGCCCCTCATAAGGTCGTGGCAGCCAGTTATCCACATGCCGGATGATGGTTGGCCAGTCCCGCAGAAAATAGAAGGTGACAATCGGCGTCACCACCAGCAGGGTCAGCACATTCACCACCGCGAACCCGCTACCAATGATATTAGTTGCCGCCTTGCCCGCGTAAGAGACGATGGTCCCCGCCTGATTGGAGGCAAGGTCCTGCAGTTTGAGCCGCAGATTGGTGGGTAGGCTTTGCTGCAAGTTCTTTAGAAGTTGCGTGATATCTGTCTGGATGGTTTGAATGTAAGTTGGCAGATTGATAATGAAGGCAGCTGCCTGTGCCGCGATCACCGGGTAGAGGAGCAGAATGAATAAAATCACGGCCACGCCAAAGGCCAGCAGCACCAGAAGCGTGCCAAAGGCGCGAGGAATCCGCCAGCGCTCCATCCACACCACCATCGGGTCCAGGAAATAAGCCAGCCCAGCCGCCACCACAAAGGGCATCATGATGGAGGAAAACAGTCTGAAGCTCAGCCACAGCAACAGCAGCACAACCACCACAAGGGTGAGTCTTTGCCATTGAACGCGCTTGTAATGTTGCATATCGGCCTTGTTTTCGTTCATCGGGCCTCCGCTGAAGATTGCGCGGCCTCGCCGCCTGTGTTGAAAGGCGGCAGAATTTTGCCGGAAAATTGAAGCAGCGCCATGGCGCTGGCTTAGCGCATCGGAGGCTGACATGACTAGCGTGACGTACCGGGATGCCGGGGTTGATATCGAGGCGGGAGATGCGCTGGTTGAGGCGATCAAACCGCTTGCCAAAGCGACCAACCGCGCCGGTGTCATGGGCGGCCTGGGTGGTTTCGGCGCGCTGTTTGACCTGAAGGCGGCGGGCTTTGTCGACCCGGTTCTGGTCTCCACCACGGACGGCGTCGGCACCAAGCTAAAAATTGCGATCGAAACCGGGATTCACGACTATGTCGGCATCGACCTGGTGGCGATGTGCGTGAACGATCTGGTGGTGCAGGGTGCTGCCCCGCTCTTCTTCCTGGATTACTTCGCCACTGGCGCGCTGGAGGTTGAATCTGCCAAGCGCATCATCGCCGGCATTGCCGAAGGGTGCCAGCAAGCCGGTTGTGCCCTGGTTGGCGGAGAAACTGCTGAGATGCCCGGCATGTATGCTGGCGGCGACTACGATCTGGCGGGCTTCTCCGTGGGCGCGGCCGAGCGCGCCGCCCTGCTGCCGGTTGATGTGGCGCCTGGCGATGCCATTCTGGGCCTGCCGTCCTCTGGCGTGCATTCCAACGGCTTCTCACTGGTCCGCCGCATCTTCAAGGATGCCGGGTTGAACTGGGATTCGCAGATCTTCGGCCAGCGCGCCGCTGATGTGCTGGTGACCCCGACCCGCATCTATGTGAAGCCGATGCTCGATTTGCATCAGAAGAATTTGCTGAAAGGCGCTGCCCACATAACCGGCGGTGGCCTGCCCGGAAACCTGCCCCGCGCCCTGCCTAAAACATGCGGTGCCAAGCTCAGCGGCCCTTGGACCATGCCAGAGATATTCCCTTTCCTGGCCCGCACCGCCAATGTCACGCCAGAGGAGATGCTCCGCGTGTTTAATTGCGGCGTCGGCATGACGCTGATCGTGAGCGACGCGGCACAGGCGATGGAAGCCCTCCGCGCGGCGGGTGAGCAGCCCTTCCTGCTGGGTAAGGTCACCGACCAGCCGGGCATCGTCATCGAGAATCTGGACAAGCTGTTCGCCTGATGAAGCCCCGCGTCGCCATCCTCATCTCCGGCCGCGGCTCCAACATGGTTTCGCTGGTCAAGGCCGCGCAAGCATCGGATTTCCCGGCGGAGGTGGTTCTGGTGCTGTCCAACAAGCCCGAAGCGGCGGGGCTGGAGGTTGCGCGAGGCATGGGTATTGAGGCCATCGCGGTGCCAGTCAAGCCCTTTGGCAAGGACCGCGAGGCGCATGAGCGCGCCATCGACGCGGAACTCCAGGCCCGGGGCGTGCAGATTGTCTGCCTGGCGGGCTATATGCGCCTGCTCACCCCCTGGTTGGTGGGGCGCTGGGCCGGGCGGATGCTGAATATCCACCCCAGCCTGCTGCCGAAATTCCCGGGGCTGGATACGCATGAGCGCGCCATTGCGGCGGGTGAGAGCGAGCATGGCTGCACCGTGCATCTAGTGACAGAGGGCATGGATGAAGGCCCAGTACTGGGGCAGGCCCGCGTGAAGCTGCTGCCCGGCGACACGCCAGATAGCCTGGCCACCCGCGTGCTGGAGCAGGAACATAAGCTCTACCCCGCCATGCTGGCAGCGCTGGCCCAAAAAATCAGCTTGCCAGCCGGCTAGGCTCGCTTTTATCGTTCCCGCATCAAACAAGAATGAGGGGGAACGATATGTCGGCACAGTCTGAGCATATGGTAGAGCCTGCACCGCCCGAGGTGGATTTCGATACCCACGCCCAGAAAGGCTGGGGGTTTTTCTCGAAATTCTTGTTTATGAACGTGGCCGCGGCGGCGTTTATTCTGCTGTTGATCGCCAGCGTGACCGTCTGGCGTTAATCCTCCGCGATCACCTGCCGCAGCAAACGGCGCTTGGTGTCCTCGAACCCCATTTTTAAATAAAGGTTATAGGCCCGCTCATTCGGCTCCTCGACCTCCAGCAGCAACACGCGGATACCCACTTCTCGCGCCGCCTCCATGGCCAGTTGCACGGCCGTGCGGCCCAGCCCCATCCCACGCAGCTCAGGCAGGAGGTAAATGTCGTCGATAAACCCGTCAGTGCCACCATTCTCTATGCTGTACCCCAGCGTCAGCAGAAAAAACCCGGCCGGTTTGCCGTCATATTCCAGCAGATAGCCGGGGGCCAGAGGCTCACCCTCGCAGACATGGGTAATGGTGGCCTCGCCCGCCGCATCCAGCGGGGAGCCGTCCTCAATATGAAAATCCCGACTCATTTGTAGCAGCAGGGGGGCGTCGGCTGGGGTCACGCGCCGGGAAGTAAGTGTTTTGGTCTCGGACATTTTTATCTCAATATTGGCGTTGCGGCGCGTTCCTCGGCCACATCCAGTGTGGCTTCGGCGGCGTTGCGCAGGATCAGCCGCAGCAGCCCGCGCGGCGGGCGCGGGCGCAGCCAGACCGCTTTGGCCTTCTCACCCCCCAGCTCTTTCACGATTTGCTCTACATCCCCGAAGCCATCAATCAGCCCCAGAGTCCTGGCACGTTCACCCAGCATGAAATCCCCTTCAAAAATCCGGGCTTCATCCTGGGTCAGGCGGGTGCCGCGCCGTTCGCGCACCCACCCTTTAAACATTTCATGCACTTCATCCAGCAGCGCCTGGGTGAAAGCTTCATCCTCCGGCTTACGCGGGGCGAACATATCGTTCCGGCGCTTATGCACGCCCGCCGTCATGGTCCGGCGCTCAATCCCGTGCCGGGCGATAAACTCGTCCAGCCCAAATCCGCCCGTCACCACGCCGATAGAGCCGACGATGGATAACCGGCTGGCAAAGATTTTATCTGCCGCGCAGGCCAGCCAATACCCACCAGAGGCTCCCACATCGCCAATCACCGCCGTGAGTTCAATCTTATCTTTCTCCGCCTTGCGGCGGATCATCTGGCCGATCAGGTCCGATTGCGAGGCCGAGCCACCGGGGCTCTCAATGGATAGCACCAGCTTGCGACTTTTCTTGGCCATGGCAAAGCCACGCTCCAACATGGGCGCGCAGCTTTCAACGCTCAACATGCCAGGCCGCGCGGCAATAATGCCGCGCAGTTGGATAACGGGGATCTTAGGCCGCGAAAATGGGAGCTTCATGGACGCCAGTTAGCCGTCATTCACTGGCGGAGGCAAATTGCGAGGCGTTCCGTTCGGCCTCGAATATATAATCACGCGTCAGCGGCAACGCCTCTTGCTGACGCACAAGCTGGATCTGGAAGTTCATATGGTCTGAAACCCGGAACGCGAGCTCGGACCCGGAGAGATAAAACTCAAACATCCGGCAGAACCGCTCATCGTAGAGCGAGGCGATGGCATCACGGTTGGCGGCGAACCGGCGGCGCCAATGGGCTAGCGTTTTCGCGTAATGCAGCCGCAGAATTTCAATGTCGGTCGTCTTGAGGCCGGATTTTTCCACCGGCCCCAGCACTTCGGACAGAGACGGGGAATAGCCGCCGGGGAAGATATATTTGGCAATCCAGGGGTTGGTGGCGCCCGGTCCGTCAAACCGGCCGATGGAATGGATTAGAGCGACACCATCCGGCTTCAGGCAGGATTTCACGGTCTTGAAGAAAGTCGTGTAGTTCGGCGCGCCGACATGCTCAAACATGCCCACCGAAACAATCCGGTCGAACTGCCGGTGCATGGCCCGGTAATCCACCAGCTCAAAACTCACGCGGCCAGAGAGTCCTTCCTGGTCCGCGCGGGCGCGGGCGGCGGCAAGCTGCTCCTCAGAGAGGGTAATGCCGGTGACCTTGGCGCCAAACTCCTTGGCCAGCGTCAAGGCCATTCCGCCCCAGCCGCAGCCGATATCCAGCACTTCCAGGCCGGGCCTGTCCAACTTCAGTTTGGCGGCGATATGGCGTTTCTTGGCAAGTTGGGCATCGTCCAGAGACACATCATCGGACTCAAAATACGCGCAGCTATATTGCCGGTCACGGTCGAGAAAAAGGGAGTAAAGCCGCCCATTAAGGTCATAATGGTGCGCGACATTGCTTTTGGAGCGGATGGCGTCGTTTGCCTGAAGAACCGGCCGCAGCAGCCGCGCGGTTTTCGCGGCTATGGCTATAATCGGCAGGGAGACGTCGTTTTGGTTATCCATCAACACGCTGAGCACGTCATGGATTGTGCAATCAACCGGCGTTAGGCTCTCATCCATATAGGATTCGCCAAGGGCAAGGCTGGGGTTCAAAGCCAGCCTCTTAACCGCCTCGTCGGTTTTAAGATGGATCCCAGCTTTGAATCCAGGAGTTCCGCCATACTCGCTTCGTGACCCGTCGGGCCAGAGAACCAGAAATGAACCGCGCCGCACTAGAGTGACCAGGCAGCGATCCAACAGCTTTCGATACAGCCAGATCATGTCAGTCTCCTTGTCGTAAGACCGGACATAACTGGTTACTAATCACTGAAAAAAGTAGTCGTGCAAGAAAAAAAGCCCCCGCGAAAAACGCGAGGGCTCCTTTTTGGCAGAGAAAGCAGGGGGCTTATCAGGCCGCCGGCTCTTCCTCCTGTCCGAAGAGCGGGCCGAGATCCGGCTGCTCGTCTTCTTCCGGCGCGATGGTCTCGCCACGGGCCTGCTTCTCCGCTTCTTCCAGAGAGCGGGCGGTGTTCACCTTGATCTCGATATGCACTTCCGGGTGCAGCTCAACGCGCACGCCGGAAACGCCGAGGCTCTTGATCGGGTGAACCAGCAGCACCTGGTTACGGTCGATGCCCAGGCCCGCTTCGGACGCCGCTTCGGCGATGTCGCGGCTGGAGACGGAGCCGTACAGCGCGCCGGACTCGGAAGCCTGACGGATGAGGGTGACGGTCAGCCCGTCCACGCGCTCCGCCACGCGCTCCGCTTCCTCGCGGCGCTTTAGGTTCTGCGCCTCAAGCTGGGCGCGCTCCTTCTCAAAGCGCTCCTTGTTCGCCTTGGTGGCGCGCACGGCCTTGGCCTTGGGCAGCAGGAAGTTACGGGCATAGCCCGGCTTCACCTTCACCAGCTCACCCATCTGGCCCAGCTTCTCAACGCGCTGGAGCAGGATCAGTTCAATGTTTGCCATTGTTCCGTTCCTCTCAGTTCAGCACGTAGGGGAGCAGCGCCAGGAAGCGGGCGCGCTTGATGGCCTTGGCCAGCTCGCGCTGCTTCTTACCGGACACGGCGGTGATGCGGGACGGAACGATTTTGCCGCGCTCGGACAAGAAGCGCGAAAGCAGGCGCACGTCCTTATAGTCGATCACCGGCGCGTTGGGGCCGGAGAACGGGCAGGACTTCTTCCGGCGGAAGAACGGGCGACGCGCGCCAACAGCGGGGCGGCGCAGGCTGGGGGTCGGTTCGGTGGTTTCGGACATTACACGTCCTCCTCAGAGCTGTAATCGTCGCGATCGGCGCGGTACTCGTCGCGCGCGCGGAATTCCTCACGCTCGTCGAAGCCGCGTTTGCGGCCGGACTCGAAGCGGCCAGATGGCTTCGGACCACGGAAGTTGCGCTCACGCTCATCAGCCTTGCGGGACAGAATGGCGGAGGGCTCCTCGTTGATCTCTTCAACGCGCACAGTCATGAAGCGCAGCACGTCTTCATGCAGGGTGAGTTGACGCTCCATTTCCTGCACGGCGGCGGACGGCGCATCGAGACCCAACAGGATGTAGTGGCCCTTGCGGTTCTTCTTGATGCGGTACGCGAGCGGGCGCAGGCCCCAATATTCGCGCTTCTTGACGGCACCGCCGTCGGTTTCGAGGGTCTGGGTAGCGGCGTCGGCGACAGCGTCAGCCTGCGCCTGGGTGATCTCGCTGCGCGCGATCACCACGGTTTCATAAAGCGGCATATGTCCCCCCTATGGCTAGATCAGCTCCGGTCCTGGTCGGGACCACCCCGGGATTGGGGCGAGCATATCCGGGCGCGATGCCACGCACCCGGCAGGGAAGGCGCGGCTTAAGCACGCTGGACGCTGGATTTCAAGAGGAAAGCCGGGTACCAATCGGATTTTTCATGAGGACGGGCCGGATTGCAGCTCCAGCTTCGCCTCCATGATGTCCGGCTCGTCCGGCATACGGCTGAGGCTGAAGCCCAACCGCTTGATAAAGGTCAGCATCGGCGTGTTATCGGCAAGGATCTGCCCGACAATCTCCTTCACTGCCCTGGCCTTGCCCCACTCGATCACGCTTTGCATCAGCGCCGTGCCCAGGCCGAACTTCTTGTAGCTGGGGTCCACCGCCACGGCGAATTCGGCGCTGGTGCCGTCTGTGTCATTGCGCACCAGTCGGGCCACGCCCGCTGTCTCGCCGGTGGCTTCATGCACGGCGATGATCGCCATCTCCCGCGTGTAATCCACATCCGCCAGACGCACGATCTGCTCAAGCGGCAGGCGCTTCATGGGGGAGAAGAAACGGTAGCGCATATCCTCCTGGGTAAAGCGCGAGAGCATGGCAGCGTGCGCGTCCGCATCTTCCGGGCGGATAGGGCGCAGCAAAAAATTCTGCCCGCGCGCGGTGTAATGTTGGGTGAGTTCGCTGGGGTAGGGCGGAATCACCAAAGGCGGGCGGGTCTGCCCTTCCGGCCGCAGCCAGATACGCGCGCTGGCCGCCGCCACTCCTTGCGGGGAGGCAAAAAGCGGGTCGATATCCAGCGCCAGAATCTCCGGCGTGTCGATAATCAGCTGCGACACCCGCACCAGCGTGGCGGCAATGGCATCCTCATCCGCCGCCGCTTGGCCGCGATGCGCGGTGAGATAGCGTTCTACTCCCGCGCGGTGGATCAGCGCGTGGGCCAGCGGCAGGTTGAGCGGCGGCAGCCCGGCGGCTAGGCGCGATACATCCTCCGGGTCCCCGCCGCCTTCGCCAAAGCCGATCACCGGCCCTAGCCTGGGGTCGTCCGCTACGCGGATTCGCAGCATGGTGCCGTGCGGCGCCTGGGCCTGCACCACAAACCCCGCTTTGGCCGGGTCCGCCCCCAGCTGGCTGAGCTGCGCTAAAATCGCCCGCCCCGCATGCAGTACCGCGCCCGGATCCGGCAGGTTCAGCACCACCGAGCCAGTGAGCAGATGCGTCGGCACATCCGGGTGGGAGAGTTTCAGTACCGCCGGAAACCCCAGCGTGGCGGCGGCCGCGGCGGCCTCGGCGGGGGTAGAGACATGACGGCTCTCCAGCGCGGGGATATGGTACGCGCTGATCACGGCCAGTGCCTCATCCTGCACCATCTGGCTGTGCTCCTCGGCGCGTGCCGCCTCAATCCTCCCGATCACGCTGGCTTTGTTGGGCAGTACGCTCAACACCGCGCTGCTGGGCAATTCCCGGGCCTGGGCGCGGTTGCGGCGGTTTTCCAGCAAATGCCGGAACCCGCCGATCGCCGCTTCCGGGCTGTCGAAACAGGCGAGGCGCGCTTGGCTGAGGATATGCCGGTGTTCAAGCCCAGTGGCCTCGCCCATGGCGGCGATCAGCAGGGGGATCTTCACGGTCTTGGCGCAGGCGGTCAGCGCCGCGATGGCCGCTCCGTCATCCTCGCCGGAGGGCGCGTGAATCACCAAAATTCCCCCCACCTCCGGCGCGGAGGAGAGCAGGGCCGCAATATCCGCCAGTGCGGTGGGGCTGCGCTTGCCGGAAAAAATCGGCCCGGTCGACGGCGGCGGGCGGCTGGTGGTGAGGCTGAGCACCTGGGCGGTCTCGGGTGAAAGCGTGGCAAGGCTCATCCCGCTGCGCAACACCTCATCCGCGGCCATGCGCCCCAGAGAGACGGAGTTGGTGACAATGGCAAGGCGCTCGTTGCGGGCGGGCTTCACGCGGGTCAGCGTCTCGGCGGCGGCCAGAAACTCCCCCACCGAGGCCGTCAGCAATACGCCCGCGCGGCCCAGGGCCGCCTCCATGGCGGCATAGGTGGCGCCGGTCGGATCTTTCAGCCGTAGCCCTGGGGCAATGGCCACAACCGGACGCAGCCTTGCGGCCATGCGTGCGGCCGAGAAAAACGCTCGCGGGTCGCGCAGTCGGTCAATCTCCACCATGATCGCCGCAGTGTCCGGGTCGCGGCCCAGATGGTCCAGTACCAGCCCAAACCCCAGCGTCGCGTCATTGCCGCCCACGCCGATGAGATGGCTGAACCCCACCCTGTTCGGCACCGCCCAGTCAATGACCGTGCGCGCGATGGAGGAGGACTGCCCCACAAGCGCCACTCGCCCCTTGCTGGGAATTAGCGGGAAAGGGCTGGCATTCAGCCCCAGTCCCGGCAGCACCATGCCGAAACTATGCGGCCCCAATGTGCGGATGCCAGCCGCGTCCGCCATCGCTGCCAGTCCCGGCCCTTGCATGAAAGACAGTACAATTGCCCCCCGCGCGCCGCGCGCCGCATGGCCCGTGAGGGCGGCGGGAATATCCGGCGCGTCATCCGCCACCAAGGCGAGGTCGGCATTCAGCACCGGGTCGTGTTCGGCGGTGCCGATGACCCCGGCAAATCCCCCGGCGCGCAGATGGCTCAGCACCTTCTGCCCCAGCCGGGTCAAGCTGCCGCTGAGGCAGATGGAGTCAGGGTGGAAAATGCGTGCCGGGTCGAATCGCCGCTTTGCCGCCGTGGTCATGCTGTCTCTCCTCAAGTCCGTTTGCATATATATCCGGGCGCGGAGCTGCTTCCATGATCCATACCCTGGCGGCGGTCCGGTTCTTTGGGGTATGAAGCCCGCGCATGGACTCTATCGACCAAACGCCATCTGGCCTTCCCCGGCGCCTGCCGCCTAGCAACACCCAGGCGGAGCAAGCCCTGCTGGGCGCGCTGCTGGCCAATAACAAGGCCTTTGAGCGCGTCTCTGACTTTCTGGCGCCCGAGCATTTCGCCGACCCGATCCATGGCCGTATCTATCAGGCCATTGCCCGCCGGTGCGAGCAAAATCAGGTGGCCGACCCCATCACCCTGCGGGCCGAGCTTGAACATGCGGGCGTGCTAGAGGAGGTGGGCGGCACTGCCTATCTGGCGCAGCTGCTTTCCGCCATGGTCGGCATCATTAATGCCGGGGATTATGGGCGGCTGATCCATGACGCCTGGCTGCGCCGTCAGCTCATCGATATCGGTGAGCTGATGGTGAACGATGCCTACGCCTCGGAGGCCGAGTTGGATGGCCGGGCGCAGATCGAAAAATCCGAGCAGTCACTGTTCAACCTTGCCACCAAGGGCGGCAGCGAGGGCAAAGGCGTCTCCTTTCATGACGCGCTGGTCGCGGCGATCGAACTGGCGGAAAAAGCCTTCCGCAACCAGGGCTCTGTCTCGGGGCTGGATACCGGCCTGCGCGACCTCAATAAACGTACCGGCGGCTTGCATAAGTCCGATCTTATCATCCTCGCCGGGCGCCCCGGCATGGGCAAAACGGCGCTGGTGACCAAGGTTGCCTTTGGCGCGGCGAAGGCCATGCTGAACAATGCGCGGGCTGAGAACCCGAACGCTATGGCTAAGGAATGCGTGGTCATCTTCTCACTGGAAATGAGCGCCGACCAGCTCGCCACCCGTTTGCTGGCCGAGCAGGCGATGGTCTCGGGCGACAAGATCCGCCGTGGTGAAATCTCCACCAAGGATTTCGACACCTTCGTGCGCGTCAGCCGCGAGATCGCGGACGTGCCGCTGGTGATCGACGACACCCCTGCCATCACCCTCTCCGCCCTGCGCACACGCTGCCGTCGCTTGCAGCGCACCCAGGGGCTGGGGCTGGTGATTGTTGACTATCTCCAGCTCATGCGCCCCGCTCTGGGCACCAAGCCGGAAAGCCGCGTGCTGGAAATCAGCCAGATCACCCAGGGGCTCAAGGCCATCGCCAAGGA
Organism: Acidocella aminolytica 101 = DSM 11237; assembly: GCF_900129125.1. GTDB lineage: Bacteria > Pseudomonadota > Alphaproteobacteria > Acetobacterales > Acetobacteraceae > Acidocella > Acidocella aminolytica. Next base: position 14,266 of record NZ_FQVJ01000006.1, on the reverse strand, counting down.
GCTGGCGGTGCCGGTCATTGCGCTGTCCCAGCTGTCCCGTAGTGTCGAATCGCGTGACGACAAGCGTCCGCAGCTGTCGGATCTGCGTGAATCAGGTTCGATTGAGCAGGACGCCGATATGGTGATGTTCATCTACCGAGATGAATATTACCTGGCCCAGCGCGAGCCCAAGATCACCAATTTCGACCGCGATGATAAGTTCCAAGAAGCGCACGAGAAATGGCAGGCGGACATGCAGTCTGTCTACCAGAAAGCGGAGCTGATCATCGCCAAGCAGCGTCACGGTCCCACCGGCAAGATTGACCTGTTCTTCGAGGGTGAATTCACCCGCTTCGCTGATTTGGATACCTTGCATGAGTGATGTGACGTTTTGACTGGCCATCTCGACATCGACCTCACCGCGCTGGCTGCCAACTGGCGCACACTGGCGGCGATGAATAAAGGCGAGACCGCCGCCGTGGTGAAGGCCGATGCATACGGGCTGGGGGCCGCGCGGGTGGCGCCAGTTTTGGAAGCGGCGGGGTGCAAAACATTCTTCACCGCCCATCTGGCCGAGGCGGTAGCCCTGCGGGCGGTGTTGCCCCAGGCGCGGATTTTGGCGCTGAACGGGCTGGTACCCCATGCGGCGGCGGATTTCGTGGCGCATGGCATCACTCCGATTTTAAGCTCCCTGAAAGAGATCATGCTCTGGCGGGCCGAGGCGCGCGGGCTGGAGCGCCTGCTGCCGGCCTTTTTGCATGTGGAAACCGGGCTCAACCGCTTGGCGCTGCCGCAACGTGAGTTCGCCTCCCTGCGGGAGGATCCAACCCTGCTTGAAGGCATCACCATCAGCACGGTGATGACCCATCTGATCACCGCTGAAACCCCGGAGGATGACCGCAACCCCCGCCAGCGCGCCGCGCTGCTGGATATGGCGGCCCACTTCCCCGGTGCGCGGCGCAGCCTGTGCAATTCGCCCGGCATGTTTCTGGGGCCGGATTATCATTTCGACCTCACCCGACCCGGCGCGGCGTTATATGGGTTGAACACCAGCCCGGCCCAGCCCGCGCCCATGCGCCCGGTGGTGCGGCTTAGCGCGCCGGTGCTGCAAATTCGCGAGATTCAGCAGGGGGAGGGGGTTGGCTATGGCGGCAGCTGGGTGGCCCAACGCCCCAGCCGCATCGCCACTGTTGGTGTTGGCTATGGAGACGGCCTGCTACGCGCGCTCTCCAATAACGGTAACGCCTATTTTGACGATTGCCCGGTTCCCCTGGTAGGCCGGGTCTCGATGGATCTCGCCACGTTCGATGTGACCGATATACCGGCCAACCCCGGCGACATGCTGGTTCTGCTCGATTCCCGCCACGGCGCGGATGATTTGGCGCGGGAAGGCGGGACCATCGGTTATGAAATCCTGACATCTCTGGGGCGCCGTTACCAGCGGCGATATATCGGCGCATGAAGGCTTTTCTGGATGCGGTAGCGTGGCTTGGCGCCGCGGTGCTGGGTTTGGTGGAATATCTGGGAGAGCTCGGGATCTTCGCGGTCTCCGGCGTACTGGCCATTTTCCGCCCGCCTTATTACCCGCGCCAGATCGGCCGGGCGTTCATGGAGATCGGCTATTTCTCCCTTCCCGTGGTGGCGCTCACGGCCTTGTTCACCGGCATGGTGCTGGCCTTGCAGTCTTACACCGGCTTCTCCCGCTTCGGGGCAGAGGGTGCCATTGCCTCGGTGGTGGTGCTTTCGGTCGCACGTGAGCTGGGGCCGGTGCTGGCGGGGTTGATGGTCTCCGGCCGCGCCGGGGCCGCCATGGCCGCGGAGCTGGGCACCATGCGGGTGACAGACCAGATCGACGCGCTCTCCACTCTTTCGACCGATCCGATGAAATATCTGGTGGCGCCGCGCCTGCTGGCGGCCACCATCGCGTTGCCTTTACTGGTGGTGCTGGCGGATATTCTGGGCGTGATGGGCGGGTATCTGGTGGCGACCCAGAAGCTGGGTTTTTCCTCCGGCGGGTATCTCACCAGCACCTTCACGAACCTTGAGACGCAGGATGTGATCTCCGGCCTCATCAAGGCGGCGGTGTTCGGTTTTATCATCGCGCTGATGGGCTGCTTTAACGGCTACCGTTCGCGCGGCGGGGCGCAGGGCGTGGGCTCGGCCACCACTTCGGCGGTGGTCTCGGCTTCCATCCTGATCCTGGCACTGGATTATGTTCTCACTCAGGTGCTGTTCGTCAAATGAGCGATGTGAAAATCCGCATTCGGGGGCTGAAGAAGCATTTTGGCTCCAAAAAGGTGCTGGACGGCATCGATCTTGATATTGAAACCGGCACTGGCATGGTGGTCATTGGCGGTTCGGGAACGGGGAAATCCGTGCTGCTGAAATCCATCCTTGGCCTCGTCACGCCGGATGAGGGCAGCATCGAAATTGACGGGGTGGATGTGCTGAAAGCCCACCCGCGTGAGGCGCGCTCCCTGCGCCAGCAGATCGGCATGCTGTTCCAGAACGGCGCCTTGTTCGACTCTTTGCCGGTTTGGGAAAATGTCGCCTTCGGGCTGTTGGCACAGAACAAGGTAAGCCGTGCCAAGGCGCGGGATGTGGCGGTGGAGGTTCTGGCCCAGGTGGGGCTGGGGGCGGATGTGGCGAGGCTCTCTCCGTCGGAACTGTCCGGCGGTATGCAGAAGCGCGTGGGCCTTGCCCGTGCGATAGCCGCGCGCCCGGTTATTATGTTTTTCGACGAGCCGACCACCGGTCTGGACCCGATCATGGGCGCGGTGATCGATGAATTGATCGTAGATTGCGTGAAAAAGCTTGGCAGCACCTCAATCGCCATTACGCATGACATGGCCTCCGCCCAGCGGATCGGTGATAAGGCAGCGATGCTTTATCAAGGCCGGATCACCTGGACCGGCCCGGCTAGCGCGCTGCTCACCAGCACGGACCCGGTAGTGGACCAGTTCACCCATGGCCGCGCCCATGGGCCGATTCAGATGGCGCTGCGTAAATAAGGCGGTTTCGCGCCCATAAATTTGCGCCCAGCGCTAATCTGCTCTATGGCTCAATGATCGATCTTGCTGCTGTAACGGTTTTGCGCGCGGCGCGCGCTGGCGGTCCCACCGGGAAAAATCGAAATGCTTGCGTTGCAGAAGCGGTTTTCTGTGATAGGCAAGTTGGAAGTGATTAGGAATTCGTTGTATGTCTATCGGAACTGTTAAGTTTTTCAATGCCACCAAAGGTTATGGTTTCATCAGCCCTGAAGAAGGCGGGCAGGATGTGTTTGTGCACATTTCCGCCGTTGAGCGCGCAGGGATGCGCTCCCTGAATGAAGGCCAGAAGGTGAAGTTCGACGTGGTTCAGGACCGCCGCAGCGGCAAGAGTGCTGCCGATAATCTTGAGGCCGCGTAAACGCGAGCTTCAGGCCAGATAAAAAGGCGGCTGCAAGGCCGCTTTTTTATTTGCGCCGTGGTTCAGGCGGGCAGGGGAACCATGCGGTTCAGGGTCTCGTCCCACAGCGTGTAGCTGGGGGCTTTCAGTGCTTCTTTTAATGTCAGCACCGTGACCCCGTTGGTCACTTCTGGGCATTCATCATGACAGGCTTGCAGCCGGTAATTCGGGATGCCGGGGCGCAGATGATGCACGTGATGCAAGCCGATATTGCCGCTGAACCATTGCAGCACGACCGGGAGCTTCAGATAAGAGGCTCCTTGCAGGGAGGCTTTGGCGGAATTCCATTCAGCCTTGCGGGCCCAGTGCGCGTCCTCAAACCGGTGCTGGACTGAGAACAGCCAGATACCGATAATCGCCGCCAATACGATGCTGGGCAGATGCACGAGCAGGACGCTCTTGAGGCCAAAGGCCATGATCAGCCCGCCAAACAGCACCACAAGTGCCAGATCGAGCAGATACACGCTCCGGCGCTCGCGCTTCTGGGTACGTGGCATGTCGAACGGGAGGCGGTAGAGCACCAGAAATACTACCGGCGGCAGCAGAAAGTGAACCAGCAACGGGTGGTGGCTCAGGCGGTAGAGCCGCTTCTGCCAAGGCGTCATGGCCTGATATTCCGCCACGGTAGCGCAGTCTGAGAAAAAATCTGCGGCGATGCCCCGGTTGTCGAGATTGTTCCAGCTTTGATGATGCCGGGCATGCAGCCGGCGCCAGTAAAAAAACGGCGTGAAGGTGATGAGGCTGCACAAATGGCCAACCATGCTGTTCAGCCGCCGGGACCGGAAAAAGGAATTATGCCCGCAATCATGCTGGAGCATGAAAATGCGCACGATCAGTCCGCTGGCCGGGATGGACAGGGCCAGGGTGATCCAGACCGAGAGTTTCAGGCTGAGATACATCGCCACCATGCAGGCGATGTAGAGCCCGAATGTCGAGAGGGCCTGAAGCAGGGCGGTGCTGAAAATGGGGGCCTGATAGGCTCGCAACATATTGAGTGGCAGATTGGTTATGGCTGCGCTTCCGGCGGATTTATTCAAGGACAAACGGATTCCTCACGGCTCAGACGGGACTGCAATCATCTGATTTTTATGAAAGACAAGATTTTCTGCCAGTTTTAGCCAGCTTGGCTACCCCCTTTAGACATGCCGCGCAAGGCGGCAAGGCTGTTTGCATGAAGTTTCCGCGACAGCCGGGCAAGGCGGGGTGGAGCCAGTAGCCCTACAGTGCCAGCCCTTTGAAATCCTCTGCCGCCGCGTCGCGCGAGATGGGGAAAATCCGGCAGGGCAGATAGCGTTCCAAGGCGGCCTTGGTTTCCGCTTCCGGCACCGGGGCGTTGGGGCTTTGGTTCAGCAGAATGGCGTGGATGGGGATATTCCGGTTCAGCAGGAACGTGGCCGTGGTGATGCAATGGCTGATGCTCCCCAGATAGCTGCCGGTGACCAGCAGCACGGGCAGGCCGAGATCGGCGATCCAGTCCGCGGTCATTTTGGTTTGCGTCAACGGCACGGCGGCGCCGCCAGCGCCTTCGATCAGCGTTGGCCCCTTGGCGAGCTCCGCCCGGCAGAAGGCAAGCAGGTCATTATAAGAGATGTTCTGGCCCTCCCGCGCGGCGGCCATGTCCGGTGATAAAGGGGCGCGGTAGCGCCAGGGTGTGATGGCGGCGATGGCTTCCGGCGTGACCGTTTTTCCCATGGCGGCGAGCAACTGGCCGGAATCCGACGCAGCCTCCTGCCCTAGGGAATAGCCGGAGAGCAGGGGCTTGATGGCCTTTAAGGACGGGTTGGCGCGCAGCAGCCCGGTAGTGCAGAAGGTTTTGCCGGTATCCGTGCCGGTGGCGGTGACGAAATAGCTATTCATGCCACGCTATGTAGGGCGGATTGTGCCGCCCTTCCATCCGCAGGACCTTGGCGGTAGTCTGGCCGATATTGCCGCGTTTGGAGTTTGCCAAGGTGCCTGAAAGCCATATCGAAATTCGCCCAAGCTGGACCCGCGCCGATGTGGCGGCCCTGCTGGAGCTGCCGTTCCCGGAATTGATGTTCCGGGCGATGAGCGTGCATCGGGAGCATTTCGACCCGACCAGGGTACAGATTTCTACCCTGCTTTCCATCAAGACCGGCGGCTGCCCGGAGGATTGTGGCTATTGCCCCCAGGCCGCCGAGTATGAAACCGGCACCAAGGCTTCGAAGCTGATGGCGGTGGAGGCCGTGCTGGCCGAGGCCCGCGCCGCCAAGGAAAAAGGTGCCGGGCGGTTCTGCATGGGGGCGGCTTGGCGCAGCCCGAAGGAGCATGACCTCGATACCGTTTGCCAGATGATTGAGGGCGTGAAGGCGCTGGGTATGGAAACCTGCGTGACGCTGGGTATGCTCGACCCCTTCCAGAGCCAGAAGCTGAAGCAGGCTGGGCTGGATTATTACAACCACAACCTGGATACCTCGCCCGAATATTACGGTAAGGTGATCACCACTCGCACCTATCAGGACCGGCTGGACACCCTGGATGCCGTGCGCGATGCGGGGATCAATATTTGCTGCGGCGGCATTGTTGGCATGGGGGAGGATGAAAGCGACCGCGCCGGGCTGATCGCTACGCTGGCCAGCCTGCCCACCCCTCCGGAATCCGTGCCTATCAACGCGTTGGTGGCGGTGGAAGGCACGCCGCTGGGACGCTCCGAGAAGATCGACCCGATTGATTTCGTGCGGGTGGTGGCGGCGGCGCGTATCACCATGCCCAGGAGCTATGTGCGGCTTTCCGCCGGGCGTGAACAGATGACCGATGAGGCCCAGGCGCTATGCTTCCTGGCTGGGGCGAATTCCATCTTCCATGGCGAGAAGCTGCTGACGACCAAGAATGCCACCGTGCCGCATGATGAGGCGCTATTCGGCAAGCTGGGGCTGCAACCGGCTCATAGCTGATGACGTGGCTGGAAGAAGGCTGGCGCCATGTCTGGCTGCCTTACGCACAGATGCAAACCGCGCCCCTGCCGATGCCCGTGGCCCGCACGCAAGGCGCGCGGATTATTCTGGAGGATGGGCGCGAACTGATTGACGGCATAGCGAGTTGGTGGACGGCATGCCATGGCTATAATCACCCGCATATCAGCGAAGCTGTCGCAAAGCAGCTTGAGGCCATGCCGCATGTGATGTTCGGCGGGCTGGCGCATGAGCCGGCCTACCGGCTCTCCACCCGGCTGGCGGCGCTAATGCCAGGGGATTTGAACCGAGTGTTCTTCACCGATTCCGGCTCCGTGGCGGTGGAGGTGGCGATTAAGATCGCCGTGCAATCCAGGCTTAATCAGGGCGTGCGCGGGCGCACGAAGATCCTGGCTTTTTCCGGCGGCTATCACGGCGACACAATCGGCACGATGGCGATTTGCGACCCGGAGGAGGGGATGCACAGCCTGTTCACCGGGCTGCTGCCGGAAAACCCCGTTGTGCCGTTGCCGAAGGATGCGGCAAGCGTCGCCTCGTTCGAGGCTTTTCTGGAGCGCGAACATAAAAACCTTGCCGCGATTATCGTGGAGCCGCTGGTGCAGGGCGCGGGCGGCATGGTCTTTCATGGCCCAGAGGTGCTGCAACGCCTGCGCGCGGCGGCGGACCATTATGGGCTGACGCTGATTTTCGACGAGATTTTCACCGGCTTCGGCCGCACCGGCACAATGTTCGCGTTTGAACAGGCGCGGGTGGTGCCTGATATCGTCACGCTCTCCAAGGCGCTGACTGGGGGTACCAGCCCACTTGCCGCGACCATCGCTACCGACCGGCTGTTCGAGACGTTTCTCTCAGACAGCCCGATGACCGCTTTGATGCACGGGCCGACCTATATGGCTCATGCGTTGGGCTGTGCGGCTGCCAATGCGGCTCTGGATTTGTTCGAGACCGAGCCGCGTCTAACGCAGGCGGCGGCCATTTCCGCGCAGCTGGCCCGAGAGCTGGAACCCTGCCGGAGCCTGCCGGGGGTGAAGGATGTGCGGGTGATGGGCGCGATTGGCGTGGTGCAGATGCACAACATCAAAGACCCGCCTGGCCTGCGGCAGAAGCTGCTGAAAGAAGGTGTATGGATCCGGCCCTTCCGCGATATTGTGTATCTGACCCCGGCTTTGACCATCACGCCGGAGGAATTGTCACGACTGACCGGGGCGATGCAGACAGTTTTGGCCAAGGAATGACGGCAAGCAAAAGTTGTATATTTTATTTATGTGAATAAAACGCAACTTTCGCAGGCAAACGTCCCTTCCAGCTTATGAGCTTCTGCGCCCCCGATTGCCCCGCTAAACCCGCCCGGGCGGTGTTTGATCGGGGCTGGTATCTGCACTATTACGCCGATGCCCGCCCGTGGTGCGTGGAGCAGCCCCTGAAGCGGCGCTGAATGATTATCTGCGGGGGGCGGCGGCTCGGGCATAGCCCATCAGCCTTGTTCGACGAGCCTTATTATCTGGACCGCAACCTGGATGTGGCGGAACTAGTAGGGGCCGTGCAATATGGGGCGGGCTTTGATCATTTTTGCGAGCATGGCTGGCGCGGCGCTTCGCCGCACGAGCTGTTCAACGAAGCGCTCTATGCCGAGCGTTATGACGACATGACGCTGAAGATTCTGGCACTCGACGGCTGTTACGGGTGTTATGACCGTTATTTGCCGTCCGAGCAGAGAGAGCAGCGAATTGGGCATTTTCTGCTCGCCGCGTCCTTTTACCGTGCCGCCGCACTGGCGGCGGGGGACGGGGTTTCCCGCGCGGCTTTATCAGGATGGGGCCTTATGGTTGCGGCTGCGTGAAGGCGCTGCTGGCGGTTTAGCTTGTTTTTCCAGCATTGCTTGCCGGGGAAGGTAGACGGTTGGCGTGGATTTGCCGCCGCCGGGGATGGCGATCACCAGAGAAGTGGGCAGACCGGACGCGGTCTGCACCTGTATTTTGACGGCTTACTCCTCGATACCGGAAAAAGCGGAGGAACTGACGAGCACGATGCCTAAAACCTTTCCACCCTTGAGTGTGGCTGCGTCATGAGCATAGCCCTTACGTTTTTTAGCTGCGCTTCACCGCGAAGGCGCCACTGGCTTGGCAGGTGGGCATCATTTCAACGCGGTTGATGTTCATATGCGGCGGCAGGGAGATCAGCCAGGAGGCGGTTTCCGCGATATCGTCCGGGTTCAGGGATTTGGTGCCTTGATAAACCGCACGGGCTCTGGATTCATCACCGCCAAAGCGCACCTGGGAGAACTCTGAGCCATCAACCATGCCGGGCTCGATATCCGTCACGCGGACATTCTTGCCCACGAGATCAGCGCGCAGATTCAGTGAGAATTGTCGCACGAATGCTTTGGTGGCGCCATAAACATGCCCGCCAGGGTAAGGATACTCGCCCGCGACCGAGCCGAGATTGAGAATTTGCCCGTCATCGCGTTCCACCATCTGCGGCAGCACGGCGCGGGTCATGTGGATGAGGCCGGTGATGTTGGTGGCCACCATCGTGTCCCAATCCTCCAGATCAGCTTCCCAAGCGGGGGAGAGGCCCAGCGCTAGCCCAGCATTGTTTACCAGCACGTCGATCTTGTGCCAGGAATCGGAAAGAGAGGGCAGGAAGCCTTCAATGGCGGCTTTGTCCGTCACGTCCAGTCGGGCGGTGAGGAGATTGTCGCCCAACTCCTGTCTCAGCGCATCCAGTCGCTCAACCCGGCGGCCGGTGGCGATGACACGGTGGCCGTCTTTAATGAAGCGCCGGGCGAAGGCGGCGCCGAATCCGGCAGTGGCACCGGTCACGAGAATGGTCTTCATGGTCCTGTCTCCTTTGTCGGCTGCTACCAGGCGAAGCCCGGCAGGATGGCGGTGGGGTTCAGGCCGGAGGCTTCTGCCTCAGCGGGGGCTTGTTCAGGGTGAAGGGCATGGATGCCCGACAGCACCCAGCAGCTGTCAATTCCTGCGGCCTTGGCGCCGGTAATGTCCGTGCGCAGCGAGTCGCCAACCGCCATGGTGCGGGCCGCGCTGGTGCCGAGCAAGGCGAGGGTCGGCTTATAAATCGCCGCGTCCGGCTTGCCGCGTTGAATGACCGTGCCGCCGTCGCCCTCGTACAATTGGGCGAGATAACCGGCGCAGATGATCCGGTCGCCGCCCTTCATGACTTCCAGGTCCGGGTTGGCGCAGATCATCGGCAACCTGGCTTTCAGGCAGGCATCCAGGGCCGGGCGGTAGAGGTCTGCGTTGTGAGGGCCGAGATTATCGTCCGGCCCGGTATTCAGCACGAAATCCGCCACGGCGGGGTCGGCAGCTTCCTCGTAATCCAGTGTGTCAAACACGTCCCGGTCGCGGGGCGGGCCGAGATGGTAGAGGCGCTTGCCGAGGGTTGCGAATTCCTCCGTGCGGTTCTTGAGGCCAAGATATACCGCCTCACCGCTAGACATCACGCCGTCATGCAGGTGCGGCGTCACGCCCATGCTGGCGAGAAACTGGGTAATGCCCGCTGAACGGCGCGGAGCGTTGGAGAGAAACACCACGCGCTTGCCCGCCTCCTTCAGTCGCTTCAGGCAGTCCAACACACCGGGATAGGGGGCGAAGCCGTCATGCACCACGCCCCAGAGATCGACGATGAAGCCGTCATAATTCTGCGCCAGCGCGCCGAAACCGCTCATATACCTGCTCCCACCGCGTCGGAGATTGAGGAAAAGCCGCGCGCGCGCAGCAGTGCCGCCAGTTCTGTTTTCAGCTTTGGCAGCATCGCCGGGCCCTGATAGGCAAAGCCGGAATAAAGCTGCACCAGAGACGCCCCAGCCAGCAGCTTGGCCAGCGCGTCCTCCGCCGTGAACACGCCCCCGGCGCCGATGAAGGCGAGCCTTTTGCCCGCCAGCCTGTAAGCCCGGGCCAGCATGGCGGTGGATGGCGCGAAAAGCGGCGCGCCGGAGAGGCCGCCGGTTTCACGCTTCAGAGGGCTTTTCAGTGTTTCCGGCCGGGCGATGGTGGTATTGGAGACGATCACTCCGGTGACATTATGCTGCAAGACTACGGAGATCACCGCCTCCAGCCCGTCCTCGGAGAGGTCCGGCGCGATCTTCACGTAAACCGGCTTCGGGCTGGCGATGCCGGAGAGAATCGCGGCTAGGCGCTCCTCTGACTGCAAATCCCGCAGGCCGGGCGTGTTGGGGGAGGAAATATTGATGGTGATATAGTCCGCATAAGGCGCCACGGCCTTGACCAAAGAGGGGTAGTCACGCTCCGGGTCCGCACCGTCCTTGTTGATGCCTACGTTCGCCCCCAGCACCAGCGCCTTGCGGTTCGCGTGTTTCAGGTTGGCGATGTAAGCGTCCAGCCCTTCATTATTGAAGCCCATGCGGTTGATGACCGCTTTGTCCTCCGTGAGGCGGAATAGGCGTGGGCGCGGGTTTCCAGGCTGCGGGCGCGGGGTGACGGTGCCGGTTTCCACAAAGCCAAAGCCCAGCCGTCCTAAGGCGTTGACGGCACAGGCGTTTTTGTCGAACCCCGCTGCGAGGCCGATGGGGTTGCTTAAAGACCGGCCGAAAGCCCGGGTGGCGAGAATCGGGTCGTCCGGCGTGGTGTCGCGCCCCACCAGCCCCAGGCGCAGGGCCTTCAGGGACAAATTATGGGCACGTTCAGGGTCCAGCCGCCGCAAGGTGGGCATCAGGAAGGGCGGAGCGAGGATCATTTGACGTAAACGAGAATTTGCGGGGTCTGCCCAGCGGTTTTGGCGCCGGTGGTGATGCGCGCGGCGGGTATGCCATCGGCGATGATGGCGGCGACGACGGCTTCGGCCTGGGGCATTAAAGCGGCAAGGATTTTGGTGTCCGCGTCCGGATTGCCGCTGGCGGGGGTGGCGGACATCACCTGAAACACCGCGTCGGGCTTGATGGCCAGGGCCTGTTTCACGGCTTGTTGCAGCGGGGCGGCGAAGTCCCGCGTGCCGGGCTGGATGCTTACCAGTGGGATGCGGCCCTGAAACGCCGTTGCGGCGGCAATGGTTTGCGTATCCGCGCCCTCAGGGCTGGCGGCGAAGCTTTGGCGGCCTGGCGGGGCGCAGGAGGCCAAAGCAAGAGCGGGAAGCAGAAAAAGGGCGCGGCGCATGGGTTTCATGTAGTCGCAGCCTGCTTGCGCGGCAACAAGCACGCCGCCATGTTGGCTCGGCGGATAAAGGAGGTGTGGCTCATGTTTGATCTAGTCATCCGTAACGCCAATCTGCCGGGCGGGCTGCGCGCGGTAGATATTGCCGTGCAGGCCGGGCGGATTGCCGCCATCGAGCCGCACTTGGACGGGCAGGCCGGGCAGGAGATTGACGCCACGAACCGGCTGGTGACGCCGCCTTTTGTTGATTCGCATGTGCATATGGATTCCGCCTTGTCGCTAGGGCAGCCGCGCATGAATGAATCCGGTACGCTGCTGGAAGGTATCGCCCTCTGGGGGGAGCTGAAGCCACGGCTCACGCAGGAGGCGATTTATGAGCGGGCGCGGAAGCTGTGCGTCTGGTCCGCCGCGCGGGGCACGCTGGCGATCCGCTCGCATGTGGATGTGTGCGATGACCGGCTGCTGGCGGTGGAGGCGCTGGTGCAACTGAAGCGCGATATCGCCCCCTGGATCGACCTGCAGCTAGTGGCGTTTCCTCAGGACGGTTTCTATCGCTACGGCAAGTCCGAGGAGAATCTCCGCAAGGCATTGAAAATGGGGCTGGATGTAGTGGGTGGCATTCCGCATTTTGAACGCACGATGGAGGATGGGCGCCTTTCCGTGCAGGCGCTGATGAAGCTGGCGGCCGATGAAGGGCGGATGGTCGATATGCATTGCGACGAGACGGACGACCCCAGTTCCCGCCATATCGAGACGCTGACGGCTGAGACCTACCGGTATCGCATGGGCGGGCGTGTGGCAGGGTCGCATCTGACCTCCATGCATTCGATGGATAGTTATTATGTGAGCAAGTTGATTCCGCTGATGGCCGAGGCGGGAATCGCGGCGATCGCGAATCCGCTGATCAACATCACCCTCCAGGGGCGGCATGACACCTACCCCAAACGTAGGGGCCTGACCCGGGTGAAGGAGCTGATGGCGGCGGGGGTGCTGGTGGGGTTTGGCCATGATTGCGTGATGGACCCTTGGTACAGCCTGGGTAGCCACGACATGCTGGAGGTGGCGAGCATGGGGTTGCATGTGGGGCAGCTGACTAGCCTGCGGGAGATCGCGGCCTGTTTTGACGCGGTCACGCAAGTGCCCGCGCGAATCATGAATTTGAACGGGTACGGGCTGGCGCCAGGTTGCCAGGCGGACCTGGTGATATTGCAGGCGGCGGATGAAATGGAGGCGATTCGTTTGCGGGCAGAAAGGCTGTTCGTGATCAGGCGCGGGCAGGTTCTTGCCCGCAGCGTGCCGCGGGAGGCGGAGGTGCGCTTTGGCGATGAAATTCAGTATGTGGATTTCACCCGCCAAAATCTGGGATGAAACTGCCTTCCGCAGCCTGGATGCGGTAATTATATGGCGCGCATGAAAAAGCTCCTGCAATTCCTCCCGGACGGGTTCACGCTGGCCATTGTGGCGATGGTGGTGGTGGCCTCCATCGTCCCTTGTTATGGCGTCGGCGCCGTGATTTTCGGCCATTTGACGACTTTGGCGATCGCCACAATGTTCTTCATGCAGGGGGCGCGGCTTTCGCGGGAGGCGGTGGTGGCTGGGCTGGCCCATTGGCGGCTGCATCTGACCATTCTGGCCTGCACGTTTTTGCTGTTTCCGCTGCTGGCTTTCGGGTTCAGTGCGCTGTTTCCGCATCTGCTGAGCCCGGTGGTGATGCTGGGGCTGTTATACATCTCGCTGCTGCCTTCCACGGTGCAATCATCCATCGCGTTCACCTCCATCGCGCACGGCAATATTCCGGCGGCGATTTGCTCCGCGACATTCTCTACCTTGCTGGGAGTAATCGCCACGCCGATCGCGGTGGGGCTGTTGCTGAACACTCATGTGGGCAGCACAGGCGGTGAGGGTTTCCGGGGTGTGGGAGCGATTTTCGCGGAACTGCTGCTGCCTTTCGTGGTGGGACAGCTTTTGCGCCCCTGGATTGGCGGTTGGGCGGCGCGCAACAAGCATATCCTGAAATTCACGGATCGCGGCTCGGTGATTCTGGTGGTTTACACCGCCTTCAGCGCCGCGGTGATGCGCGGGCTTTGGCATCAATTGCCGCTTTCTGGCTTTGCAGAGATTATTCTTGCCAATGCCGTGCTGCTGGCGGTGGTGTTGACCATCACCACCTATGGCAGCCGCCTGCTGGGATTTGAGAGACCGGAGGAAATCGCCATCGTGTTCTGCGGCTCCAAGAAAAGTGCGGCGACCGGCGTGCCGATGGCGAATGTGCTGTTTGGCGCTTCAACGGTGGGATTGGTGGTGCTTCCACTTATAATTTTTCATCAGATGCAGCTGATGGTCTGCGCCGTCCTCGCCAAGCGCTACGTTCGCCAGTATGAGGCGGAATTGCGCGCATCCGGCATGACCGTCAGCCTGGTGGAGTAAGGCAAGAAAAAAGCGGCTTCCCGAAGGAAGCCGCCTCAGACTGCTGACAAACCCCTGGCGCAAGCCGGGGGTTTTTGATTCATTGTTGTGATGCTGAAGAAACCATCCTCGCCGCAGACGGCGCTTGAGATTGTTACATTGGACAGCCTGGTCCCGGCGGACCACCTGCTGCGCAAGATCGACGCTGTGATTGATTTTACGTTCATCCATGATCTGGTGGCCGGGCTCTACTGCCCGGATAATGGGCGGCCACCGCTGGATCCGACCTTAATGTTCAAGGCGCTGTTCCTTGGCTACCTGTTTGGCATTCGCTCGGAGCGGCAACTGGTGCGCGAGATCGAGGTGAATGTCGCC
>NZ_FQVJ01000098.1 GCF_900129125.1 Acidocella aminolytica 101 = DSM 11237 | reverse complement strand
CGCTCGCCGAACTGCTTTCCACCGTCATCATGCTGAAGGAACGCGGCGTCGCCCTGCTGAGTCTTGAGGAAAAGATCGACACCTCCTCGGCCGCCGGCGAACTCGTCTTCCATGTTTTTGGTGCCATCGCCCATTTTGAGCGGCGGCTGATTTCGGAGCGGACGAAGGACGGCATTGCCGCGGCACGGGCAAAAGGAAAGAGACCAGGCCGGCAACCTCTCGATATGAAAAAAGTCGAGGCAGCAATCAAATTAGTCGAGGCAAAAACCTCTCCGGCTGAAGCTGCCCGGCAGCTCGGCCTTGGCCGCTCCACGATCTATCGAGAAATGAGGCGCTCGGGTGTGAGCCGGCCAGCATGAAAAAGGCCAATAAAAGTGGTTAATTGCCAGGTGGTCGCCGATCACGACCGGAGCTACGAGGCACCGATCTTTGGCACCGTCGGCGACGTGGTAAAAATCGTTCGCCGAGAGGACGACGAACCGGGTTGGATGTGGTGTGAACACTCGGCCTCTGGTCTCGCTGGATGGGTGCCCGAGGCTTTCCTCGAACGCGAAGATGAGCATTCGGCTGCGACCTTGCGCCGCAACTATAGCGCCATGGAACTCACCGTCGTTGTAGGACAGAGCTTAATGATGTTCGAAACCGTAGCCGGATGGACTTGGTGTGCTTCGGCCGAAGGGGATGCCGGCTGGGTTCCTAATCATAAGCTGGCTACCTCATGATCCAGAAGGTCTCGCTTTGTTCTTCCTTAGCGTTGTTTAGCGTACTTTCAACGCTATGCCCTCAGCCGGATCAACCACGCCTTCCACACGGATACGGGTACGCCCGATCTCTATCTCAATCGATCCCACAGCTGGGGGCCGGGCGGAAGGCGGTCCATCCGGCTCAGCCGCGGGATTGGAAGCCACGTCATCCACAATACGCAACGGCACAAAATCCCCCGTCGTTGCCGCCGACAAATCATTCATCGCCTGCCGGCGCCATGTCCAAAGCAGGCCCCGGCTCACCCCATAACGGCGCGCAACATCCGCAATCACCACACCAGGCACAGCGCTCGCGGCAAGAATTTCCGCCTTCTCCTCCCGCGTCCAATCCCGCCGCCGGCGCCGCCCGGTGATCAGCTCGACACGATGATAGTCAATGTCCTCATGACTGTGCTGATGTCTGGCATTAGGACCGTCAGTTTCCACAGCGTCACCCCACACAAATTCAGGGGTACAATGTCCAGTAATTCAAACCGCGCCGCGAGGTGGGAGGCTCACACCGGTTACACTTTATGCCGGCGCTTCACACGCAAACTGGTGTCCATTTTCTCGGTCGTGGACACTTTCC
>NZ_FQVJ01000085.1 GCF_900129125.1 Acidocella aminolytica 101 = DSM 11237 | reverse complement strand
ATCTGTTCACTCGATTTTCGCAATCGAAAATTTGATAGATTAAAATAACCCTATTTCGCACATGCACAATGGAAACAAGCTTCGAATGGCAACATCTTAACACAAAATGCTCGCCATAAGGGGTGGTGGCAGCGGAGGGCTAGGCGGCTTATGATAAAATACAGCAGAAGGGAGCGCGGATTGTCTGACAAGCAAAGCAATGAGGAGCGGCAGGGCGGCATCGTCGAGCTGGTGGCCAAGCAAGGCTTCCAGACGATCGAGGCGCTGGCCCAGCATTTCGGCGTCACCGTGCAGACCATCCGGCGTGACGTGAACATGCTCGCTTCCGAAGGTCGGCTGTCGCGCTATCGCGGCGGGGCAGGACTCGCCTCTTCCATTGAGAATATGGAATATGAGCGGCGTCAGGTGATCAATCTGGCGCCAAAACAGCGCATTGCCGCCATGGTGGCGCAGGACGTGCCGGATGGCGCGTCGCTATTCATCAATATCGGCACCACAACCGAACAAGCCGCCCGCGCCTTGCTTTCGCATAAGAATCTACGTGTCATCACCAACAACATCAACGTCGCCAAAATCCTCAGCGAGAACGCAAATTGCTCCATCGTGATGGCGGGCGGTAAGGTCCGCAACCGCGACGGCGCGGTCACCGGCCCGTTGGCGGCCCAAATGTTCGAGCAGTTCCGTGCCGATATCGGAATTATCGGCGTCTCCGGCATCGATAAGGATGGCGGGCTGTTTGACTACGATCTGGACGAGGTGATGTGTACCCAGGCCATTATCCGCCACTCAAGGCGGGTGTTCCTGGTCGCGGACCATTCCAAATTCGGCCGCCCGGCCTTGGTCAAGGTCGGCAATCTCTCGCAGATCTCGGCTCTTTATACGGATGCCCCGCCACCTGACACCATCTCGGCCCTACTGGCCGAGGCCGGCACTACGCTGGAAATCTCCGACTGACTTTACCCCCAGCGCGTCAAAAAAGGCCGTGCGTTGACGCACTGCAACGTAGAGATTAGGCAACAACCGCCGTCCGTGGGGCGGAACAGCGCAGTCAGGGCGGGGTAAAAAACAAATGCAAAATGTGGTACCGGGCGATACCGCCTGGGTTTTGATGTGCACGGTATTGGTGCTGCTGATGACTGTGCCGGGGCTGGCTTTGTTTTACGCGGGCATGGTGCGGAAAAAGAACGTGCTGGCCACCATGATGCAGTCTTTCATGCTCTGCGCCCTGGTCAGCGTGCTCTGGATGCTGGCGGGCTATTCGCTGGCCTTCGGCACCGGCAACAGCCTCATCGGCGACGGCTCGCGGCTGTTTCTCTCCGGCCTCGGCGCGGGGTGGGACAAGCCCTTCATCCTCGCCGCGGGCACCCCGTTTGCGATACACACCACCATCCCTGAGAGCGTCTTTTTGATGTTCCAGATGAGCTTCGCCATCATCACCCCGGCCGTGGTCACCGGCGCCTGCGCCGACCGCATGAAATTCTCCGCCCTGCTGGTGTTTTTCACGCTCTGGTCGTTCCTAGTCTATGCACCGTTGGCCCATTGGGTCTGGTCGCCAAACGGTTGGCTGGCCCAGCTTGGCATTGCAGATTTCGCAGGCGGCACGGTGGTTGAGATTAACTGCGGCATCACCGGTCTGGTCTGTGCGCTCATGCTGGGTAAACGGCTTGGCTACGGGCAGGAGAACATGGCACCGTGGAATCTCAGCTATGCCGTCATCGGCGCCTCACTGCTCTGGATCGGCTGGATGGGCTTTAATTCCGGCGGCGCCATGGGCGCCAACGGGCGCGCGGGAATGGCGGTGCTGGTCACGCAAATTGCCGCGGCGGGCGCCACTTTGGCCTGGACCTTCGTGGAATGGGTCGTCCGGGGCAAACCTTCGGTTCTGGGCGCCATTTCTGGCGCCGTGGCGGGGCTGGTCGCCATCACCCCAGCATCCGGCTTCATCCTGCCCGGCCCCGCTCTGCTGATCGGCCTCGTGGCGGGGGCGGTGTGTTTCTGGACCGCCACGGAGCTGAAACATATCTTCAATTACGATGACAGTCTGGATGCGTTCGGCGTGCATGGCATCGCGGGCATTATTGGCACACTGGCCACCGGCTGGTTCGCCTTCGGCCCGCTTTCCGACGGCGCGGCGGTGGGCGGGCTGCATCTGCTGGGCGTGCAGGCGCTCGGCGTGGCCGTTACCATCATTTACTGCGCAGGCGTGAGCTGGGCGCTGCTGAAAGTCACCGACGTCACGGTGGGGCTGCGCGTCACCCGCGAGGAAGAACGCGAAGGTTTGGACGTCGTGCTGCACGGCGAGCAGATTTTTTAATCCTGGGCCTGGCGCTGTAGTCCGCGCAAAGCCTGAAATGCCCTCCCGCCAAGGCGGGGGATTTTTAAACGATTCTGGTGCGCAGCGTGCCTATACCGACAATTTCGCCATCCAGCTTATCCCCCTTCACGATCGCACCGACACCTTCCGGCGTGCCGGTGAAAATCAGGTCTCCCGGTGCCAGCGCCACAAAACGCGAGAGCGTGGCGACAATATCCGGCACCGGCCAGATCTGGTCCGCGAGATCCCCTTCCTGCCGGATCTGCCCGTTCACGCTAAGCGCAATGCGCCCGGCGGCCGGGTGGCC
>NZ_FQVJ01000046.1 GCF_900129125.1 Acidocella aminolytica 101 = DSM 11237 | reverse complement strand
TGAATACTCACAACCGCGCCATACATCACGTACGTGGCAGAATCGAAAAAATCTTCGGCACTTGGAAACGAAGCTACGGATTACGACGAATGCGATGGTGTGGTCTTGCTAAAGCCGCTGTTCAGGTCCGTCTCACCGCCATCGCTTATAACCTCAAACGAACACTGAACCTCTTCACTCAACCGGCCTGATACCCATCGAGGGTAGCCTCACGCTCTTCTACAAAAAACAAAGAAAATTCCAGATCTTATCCCTTAAAATCAGATCAAAACCCTACCCGCGCACAGGTCTCATAGATGCTGTGAGCGTGAGCCATCCACCCTATCCGGTTTACTGGTTCGTGATGCAAATTGGCATGATCATCGGCTTCGCCACCGCTTTTCCGATGAACTGGGTACTGATCAAAACAGGCGTTAAAGAGCCATGCATATGATGCGGCTTCAGTCTGGCTTTATCAACCCTGCAATCCGCTCAACATCCGCCGCGTTTACCGGGTTATAAACTACCATCGTCAAATCCGTGCGCCCATCCACGGCAAAAGCTGAAAATTCAAATGCCAGCGGCCCCAACACTAGGTGGCGAATTTCCTTCACTCCTTCATGCGGAGCGCTTTGCACGCCATTCTCCTGCCACATCTTGTCGAAGTCCGCGCTGAGGCGGCGCAGTTCTTCAATCAACGGCGCCATCTCCGCCACGGCTCCGGCACGCGCGGCATCTGCCCTGAAGGATCCCAGTACAAACCGCGCCACGCTGACCCAGTCATGCTGCGCGGCGCGGGCGCGTGGGTCGAGAAACAAATGTCGCAAGATATTCCGCTGACCGGGCGGCAGCATGGCGTAATCCATGAACATCACCGTCGCCGCGCGATTCCAGGCCACCACATCCCAGATCGCGGTGCGGATCAAAGCGGGCACTGGGTTCAACGCATCCAGCACATGCTGCAGGCGGGGGGTCACGCCCTCGCTCTTGCGGTAACGCGCCTCGGGAGGGCGGCCCAGCCCCAGCAGAAATAAATGCTCACGCTCGGCATCAGTCAGCATCAAGGCGCGGGCGATCCGGTCCAGCACATCGGCTGAGGGCGCGCCGCCACGTCCCTGCTCCAACCACGTGTACCAAGTGGGGCTGATATGGGCGCGCTGGGCCACTTCCTCGCGTCGCAGTCCCGGCGTGCGTCGCCGCCCCGCCGAAAACCCCAGCGCCACCGGGTCCAGCTTCATCCGCCGGTCTTTCAGATATACGCCCAAAGCCTTTGCGGGCTGGGCCAGTCCGCTCATCCTATTAGTCATTATACTATGATAATCTCACTACTTTACCAGGATAACTAAACCACCCACATTTGTCTTCTGCAAAAATTGGAGCATTTTCGATGCGTGTATTCGTAACGGGCGCCACCGGGTTCATCGGCTCCGAGGTGGTGAAAGACCTTATCGGTGCGGGCCATCATGTACTTGGCCTCTGCCGCTCGAAAGAGAAAGCGCCCGCCTTGGCCGCCCTAGGGGCGGAGGTGCATCAGGGTGATCTCACTGATCTTGAAAGCCTGCGCCAGGGCGCGGCGGCGGCGGATGGTGTCATCCATCTCGCCTTCATCCATGATTTCTCAAAATTCGCCGAAAACGCTGAAATTGACCGCCGTGCGATCGAGGCGATCGGGTCCGTGCTCAAAGGCTCCAACCGGCCGCTGCTGGTCACTTCCGGGCTAGGGCTGCTCGCCACCGGCCGCATTGCAACCGAGACAGACAAGCCCTCCCCCGACTTCCCCCGCGTTTCAGAAGCCGCCGCCTGGGCCAGTGGCTGCAATGCCGGTGCGGTCCGCCTGCCGCAGGTGCATGACACGGCCAAACAGGGCTTCATCACGTATCTCACCGGGGTTTACCGGCAACAGAGCCAATGCGCCTATATTGGAGACGGGGAAAACCGCTGGCCCGCCGTCCCCGTTCAAGACGCCGCGCATCTCTACCGGCTGGCTCTGGAGAAAGCTGAACCCAACGCCATCTATCACGCCGTCGCGGAAGAAGGTGTTACCCTCCGCGCCATCGCGGAGACAATCGGCCTGCGCCTGAATTTGCCGGTGAACGCCATCCCCGCGTCCGAGGCACAAGCCTTCTTCGGCTGGCTCGCCCCTTTCGCCGGACTCGACATGCCCGCTTCCAGCACTCAAACCCGCGAAAAGCTGGGCTGGCAGCCAACAGGGCGCGGGCTGCTGGACGACCTCAGGGAATTGCAAATTTAATGGGCCAACAGGTTGAGGCGCTGACTTCTCAGCGCCTCAAACCACATGGTCAGGCCTGAGGAAACAGGTTTCGGCCATGGCCAGCGTCTCGAACTGCATGGTCGCATGGCCAATGCCAAAGCGCACTTTCATTTCCTCGGCGATACGCGGCAGCAGCGCCTCGCCATTCGCCATTTCATCGCCCACCAGATGCACGGTTAACGCCACCTCGGTCGTGCTCAACGCCCAGATATGCAGGTCATGAATCGCGGCAATGCCAGGCAGGTCACCCAGATAACGCGCGACCGCCTCATCATCGATTCCCGTCGGCACCGCATCCAGCGAGAGATTCACCGCGTCCCGCAATAGCGACCATGTCCCGGCCACGATCACCACGCTGATCACCAGGCTCACCAACGGGTCCATCCAGCTCCAGCCTGTCAGCAAAATCACCGCGCCCGCCACCACGGTTCCCGCCTGCACCAGCGCGTCGGAAAGCATGTGCATAAAGGCCCCGCGTAGATTTAAATCATGCTTGCGGCCGGACATGAACAACAGCGCGGTAAAGCCGTTCACGAAAATTCCAACCGCCGCCACTACCATGATAATATGGGCCGCTGGATGCGCAGGCTGCATGAAGCGCTGCACGGCCTCCCAGGCAATGCCGCCAGTTACCAGCAGCAACAGCACCGCATTGCTCAGCGCCGCGAGAATCGAAGACCGCCGCAGCCCGTAAGTATAACGTGCGCTCGGCGCCTTGCCGCCCAACCAGGTCGCCATCCAGGCGGCGGCCAGTCCCAACACATCTCCCAAATTATGCCCCGCATCCGCCAGCAGCGCGAGTGAATGGCCCAGCACGCCATAAACCGCCTCTCCTGCCACATAGGCCAGATTCAGCGCCAGCCCGATGGCAAATGCCCGGCCGAAACTGGCTGGCGCATGGCTATGCCCGCCCAGCCCATGATGATGCCCATGATCGTGATGATGGTCATGGCCGTGATCATGATCGTGGTGATGGTGGTCGTGGTCCTGCATCAGGGCCTCGCTATGGTTATCAGGGTTTAGCCAACCCCCGGCATTTGGGGCTGTTGCTACCTACCATAGCCGCCCGCCTTTCTGCCACCGGCGCGGCGCTAACCCTATTTGCTCAAAACCCGCGCGAAGGATGCTGCCCCCGCCGGGCGTGAGGGTAAAGCGGGCCGAGGCGGGTCTATGGCCCGGCGCAGCAACTCCTGCTGTGCTTCCTGCCCGCCCAGCATCGCTTCCATACAGCGCACGCACAGCTCCACCCGCTCATCCGCCAGCGTGTAAAAAATCTGGGTGCCCTGGCGCCGGGTCCGCACCAGATTATTGCGCCGCAGCCCGGCAAGCTGCTGGCTGAGTGCGGGCTGGCCAATGCTGGCGGCGGCATCAATTTCGCTAACTGTCCGCTCACCTTCCAGCAGGCAAGAGAGAATCATTAAACGCTGCGGCTGAGCATAAACCTTCAGCATCTCCACCGCCGCATCCGCGCGGGCGCGGTCCTGATAAAGGGCCATCACGCCTTTACCCCATGGCAGAACCAATCCGCCCCGTCCTGCATCTCAGCCATCGAAGAAGCCGGTGGGGCCAGCAATGTCTCACCTGGCTTCCAGCCTTCGGGCGCCAGCGCCTTGTCGTCCGCCGTGCTTTGCAGCGCCGCCAGCAGCCGCAACGTCTCCTCTACCGAGCGCCCGACATTATGCGGATACCAAGTCATTGCCCGGATAATGCCTTGCGGGTCGATAAAATAACTGGCGCGCACGGTGGCGCTGTCCGGCGCGGTTTCATCCACCATGCCATAGCCGCGGCCCACCGCCATGCTCGGGTCTTCCACCAACGGAAACGGCACCGTAACGCCGAACGCGTCGCGGATCGCGCGGATCCACGCCAGATGCGAGAACAGGCTGTCCACCGAGAGGCCCAGCAACGCGCAATTCAGCGCCTCAAACCGTGCAGCCTCACGCGCCAGCGCCACAAACTCCGTGGTGCAGACTGGGGTGAAGTCCGCCGGGTGTGAAAAGAAAATTAGCCAGCGACCACGATAGCCGGAGAGCTTCACCTCCCCCATTGTGGTGCGGGCCTGAAAATCCGGCGCTGTATCGCCAATACGCAACGGCCTGGGTGGCGAGGCAGGCCGGAAACTCGGGTCATCCATCAGAATATCAATCTCCAGCGGGTAGATTCCCGAAGCAGCCCCTTGACGCAAGCTTAGTTTATTAATTACATAGATAATGTAAATATGAATTAAAGGCAACAGCCATGTCAGACCACGTTCTCGACCAAGCCGCCCGCCTGATCTCTGGAACACAGGCAGGCGCCGTGCCCGTGAAAGCGTTTTTCGATGAGCCGACCTTCACAGTCAGCTATGTGGTGCATGACCCGGAAACCCGGCATGCCGGCATTATCGACAGCGTACTGGATTACGACCCCGCCTCGGGCCGGACCTCCTTCAAGTCAGCCGACGCCATCATCGCTTATGTGCAGGAGCAGAAGCTGACGGTGGAATGGCTGCTGGAGACCCACGCCCATGCGGACCATCTCTCCGCCGCGCCTTATTTGCAGGGCAAGCTGGGCGGCAAACTCGCCATCGGCGCTGAGATCATCACTGTACAGAACATCTTCGGCAAGCTGTTTAATGCAGGCACTGAATTCGCGCGGGACGGGTCTGATTTCGACCATCTCTTTAAGGATGGTGATAGCTTCCAGATCGGTAATCTCAAGGCCATGGCGTTGCATGTGCCCGGCCATACCCCCGCTGACCTCGCTTACGTCATCGGCGATGCGGTGTTCTGCGGCGACACGTTATTCATGCCCGATTACGGCACCGCGCGGGCGGATTTTCCGGGTGGCGATGCACGCCAGCTTTTCCGCTCCATCCGCCGCCTGCTCTCCCTGCCGGAGCGCACGCGCATCTTCCTCTGCCACGATTACAAGGCCCCGGGACGTGACCGCTATGCCTGGGAAACCACCGTCAGCGCCGAGCGCAGGAGCAATGTTCATGTGCATGACGGCATCACCGAGGATGAATTCGTGGCCATGCGCGAAGCCCGCGACGCCACCTTGGCCATGCCGCGGCTCATCATGCCTTCCGTACAGGTAAATATGCGCGGCGGCCACATGCCGCCACCGGAAAACAACGGAATACGTTATCTAAAAATTCCGTTGAACGCTGTTTAATCAGGCAAGGTTTTGGGGAGTATTATAATGCCTGAAGCGTGGATGTTCGGCCTGCTGGGCGGGTTGATGATTGGCTGTGCGTCAGCCTTGATGCTGCTGGGACTGGGGCGGATCGCAGGGATTAGCGGTTTGGGCGCCCGGGCCGTGGGACTGGCTGATGCCGGAGCGCCGCAATCCTTGGCGATTTTCTTTATCGTCGGCCTGCCATTAGGCGCGTTTTTAATGGCGCGGGCGTTGGGCGGGGTGAGCCTTCATTTTCCGCCCAACATCGCCACGCTGATTATCGCGGGGCTGGTGGTCGGGTTTGGCACCCGGCTGGGTTCCGGTTGCACCAGCGGCCATGGGGTGTGCGGCATGTCCCGCTTCTCCCGTCGTTCAATCTCGGCAACGCTGGTGTTCATGGCCAGCGGTTTCGCTACCGTGGCACTAATGCGTCTGCTGGGGATATCATGAAACAACTGACCTTCGCACTGCTGGCCGGGGCGCTGTTTGGCGCAGGCCTGGCCCTTTCCGGCATGTCCGACCCCGCCAAGGTGCGCGGCTTTCTGGATATTTTCGGCACCTGGAACCCAACCTTGATGTTCGTGATGGGCGGCGCGCTGATCCCGATGGGGCTGGCATGGCGTATCCAGGCCAAATTGCGCGCGCCCCTGGCGGCGCCGCGTTTCAGCCTGCCGGACACAACCGGGCTGGATGCGCGACTCATCGGCGGCGCGGCCTTGTTCGGCGTTGGGTGGGGCATTGCCGGTCTCTGCCCCGGCCCAGCGATCGCGGATCTCGCTTTGGCTCCGCGTGAGGCAGCTATCTTCGTGCTGGCCATGCTCGCCGGCATGTTGGTTTTCAAAATCATAACCAGCCGGAGCACGCCCATGGAGGGCGCCAAAACCCCCGGCGTAATGGGGAAGTAAGCCAATGAATAGCAGATCTCTGACACCGGACTTTTCCGTTTCATCTCAGATCAGACCGGAGGATCTGCTGAGCCTTGCCGATAAAGGCTTTCGATCCGTCATCTGCAACCGGCCGGATGGCGAGGATAACGGCCAGCCCAGCGCCGCCGAGATCCACGCGGCCTCCAAGCAGGCCGGGCTGGGTTTTGCCCATGTGCCCGTAACCTCCCGCGATGTCAGCCCCGCCGATGCGCGTAAGATGGCCGAGGCCCTGGCCAGCCTGCCCGGACCGGTTTTTGCTTATTGCCGCACCGGCGCGCGGTCTGAAGCGTTGTTTGAAGCCGCACGGCGCCTAACCGCTGAAACGCCCAAAACCAGCAATAATGCAAGAACTTATGACGTGGTGATTGTGGGCGGCGGCAGTGCGGGCATTGCCACCGCCGCCAGCATGCTCAAGCGCCGCAAGGGGCTGAGCATCGCCATCATCGAACCCTCTGACGTGCATTATTACCAGCCTGGTTGGACGCTGGTTGGCGCTGGCGTGTTTCAGCCGCAAGTCACCTGTCGCCCGACCGCTCAGGTGATGCCCCGTGAGGTGCACTGGATTAAAGCCACCGTCACCAGCTTCGCGCCGGATGAAAGCCGCGTGATCCTGGCGGATGGCAGCGATGCCACTTATCGCGTACTGGTGGTGGCCGCAGGCATCCGCCTGGCGTGGGAGGCAATTCCTGGCCTTACCGAAGCGCTGGGCCACAACGGCGTAACCTCCAATTACCGTTTCGACCTCGCTCCCTACACCAACAAGCTGGCGTCCGAGCTGACGTCCGGCCGGGCCATTTTCACGCAGCCGCCCATGCCGATCAAATGCGCGGGCGCGCCGCAAAAAGCGATGTATCTGAGCTGCGACCGCTGGCTGCAGGCCGGGCGACTGAAGGATATATCGGTCGAGTTCAACAATGCTGGGGCTGTGTTGTTTGGCGTGGCCGCTTACGTGCCCGCATTAATGGAGTATGTGAAACGCTACAACATCCAGCTTAACTTCGAGACCAAGTTGGTGGGCGTGGACGGCCTCGCCCGGGTGGCACGATTTGAGCAGAAAACACCGGAGGGCACGAAGATCATCGAACGTGAGTTCGACATGCTGCATGCCGTGCCGCCGCAAGTGGCACCGGACTGCATCAAAACCAGCAAGCTGGCCGCCGCCAGCGGGTTTGCCGCGGTGAATGAGACCACGCTGCAAAACCCCACCTACCCCAATGTTTTCGCGCTGGGAGATGGGTGCGCGGCCTCCAACGCCAAAACCGCCGCCGCAGTGCGCCAGCAGGCGCCTGTTGTGGCCGTGAATGCGCTCGCGCAGCTGGAAGGCAAGCCCCTCACCGCCGCTTATCTCGGCTATGGCAGTTGCCCGCTCACGGTGGAGCGCGGACGGATCGTGCTGGCTGAATTCAGCTATGGCGGCAAAATCACTCCCACCTTCCCCACCTGGATACTGGACGGCACTAAACCCACCCGCGCCGCATGGTTCCTGAAAGACCGTGTTCTGCCCTGGGTTTATTGGCAAGACATGCTGAAAGGCCGGGAATGGCTAGCCGCCCCCAAAGCCCTTGCCGCCACTGCGCAACAGAAAGCCTGAAAGAAACGAACATGGCCCTGGATATGGTTCAATATGCACTCGGCGCGGGCAGCGGCGGAGTGGTAGGATTTACACTGGGGCTGGTTGGCGGCGGCGGGTCCATCCTCGCCGTGCCGCTGATGGTGTATCTGGTGGGGGTGCCCAACGCGCATATCGCTATCGGCACCAGCGCACTGGCGGTGGCCGCCAATGCGCTGACCGGCCTTGCCAACCATGCCAGGGCCCAGACGGTAAAATGGCGCTGCGGTGGCCTCTATGCGGCGGCGGGCATTGCGGGAGCCTTCGCGGGATCTTCAATCGGCAAGGCGGTGGATGGGCAGAAGCTGCTCTTCCTGTTCGCGCTGCTGATGTTCGTGATCGCGTTCATCATGATTAAAAAACGTCACCATACCGGGGAGGAAGGCGCGCAATGCAATCGCGAAAATGCCCCGAAAGTGCTGGGCTTTGGGCTTGGCACCGGAATTTTCTCTGGGTTTTTCGGCATTGGCGGCGGGTTTCTCATCGTGCCGGGCCTCATGGCCTCCACCAGAATGCCGATGCTCAATGCCGTGGGCACCTCCCTGGTGGCGGTGGCCGCCTTTGGACTGACCACGGCGCTGAATTACGCCTTCTCCGGCATGGTGGACTGGATGCTGGCGATGATTTTCATCCTCGGCGGTGTAGTAGGCGGCGTGGTGGGCGCGGCGGCGGCCCGGCGGCTGGCGGCTGAACGAGGCATGTTAACCACAGTATTCGCCGGGCTGATCTTTGTAGTCGCCGCTTACATGCTCTGGCGCAGCAGCGGCGCAGTGCTGCACGCGGTTTAAGGCCGCATGAGCTACGCTCTGATCCAGTTGCCATGCAGCCCCATGGGCACGCGCTGCGGCAGCTTGATCACCGCGACAGGTTCCCGCGCGATATCCTGCGCGTCCAGCAACACCAGATCGCTGGATCTGCTGACCGGGTCATAAACAAAAACGGAGATGTAACCCGCCGATTCATCCACCGCGCCGGGACGTGGAATAAAAACCGGCTCGCCTGAGGCGCGGTTACCGAAATCATGCCGCGTAACTTGGCCGGTTTTGGTATCAAACCGCGCCACCGCGTTAAAGGTGCCTCCTGGCGCATTGACCAGCGTAAGGCTGGCGGTGCGCAGAGGCGTGAAGATGAAGCGTGAGGGCAGCGCCTCAAACCGGTCATCGATACGCGGCAACTCGGTGGGGAAATCGGCCATCATCTCGTCACGCGCCCGGCGCGCCGCAACGTCTATCACCAACCGGTGTAAGCGGGGCGGCTGATGATCGCCCGAGGCAGGGCCAATGGGCAGGCGGCCATGACGGACGTAATCAATGATGATATCTCCGCCCGCCTCAAAGCCATTCGCAAAATGGAAAACAAAGAAAGGCTCTGCCTCGATCCAGACCGGAGCGGCGCCATCCAGCGGAATCACGCCGATCCGCGTGCCCATTTCCCGCCGCCATTGCAGCAAAGGCTCTCCGCGCTCCGCGGCTTCAACATCAAAAACCGCCGGACCGACGAGCAGCACCATGTAACGCCCTGTCAGCACGAAATCATGAATCATGCTTGGCGCGGCAAGAGAAACCGAAAAGCTCCGGGCCAGCTTGCCCACCTTGTCGATCTGATGAACGTGGATGAGCGGTTCCTCGACCAGATAATCGAGCGCGTATAGGTCTTTTGTTGCTTTATGATGCCGGTTATGCGCGCCGAGAATCAAAGGCGCGTCCGTGCCTGGGCGCCATTCCCCGATTGTGTCCAGTTCCGTTGTCATCTCATACGCGGCCGCCGCCTCGCCAAGGGCGAGAAGCTGCCCGGCATGACTAAGAATGTTGATAAAGGCGCCGTTTTTAAACAACCCCGGCTCACCATCCTCGCCCACCAGCGCCGGGTCCACCGGCACGGGGCTGAGCAACCCACCATACACGGCCCGCCCAGCGCGGCGTTCAACCGCCAGACCACGGGTGCGGACGAAACGATTTTTATAACGGGCACGACCTTCATCGAAATAAACGGCATGAATCATGCCGTCGCCATCCATTGGGAAACTGTAGGAGAGCGGTTTGAAGAGCGGGTTGGGGCCATTGCGCATATAGGCCCCTTTCAGATCATCGGGAATCCTCCCAAAGGTTACGGGCAGGTCGGCTTGGTCCAGTTCGTCGCCCACCGGCTCAAAATGGTCGCGCAGATGCGGGTTATCGGACGTCCAGCCCATGCCGCCGGTGATCAGGTCCGTTTGCCGCGTCTTATCCCTCATTCAACAACTTCCTCTCTCTTATGCTTGGCCCTACCCTTGCGCGGCCATTTTTTGTTTCTGCACCCAGTCAGGATACCAGGCGGTAAATTTCATCGCGCCAATCATGGAGCCGATGACCACAGCTGTATCCAGCGCGCCCGTTGAGGAGGCGAAATACATTTCTCCTAAATCCGCCAACGCGGTCAGCAGAAATGAAAGCCCCCAGACCGCGCTTATAACATAGTTCACGCGCAGAAACCCTGGGCTGTTCCAATGTTCCCGGGGTACCTGCGCCTTCGCGTATTGAACGGTAAACGGAGTACCGATAACAATGGACGCCAGCACAATCGCCAGCAGCCCTATATTCACGCAGAGCTTCATCGCCATCAGAGAAACATGCGCGTCAAACAGCCCGCTATAAACCGCCAGCCCCGCAAACAGCACCACGCTGCCGACCTCCAATATCTTCAAGGAGGCGCCGCGCATGACACTGCGGATAATCAAGACGGCAGAAATCACCGCTGAAACCCCCAATGCCAATGGCAAGCTGACGGACCCGTTCAAGACCGAGAAGATAATAAACGGCGCAAACGAGGCCACGATATTCATAGTCTATCCCCATTTATTGATTATTGCGCGGCCTGCCGGGCAACGCGGTCCGCCAGATTGGGCGAGGCCTCGGCCAGATGATCGAACTCATGCACAAACCCGCCCAGCCCCGCGGTTTGGGAGCGCAATTCAAGGATCAGCCGGTGCGTCTCGGCCTCCGGCAGCAACGCCTGGGTTTCGTCCCAGCCGGGCCAGGCGGGTTTTTCTCCATAGCCCATAATCTGCCCGCGCTTGCCGGACAGCAGGCGCTGCACCGTGGAGGTGAACATATTGGGGGCGCTGATGGTAACACGATGCACCGGCTCCAGCAGCACCGGCTCTGCCTTAGTCAAAGCCTCGGCAATGCCGTTGCGCGTGGCGGTGCGGAAGGCCATGTCCGAGCTATCCACTGAATGAAACCCACCATCGAGCAACGTCACCGCGACATCCACCACCGGATAGCCGAACGGCCCCTTCGCCATCGCTTCCTCAGCGGCCGCCGCCACAGCCGGGATATATTGCCGCGGCACCGCGCCACCGGTGACTTTGTCGGTAAAGCTGAATCCTTCGCCGCGCTGGCGGGGGGCGATCTCCAGCTTCACATCCGCGAACTGGCCGTGCCCGCCGGTCTGGCGCTTCAGGCGGGAATGTTCATGCACCGTGAGTTTGATAGTCTCTTTCAGCCGCAGCTTTGGCCGGGCGGCGCTTACACTCAGCCCCCAGCCTTTATTAAGCCGGTCCAGCGCGCGGGCTAGATGCGCCTCGCCTTGCCCCGCCAGCAATGTGTCGCCGGTTTCTGCATCGCGCATCAGACTAAGGGCCGGGTCTTCCTCCAGCACCTTAGCCAATGCGGTGGAGAGGCGCACATCGTCCTTATGATCCGGCACGGCAATGGCCAGGGCGTAAACCGGCGGCGGAGGCGCGGGAAGTGTTAAGATACCTTCGGCGGCGCCAAACACAGTGCCGGGCACCGCGCCATCCAGCCGGCCCAGCGCCACCACATCGCCCGTCTCGGCCTGCGGCAATTTCTGCGTCTCGTTACCAGGGAAGGAGAAAATGCCGCCCACGCGCATCTGTCCATCGGCCGCGCCGTCCTGCAACGGGCCACGCCAGACGCGCGCATAAGCCAGCTTACCCGCCTGCCCGGCATAAGACACCTTGAACACCTGCGCGAGCGCCCCGCCTTCAGTCTCAATCCTGTGGCGAGCACGAGTTTGCGTGGGCTCGGGCGTGTCGTGTCGCAAAGCCTTCCAGAGCCGCTGCACGCCGTTGCCATGAGTGGCGGCACCGAACATGACCTCGGCAAGCTTCCCCTCCCCAAGATCATGCCGCAGATGAGCGAAAAGCTCCGTCGCGCTCACCGCCTCCCCTTCAACGATTTTTTCTAGCAGGCTGTCATCGCGGTCGGCTAACGTGTCCACCAGCTCGTCATGGGCCGCCTGCTCATCGGCGGCAACACCTGTGGGCACAGGAATCATCTCGGATGGTTGGCGTTCGCGATAACGGTAAGCACGTTCTGAAATGAGATCGACATATCCTGCCACCTTGCCCTGCTCCATCAACGGTAATTGCCGAGGGACAAGCTTGGTTGCAGTTTCAGCCTGCAAGGCAGCAATCAGCTCAGCGGGCGGCACAGCCAGCGTGTCCACCTTGTTGATGAACAGAATAAAAGGGGTTCCGGCGGCCTCCAGCGCCGCGAAGGCCGGGCGTAGCGCCATGGCACGCGCCGGGTCCGGGTCCGCCACCACCACCGCTATATCCGCCACCGCCAACGCGGCGGTGGCCTCAGCCTGAAACTCAATGGAGCCGGGACAGTCGAGCAAGGACCAGCGGTCTTCCAGAAAGCTGCAATTCACCAGCTTTGTCTCGGTTCCGGGTTCAGGGGTGCGAGTGTCCCCGGCATGACGCAACCGCAGACCAGCGGCGTCCAGCAGCGCCTCACACAGGCTGGTCTTGCCGCCACCATAAGGGCCTATGAATGCAGCGGCGCGGGGGGCGCGCGGACCCGAATGGGTTTTGTTACCAGACATAGCATCGTGTCTCCCTGTTGATCCGGGATGATTCTAACTGGCGTCCGGCACTGAAGCCCAAACGGTGATGGCCATGAGGACCATCAATGCCCTCTTCCGTAATGGAGCCTACGTCCCCAACCATCTTTACGCAATGCACCTCGCCGCCATGGCTTCGCGGTTGTTTTCGGCTTATTTGCACCTCTGACCCAGCCGTTTCTTCCTGATGATAGCGCTATCTTTTAAAATGATGTGAGCAGAACAATTCAAACACTGCCGGAAAACCATTTTTGATTTTCAAAAGCCCGATACAGAAGCAAGCAACTCGTCAAAGAGACTGCTTTTTCAACCAATAACGCCAACGTCATTAATACGTGCCACACCGTAAAATGCTCAGAAAAACTCTAAATTCGGCATTTAATTCATATATATTATTATTCCTCCATTTACTCCTATTTCATATTTTTCTATCAAATCAGTAATCGTATTTTTATCCGCCTTATGGGAGATCGGCACAGAAATTACGTTCGGCTTTTCAAGGCGAACAACAAAACACAAGCCAAGACCAGAAAAACTAAATACACCCCGGCAGACCAACATAGCCGAACCCGAACAACGCTAACAAAATCATACCCGGCCACGCTCACCTTCTCGCACTAGGAAAACATTACGGCACTCGGGCCAACCGAATGCCGGGCCTAAAAACCTAACGCCATCCTAACGAGGCATGGCGAACCGCTCTTTAGGGGAAATAATATGTCGAGTATCAAGCACGACTTGACCAATAATCCTACCCTTGATGCACTGGCTATCAATGGCGGCACTCCCGTGCGAACAACCCCTCTCCCATGGGAATTGCCCGGCGCTCATTTCATTGGCGCGGAAGAACGCGCTTTGGTGGACCAGGTAGTGGACGCGAAAAGCCCGTTTCGTTTCTACGGGCTGGACGCGCAGCACATGGTGGACCGGCTGGAAGCGGAATGGTGCCGCAAATTCGGCCATGCACATGCGCTGGGCGTGAATTGCGGCACGGCGGCGCTGCATATCGCGCTGGCAGCCGGTGAGGTGGGGCCGGGCGACGAGGTGCTGGTGCCGGGCTATATGTGGGTAAGCTGCCTCAGCGCCATCGTGCGACTGGGCGCGATTCCCCGGCTGGTTGATATCGATAACACGTTCTGCATGGACCCCGCTGATATGCGCCGCAAAATCGGCCCGCAAACGCGCGCTGTGCTGTTTGTGAATATGAGCGGCGCGATGGGCCGCAATGCCGAGATCGCCGCCATCGCGCGTGAGCACGGGTTGTTCATGGTGGAAGATTGCGCCCAGGCCGCTGGCGGCAGCCTGCATGGCCGCGCCGCTGGGTCTTTTGGCGATATCGGCATTTTCAGCTTCCAGCTCAACAAAAACATGACCAGTGGCGAAGGCGGCCTGCTGGTGACGGAGTCCGAGCATCTCTACAAACGCTGCATGGCGGTGCATGATCTCGGCTTCGCCCGGAACAAACACGGCCGCCTCGACCCTATGGATGAGCGTTACCAGCTATGGGGCATAGGCAGTCGCATGTCGGACCTCACGGGCGCCATGGCGCTGGCCCAGTTGGGCAAGCTGGAGACAATCACCGGCAATATGCGCCGCGCGAAATGGCGCATCCGGGACGCAATCGCGGACCTGCCCGGCCTTGGCCTGCGGGAGATCCCCGACCCAGAGGGAGATACCGGGCCGTTTCTCATCACCATTTATGACACCCCCGCGCTGTGCCAGCGTTTCACTGCCGCATTGCAGGCCGAGGGTGTGCGCGGCCATCCCGGCAGCCTCGCCTGCATCACCATGCGTGACTGGGGTATGCACTGGTATTTCAACGTGCCGAGCCTCGTGCATAAACGCTCGCTCTCGCACGACGGTTTTCCCTGGACGCACCCGGCAAACGCTTTCGCCACAGATTACAGCTACCAGCGCGGCGCCCTTCCGGTCTGCGACGACATGGAAAGCCGCGCTGCCTTGCTTTGCATCTCCTCAGCCCTGACCGATGAAGATGTGAACGACGTCATCGCCGCCTTCCGCAAGGTTGGCGCCGCCTTGTTGACCAAATAAACCGAGGATGACGATGCAGCCCTTATCTTCCATTTTCG
Source organism: Acidocella aminolytica 101 = DSM 11237 (assembly GCF_900129125.1). Taxonomy (GTDB): domain Bacteria; phylum Pseudomonadota; class Alphaproteobacteria; order Acetobacterales; family Acetobacteraceae; genus Acidocella; species Acidocella aminolytica. Next base: position 9,220 of record NZ_FQVJ01000046.1, on the reverse strand, counting down.
AAACGCCGGTTGACGCGCTTGTGGAAATCGCCCCGCAATGTCTGGTTATTGGCAGCGGCACATCGGGGGTCACGGCGGCCATTGAGTTAGCCCAGCGTGGCTTGCGGGTGGCGGTTATCGAGGCCGGGCCGTTTGTGCTGTCTGAGCACATCGGCTCCACCCCCTTTGCCGACCAGCATGAGATGGTGCCGCGTATTCATGACCTGGTCCGCCGCCGCACCGTCTGGACGGATTCAGCTCATGAGGCGGATGCAAAAGCCGGGCAACTTGCGCCCAACAATAATGCCTGGGAAGCCGTCGGCGGACGGACATTATTCTGGGGCGGCTGCACGCCACGCTTCATCGACTCAGACTTTCACGACTGGCCTTACGACGCCGATCATTTCCGCCCCTGGTATGAGCGCGCGGAACAGCTGATCTCCGCCTCGGGCTATAATGATGGCACGGGCGAGGTGCCGCATTTCATCGCCGAAACCGGGCCGCTGGTCTCCCGCTTGGCCGAAGCGGGCATCACCGCAACCTGTCCGCCTTTAGGGATCGACACGCGCGCGGTGCGCGACGGGCGCATGTCACGCGGGTTTGACTCATCCGTGTCCCGGCTGCTGCGCTGCCCCGCATTCGGCCGCCGCGCCGATGGCGCGAAGCTAACGCTCACCGCTGAGTGCGCGGCAGTGGATCTGCTGCTGGACGGCGCAACGGTGCGCGGCGTGCGGGTGCTGGACCGGCGCAGCGGTCGGCATCTCGACCTCCACGCGGATGAGGTGATTCTCGCTGGCGGAGCTGTCCAGTCCACACGTCTGGCGCTGGCCGCTGGGCTAGACCGGATCGACCCGCTAGTGGGCCGTTATGTCGGGGATCATCTGTTTGTGCAGGCGGCGCTGAAACTGCCCGCCCCACTGCACCACAAAGCTGTTTACCTCTTTATCCCTCCTTTGCCGGACCGTCCTTACCATGTGCAGATGCAAGGCATGTTCAGCAATAAATGGTACAACCCGCTGGATGCGACCATGTGGCTCGACGGCGAGGCCCATGGCGATACGCTGCTCTATTATTGCTTCGGCGCCAGCCGCGCGACGGATGAGGCGCGCGTGGTCCTGACCGGCCAACCGGGCGACCCGCTGCGCGGCTATGCGGTGATCAATGACCGCACCCCGGAAGATCTGGCCACGCTGGAGGCGATGGAAGACTTCGTGCAACACGTTGGCGGGGCGTTGGGCGCACAGGTCGCGCGGGTAGAGCGGCACCATGCGGGCGCGGCACTGCACGAATTTGGCGGGCTGCGGATGGGCACGGACCCATCCAGCTCTGTCACTGACCCGGATGGGCGCTTCCGCCGCGTGGCAAATCTGGTTTGTGTTGATTCCGCCATCTGGCCCAGCCAGGGCAGCGCCAACTCCTACCTCACCATCACCGCCACCGCCTTGCGCAATGCCGAGAAGCTGGCCGCGCGCCTGAGCGCCACCACGCCGGAACTGGCTTCGCAAGGCGCATGACGGACATGGCCCGCCCGGCCGGAGAACGCATCAGCGGCACGGCCTGGGGCATTGCCGCCGTGGCCTCCTTGTCTGGTCTGCTGATCGGCTACAACACGGCGGTCATAGCCCCGGCGCTGCCGTTTATCTCAGGCCATTTCGGGCTGCTGACCGGCGCTGAGGGCGCGGTGGTGGCGACGGTGTTGATCGGCGGGTTTGCCGGGTCGTTCATCGCGGGCAGCGCCACGCGCCGCTGGGGGCAAAAGCCCGTGCTGATCGCCGCCGCCCTGCTGTTTGCAGTTGGGGCCGTGGGGTCGGCGGCGGCGGAGTCGGTGTTGCTGCTTTCATTGTGGCGGCTGGCGTTGGGGCTGGCGGTTGGGGCTTCCAGCGCCGTGGCGCCGCTTTATATTGGGGAGACAGCCCCCAGCCGTTGGCGCGGGGCGTTAGTCTCTGGCATCCAACTCGCCATTACGGTCGGGATTCTGCTTTCTTACCTCGTCGGCTTATTATGGACGCCTTCCGGAAACTGGCGCGCTATGCTGGCCGCCGGGGCGCTGCCCGCGTTGCCCATGCTGGTCGGGCTGGCCCTGCTGCCGGAAAGCCCGCGCTGGCTGCTGTTCAAAGGCCGGGCCGAGGAAGCCGTCCACGCCTGGGAGCGCATTGGCGGCGGGGGCGTCTGGCCGCCGGAAAACGGCGCGCCCCCGGCGGAGCCTCACGGCCAGGGTTGGCGCACGCTATTCGGCCCCCGGCTGCGGCCCGTGTTGCTGCTGGCCACCGGGCTATTCGCCTTTGCCAATCTCAGCGGCATCGACGCCATTCTTTACTACGCCCCTACCATCTTCGCGGAGGTTGGGTTTAGCGGCACGTTCGGACCAATTTTGGCGACCAGCTTCATTGGCGTCATCAATGTGCTGGCCACCCTTGTCGCCATGGGGCTAATCGACCGGCTTGGGCGGCGGCCCTTGTTAATTCTCGGGCTGGTGCCCATGACCGTGAGCCTGCTGGTGTTGGCCGTCATGCTGGGTCTGGCGGGGACCAGCACGCTCGCGGGCGCCATCGCGCTGATCTGCCTGGGTGTGTTCATCACCGGCTTTGCCATCAGCCTCGGGCCATTGCCCTATGTGCTGATGTCGGAAATCTTTCCACAATCCGTGCGCGAGGCAGGCACGGGCTTTGCTGCTGCGGCGGCGTGGGGGGCAAATATTCTCGTCTCCGCCAGCTTTCCGCCCTTGCTGGCTTGGCTGGGCGTTGGGGGCACATTTGCGCTTTATGGGCTGATCAGCGCCGGAGCGATCCTGTTCGTGGTGATGATGGTACCCGAGACCAGAGGATGCAGCCTGGAGCTGATTGAAACGAATCTGGCACGCGGCTGTCGCGTGCGGTATCTGGGATCATGGCCTGGCGAGTGATGGCCGGCGCGTAAAAGGAGAGGAACCCAATGCTGTATTTTCTCGTCGCGATTGCGGCGATCGCCGGTTTGTTATTCGGATATGACGAAGGCATTATCGGCGTTGCGCGGCCTCTACTCGTCAAGGATTACCCTCTGAGCCAGTTCGTGGACGGCTTTATGAGCGCCGCCGTGCCGCTGGGCGCGCTGGCCGGGGCGATTATCGCCGGGCGGCTGACGGAACGTTTCGGCCGCCGCCGGGTGCTAATGGGCGCCGCCGCCTTGTTTGCCATTGGGGCGCTGGCCGCCGCCGCCATCGGGGCAATCTGGCAGCTTGTGCTGGCACGCCTTGTTCTGGGGCTGGCCATTGGCGTCGCCGCCGTCACCGCACCACTCTACATTGCCGAAACCGCACCGCTTTCCATCCGTGGCGCGCTGGTTTCCACCTATCAGCTCGCGATCACGTTCGGCATCGTCGCCTCTTACCTGATGGGCATTGCCATCACCGGAGACGGCACTTGGCGCAGCATGTTCGGGCTTGGCTGCGTGCCGGGGCTGTTATTTCTTCTCGGGCTCATCTTCCTTCCTGAAAGCCCCCGCTGGCTGATGATGCATCGCGGCCGGACCGAGGCCGCCGCAAGCCTACGCCGCCTGCGCAAAGCTGGCGCCGCCATCGAGGCCGAACTGGATGAGATTGAGGCCGCCGTGCGCAGCAGCGCCAAGGCCTCAACGCATGTCTCCGACCTGATGACCCCTTACGTGAAACCCGCTTTGATTGTCGGCATGGGGCTGTTTTTCCTGCAACAGCTCAGCGGCATTAACGCGGTTATTTATTACGCCCCGGTGATTTTTGAACATGCCGGGTTCGGCAACGCACAGACTCAGGTGTTGGCGACCATCGGCATTGGCATGGTGAACTTCCTCACGACCATTTTGGCTATGTTGCTGATCGACCGCTGGGGGCGGCGACCCTTGCTGGTATTCGGCTTTCTTGGCACGGCCATCTCGCTGCTGTTGATCGCGGTCGCGGTGCTGGTGCCCGGCCTGCTGCCGGAATGGATGGTGATTGTCTGCCTCGCCGCTTATATCGCCTCTTTCGCCATCAGCCTCGGGCCCTTGCCGTTTGTGGTGATGTCCGAGATTTTCCCGCTGCGTGTGCGCGGGATTGGCATGGGCATGGCCTCGGTCAGCAATTGGGGCTTCAATTTCGTAGTAGTTTTCGCCTTCCCGCTGCTGCTTGAGAGCATCGGGCTGGCGGGTACTTTTATTTTGTTCGCTGTCGTCTGCCTTGCCGGCGTGGCCTTCACCCTGGTCCGCGTGCCGGAGACAAACGGCATCTCACTCGAACAAATCGAAGCGCATCTGCAAACATCCCGCCCGCTGGTGGAACTATCCGCCCGTCCGCGCGGTGAGACGGTTTGATGCCCTGACGGCAGGGGCGTTAGTCACGCCCTTGCCAAAGTGCACGGATAGGCCCCAGCCGCGCGGCGCCCATTGAGAGCTTGCGTACACCTTCCTCTACCAGCCTGCTCGCAGCTTGCGGGTCGCCAGCTGCCTCGCCACAGACAGAGACGGGCCGGCTACCCGCCTCGCGCACCACACGGGCACAAAGGCCAATCACCGCGTCATTGGCGGGGTTGGCAAAGGCAGCAAGCTCCTGATGCCCACGCTCAGCCGCCAATGTGTATTGAGTGAGGTCGTTTGTGCCGATGGAGAAGAAATCGCACACCGGCACCAAATCGGGCATGGTCAGCGCAGCGGCGGGGACTTCCACCATGGCGCCCAGAGACGGGCATGGCAGCCCGGTCTCCTGGCAGGCCTGCTCCAGCCAGCCGCGCAGGGTCTGCATCTCCTTCGGGAAGGTGACCATCGGCACCATCACGCGCAGGTCATGCCCCTGCCCCGCGCGCAAAATGGCGCGCAAATGCGCGGCGGTGAAGTCGGGATGTTTCAGCAAGGCGCGTACACCGCGCACGCCAAGGGCGGGGTTTTCCTCCGGTGCCAGATGCAGGAAGGGTACGGGCTTATCCGCTCCGGCATCCAGCAGCCGCACAGTGACCGGACGGCCTTTGAAAGGGGCCAGCATGGCGCTGATCCGCGCGGTCTGTTCTTCTTCCGGGGGGCAGTCCACCCGGTCCAGAAACAGCATCTCTGTCCGGGCGAGGCCGATGCCAAACGCGCCGGATTGCGCGGCTAGAGCGGCATCCTTCGGCCCAGCGACATTCGCCCAGAATTCCAGCCCGCAGCCATCGGGCAATATGATGCTGGCCGGGCCGGTACTGGCGGCCTGCGCCGGGGTGAAGGCCTTGCGGGCCGCCGCATCCGGATTTGGAACCATCTCACCCGTGGCGCCATCGAACGCCAATGTGTCGGGAATACTCCCCAACACCACGCTGCCCAAGCAAGGCACACCGGCGGCACGGAGCATGATGGCCGCATGGCTGGTACGCCCGCCATGCCTATCCAGCACGCCGAGTACTTCGGCTGGCAGGGCGGCGGCCTCAGCAGCGGTGAGGTTCTCGACCAAAATAATCGCTGGGTCCGTCGGCCACTCCAGCCCGCCGCCACCCAGCAGAGCACGCAGCACCTCATTGCCAACCTCCCGCACATCCTTGGCGCGGGCACGCAGATAAGCATCGTCCAGCGCCTCATACCCTGCGGCGGCATGGGCAAAGGCTTGTTGCCACGCGGCGGCGGGATGCTGGCGATGCTCAAACACCCCTGCCTTAGCCGGGGTAAGAATGGCGGGGTCGCTGAGCAGCGCCGCCTGCGCGGCCAGAATGTCATCGTCCCCCAGATGCGTCCGCACGGTCTCAATAGCCGCCAGCAATGCGATCCAGCCAGCTTCGGGCGCTTCCGTCGCAGTGTCAGGGATTGGCGGCTGATGCCGGTCCACCGCCATCAGCCTGCCGGAGACACGTCCGGGGGAAATGGGCACCGGTCCGGCACCGCTGGGCGCCTCCAGAACCTTGTCAATCGTGGCAGGCACTTCTGTGAGAATGGCGGCCAGCCGGGCCGCGGCCTGCTCAGCCTGCGGCCCGCCGGCCTCGATTGTCACCACTTCCCCACCTTTGGCGCCCAGGGCCATGAGGGCGGTAAGGCTGTCCAGCCCCGCTTCACGGTTTTTAAAGCGCAGACACAACGTGGCCTCGAAGCGCGAAGCAGCTTCCACGCAACGCGCGGCCGGGCGCAGATGCAGCCCGTTGGGGTCTCCCAGCGTAACCTTGCGGATCAGGCTGGCCTGCAAGGCGGGGGTGGTTGTTTCCTCCTGCCCGCCCAAAGCGGTGAGTTTGGGACGCAGCCCGGCGGCGGCCTCGGTCAGCACGGCGGCAACCGGCATACCAGCGCCAGCGGCCACACCGGCCGCTAACGCCCCCTCCACAAACGGTGCAGCGGCCAGATGCAGCTTGGTCTTTAACGGCTCCTCCGCCAGATCCACCGCCATTTCTGCACTCAGCACGGCACTGCCAATATCCATCAGCACCACAATGTCCTGGCAGGCGGCTAGGGCTTCACCCGCCTCTAAAATCGCCAGCGGGTCAGTGCCCAGATCGGCCCTGTCCGGCCCGGTTCCCGCGGCCAAGGCGATAGATAAGCGTTCGCCGGTCATTTGCCGCACCAGCGCCTCCGTCGCCTGGGCCAGAGCAAGGCTGTGCGAGACCAGTAGCAACCCGGTCGGCAATCCATCCATTATGCAGGCTCCCGTGGGTTAACGCGCCGCTTCCGCGAGGGCGGAAAGCAGCAATGCGGCGGAGGTTGCGCCAGGGTCCGCATGGCCCGCCGAGCGCTCGCCGAGATAAGAGGCGCGGCCCTTGCGGGCGATCATCGACACCGTAGCCTCCGCCCCTTGCAGCGCTGCCTCGGCAGCGGCACTGAGCGCGGCGGAAAGCCCGGCGGCACCCTTCGCCGCCGCCACTGCGGGGGTAAGTGCATCCAGCATGGTTTTTTCACCCGGCACGGCCTTGCCACGCGCGGCCACACCTTTCACCCCCGCCTCCAGCACGTCGGCCCAGGCAGCGGCGTCCAGAGCGGACTTGCCCGCTGCAGCCTTGCCCATCTCCACGAACATCGAACCATAGAGCGGGCCGGACGCACCGCCCACCGTGCCGATCAGCGTCATACCCACGGTTTTAAACAAAGCGGCGGGGTCTGCCGGCGTTCCGAGCTTGGCGGTCACTGCATGAAAGCCACGGGCCAAATTGGCGCCATGGTCACCATCGCCAATGGCGGCGTCGAGATCGGACAGATAAGTCTGGCGGGCTGCGACCATTTCATCAGCACGCTTCAACCAGGCGGTCAGCACCGGCACATCCAGCAGTTCAGACATTTTCCCTTGGCCCTCTTATAAATTTCAGAGCAAAAAATTTTTGTGGTGCCACGTTTCTATAAACCAAGCCAGCACCACAAACTTTTGCCCGCTTAAGCGCCCCAGCGCAGCCCCGGCGTAACCACCGGCGCATCCCAATAACGCAGCATCTCATCATCCAGCTTCAACAACGAGATAGATGTGCCCGCCATTTCCAGGCTGGTAATATACGGCCCCACCAGGGACCGCGCGATGGTCAGCCCATGCGCCTTGGCAATCTCCGCCGCTTTACGGAACACGATGTAAAGCTCCACCAACGGCGTGCCGCCCAGGCCATTCACGAACAGCAGCACCTTGTCCTCGGATTTGAAGGGCAAATCAGCGATAATCGGCTCCATTAACATCTCGGCCAGCTTATCGGCTGATTCCATTTTGATCCGCTTACGTCCCGGCTCGCCATGAATACCCACGCCAAATTCAATCTCATCCTCTTCCAGCGTGAAGCTCGGCTTGCCCGCATGGGGCACCGTGCAAGGCGTCAGCGCAAGCCCCATGGACCTTACATTGCTGTTCACCTTGCGGCAAAGTTCTGCCACGGCGGCAAGATCTTGCCCGGCCTCCGCCGCGCCACCGCAGATTTTCTCCGCCAGCACCGTGCCACCCACGCCGCGCCGCCCGGCGGTGTAAAGGCTGTCCTGCACCGCCACGTCATCGTCAATGATCACGGCTTCCACCTTCACGCCTTCATCTTTTGCGAGGTCTGCGGCCATTTCAAAATTCAGCACATCGCCGGTGTAGTTTTTCACGATATGCAGAACGCCCGCACCGCCATCGACCGCCTTGGTGGCGGCGAGAATCTGGTCTGGCGTGGGGCTGGTGAACACAGCACCTGGGCAAGCCGCATCCAGCATACCGCGCCCGACAAAACCGCCATGCAGCGGCTCATGGCCCGAGCCGCCGCCAGAAACCAGCGCGACCTTCCCCCGCACCGGCGCATCCGCTCGCGTAATGAAGTTCGGCTCGAAATGAACTTTGATAAGATCGCCGTGCGCGGCCGCCATTCCGGCAAGCGCTTCATCCACAACTTTATCGGCGGCATTGATTAGTTTTTTCATCCGATCCCCCTATTTTCCGTTCGCCAAAAGAAAAGGAGCCGAACTCAAAGCCCGGCTCCCGAAATCTTTTTATTCTGCAGGCGTATGGTTCTGCTTCAACTCATCCAGCGCATGCTGAAGCTTCTCCAGGCCGAACCCGATCCCGCTTTGGGTCGGCTTTGGTTCCGCCGCCTTCAACTTGGCGCTACGGGCTGCCAGCGTATCGCTGATGAACAGCTTGTAGACATAGACCGCGAGCGGACCGCCTACTAAGGGTCCCAAAATTGGCACCCACCAGTAACCGTGCGGCCCAGGGAAGGCATTCGGGCCCCAACCAGCAACCCAGGTGAACAAGCGCGGGCCAAAGTCACGGGCGGGGTTGATGGCATAGCCGGCATCTACACCGAAGGACATGCCGATCGCTGCGACCGCCATACCAACCAGAAACGGCGCCATGTTGGATTGCGGACCGACATTGGTGTTGTCAACAATGGCAAGCACGAACAGCACCAGGAAGAACGTGCCGATCACCTGATCGATAAACGGCAGCCCCATATTGGAACCAAAATATTGTGCCGGGAAGGTGGCGAAGATGCTGAAGGTTGTCAGCCCGCCAGATGCGGTACGGTCAACAACATGGTGCGCCAGATTCCAGGCATTAATGGCCTTGAAATAATCCAGCATCACAATGGCCGCGCCAATGAAGCAACCCGCGACCTGAGCGATCCAATAAGGTATCACCTTACGCCAGGGGAAATCGCCCTTGACCGCGAAGGCCAGACTCACAGCAGGATTTAGATGCGCGCCGGTCACCCCGCCCGCGACATAAATCGCCATGGTCACCGCCAGGGCCCAACCCCAGGTGATCAGGAGCCAGCCACCGGCCCCTTGAAAAATCACCAAGGTACGGCCGGATTCCGTAAGACCCACCACGGCGACGGCCACAACGCCGGCGCCAAAG